>JAUNEQ010000051.1 GCA_030525445.1 Coriobacteriia bacterium | reverse complement strand
GCGTTATGCTGAAGGGCACCTGCCCCGAGTGCGGCACCACGATGTGCAAGTTCGTGCCTGCAAAGTAGTAGACTTCTGACAGCTTCTGGCAGAATCATCCCCCGATTCTGCCGGGCAGCTTAGAGGAGGGTCCCTATCCGGTCTGGGGCCCTCCTCGTTTTTTAGATGAAGCATAATGGGACGCCCCGGCTCCGGAAGTGGGGCGTCCCACGGGTGCACATGGGCAAACAATGGTAAGCTGCGCAACGGGCACAAAGCCTAAGGTTGGAAAGGAACGAGCCATGGAAATCGTGCTGAAGGAAGAAGGCAAGCCAACGGTATTCGCGGTGGAGGGCCGTCTGGACACCAATACTTCTCCGCAGCTGGAAGCGTATACGAAGGACCTGTATGCCAAGGGCGTGAACGATATCGTCGTGGATATGTCGAGCTGCGAGTTCGTCTCGTCGGCGGGCCTGCGCGTGATCGTGGCCATGCAGAAGCATGCAGTCGCCGGTGGCTCCCTCGTGTTCAAGAACGTCATCCCCGATGTCATGGACGTGTTCACCATGACGGGCTTCGACAAGATCCTCACCCTCGCATAACCGCCGCGCTCGCAAGCCGTTCGTCACAAGGTTAGGCTGCATACATGCACATGTTCAGCGTGCAGGAACTCAACATCGCTATTGAGCTGTGGGGTGCTGCCTTTTGCCTGATCGGAATCGCTTGTACCCTGCTGTTCGCCCGTGTGGACGGGCGATACCGCAACCATATGATCGCCGCGTTCACGTTCGGGTTCATCTGGGCGAGCGGCGACGCGCTTGCCGGGCTTTATCGCGGCGAGCCGGGCAACGCCGCATGGATTGCCACGCATGTCGGGAACGCGGCAACGTACATGAGCGGCTATATGCTGATCGTCGCCATCGTCGTGTATCTGTGTGACCGCATCGAAGAGGCGGGGGGAAACCCGCATCGTTGGTGGCGCGTGGGAATCGCCGTCGGCGCGGCCATCATGTGCCTGCTCACGCTTTTCGGCGTGTTCTACCATATCGACGACAGCAACGTGTATCACCGCACTGACCTGTACTGGGTTGCGCTTGCATTTGTGGTTGTCGCAAGCCTGGGCATTGGCATCATCGCGACACGCGAACGAGAGCGATTGGGAACGATGGCGCATGCCATCATGTTCTTCTTCGCTATCACCCCCATCATCACGTCCGTGATCCAGATGTCGGTCTACGGCATCAACCTGGTGATGGCGGTCTCGATTCTGGGACTGATTCTCCTGTTCTTCGAGATGCAACGCCACTCGTCGAACATGCTCGTGCAGCGCACCGAGGAGCTGGCCCGCGCGCAAACCGAAGCGGCCGAAAGCCGCATCGCGGTGATGGTCTCGCAAATCCAGCCGCATTTCCTCTTCAACACGCTCGACACGATTTACGGCCTGTGCGACGAAGATCCGCAGCTCGCGAAGCAGGCCATCGCGTCGTTCTCGCGGTATCTGCGCGCGAACCTGAATTCCCTCAAGCGCACGACGCCTGTGCCCATTTCCGTCGAGATGGAGCATGTGCGCACCTTCTTGGAGCTCGAGCGCACGTCCGATGAAAACCGCCTGGAATACGAGATCGACATGCAGGACGCCGATTTCTCGGTGCCGGCGCTGGCCATCGAGACGCTCGTCGAAAACGCGGTGAAGCACGGCATCGGGGGCAAGGTGGAAGGCGGCACCGTGGTGGTGCGCACGCGAGAGCTGCCCGACGAGCATACTGTCACCATCATCGACAACGGCATCGGCTTCGATCCGGATGCAATCATAGACGGCGAGGCTCACGTGGGGCTTGCAAACACGCGGTCGCGCCTCGCGGCGATGTGCAATGGTACGATGGATGTGCAAAGCGAGCTCGGAGTGGGCACGACCGTGGTCGTTCACATTCCGAAAAAGGAGGGGGAGCGGTGAGGATTCTCGCGATAGACGATAAGGCGATGCCGCGCAAGGTGCTGGTGCGCGCTATCAACGAAGCGTCCCCCACCTCCGACGTCGTCTCGTGCGGCAGTGCCGCCGAGACGCTTGCGTTGCCCGATCTCGATCAGTTCGACGTGGCTTTCGTCGACGTGGACATGCCCGGCATGAATGGCATCGAGCTTGCCCGCGAGCTCAAGCGCCATAACCCGCGCATCAACATCGTGTTCGCCACGGGGTACGATGAATACATGGCCGAGGCGTTCGCCATGCACAGCTCGGGCTACCTTACCAAGCCCATCACGGCCGCCGACGTTGCGACCGAGCTCGAGAACCTGCGGTTCCCCCAGCTCCACCGCGATACGAACAAGCTCGTCGTACGGTGTTTCGGCGACTTCGAGGTCTTCGCCCAAGGCAAGGCCGTCGCGTTCAAGCGCGGCAAGACCAAAGAGCTGCTGGCGTTCCTCGTCGACCGCCGGGGAGCCGTTGTGGGCATGCATGAAACCGAGGCCGTTTTGTGGGAGGATTCCTCTCATGCCGGCAAGACGAGCGGGTCATACCTGCGCACGCTCGCCGCCGACCTGAAACGTTCGCTCGACGCCTGCGGTCACGGCGACGTCATCGTGAAACGGTACGGCGCCATAGGCATCGACATGACGAAGGTAACCTGCGATTACTATGCGTTCCTGGAGGGCGACCCGATCGCCATCAATTCATGGAACGGTGAATACATGAACCAGTACTCCTGGGCAGAGACCACCAAAGCAGCGTTATTGCGATAATTCCGCGCTTTTGTGAGACGGTGTTGTTGCGGTTCTATTCCTACAATTGTGGGGTGCTTTGGCTTTATCCTTAGGAGGCCCCACGCTGGATTCGTCTCGACATACGATGTCGCCTCAGGCGATGGATTCCAACAGGGAACGCGAATTCGAGCAACTCTACCGTGAATGCTATCCCTTTGTGTACAGCTTTGTGTTCTATCGCATGGCCGGTGACGCGGCCGTCGAGGACATCGTTGCGGAAGCGTTCCTGAAGGCGGCGCGAAACTTCCACCGGTATGATCCCACGCGTTCGAAGTTCTCCACATGGGTTGTGGCCATCGCGAAGAACTGTGCGAACAGCCATTACCGGAAGCTGCGCATCACGAGCCCGATTGAAGACGTGCCCGAATCACGGGTTGCCGTTCCTGGCGAGCAAGATGGCGTTGACGATCGCGAGCTTGCGAAGCAGCTGCTTGGCGTGTTGCCAGACGAGGACCGCGAGCTGGTGTTCCTGAAATACTACGGCGGCATGCGCAATGTCGAGATTGCCGAACACCTGGGGCTGAATGCCTCGACGGTGTCGACGCGACTCGCCCGCGCCATCGCCAAAATGCGCTCCGTCGTCGACTAGCCCATTTCCCCGCAGCACCGATTTTTCGATTGCGGCATCTTTGCTGCTTGTTTTTGCCGTACCCCTGCTTTCACATCAAAACTGAGCGGCGCCGGGCCTGATGGACGGGCAATCCGGCGGCAGGAGGTCCCTCGGCTGCGCGGGCTGCGCCCGCTCCGCTCGGGATGACAATGGGAGGGCCCCTTTCGTTGTCATCCCGAGCGAGCGAAGCGAGCCGAGGGACCTCCTGTGCGGAGGCCCTCGACTACGCGGGCTGCGCCCGCTTCGCTCGGGATGACACCGTCGGCGGATACCAGCCCCGGCAGCGTGAAAGTTATAGGGTTCAAAAATTAGCGGAAAAAGCAAGGGACAAATCGCATACCCGATGCGTATAACTCAATATAATTGGCAAATGCGAGGGAAGCAAAGGGGGCGAACATGGAAGAGCGGCGCATCGTTCGTATTCTCAAAACCGATTTCTCGGCAGCGACCGAGTCATTCCGTGAGGTCCTGCTTCAGCGTTGCCTGAAGGTGCTGGGTCGCGATTCCCGCCCCGAGATTTCCGTGCTTAAAGACGATGAACTTGAGCTTCTGGCGGCGGCAGGCACGCCGTTTGCGGACCCCCAGGAAGACCAG
Source organism: Coriobacteriia bacterium (assembly GCA_030525445.1). Lineage (GTDB taxonomy): Bacteria > Actinomycetota > Coriobacteriia > Coriobacteriales > Eggerthellaceae > UMGS1519. The sequence goes on along the minus strand of JAUNEQ010000051.1, from coordinate 8,298 downwards.
CAACAGATAGAATGACGTGACGATAGCGCATACGCACATGCGGACGGCCTTCCGAGGGAGGCTGTTTCTGTTTTCGCCCCGAAAGGATTGTTTGTCGCAATTCCGGCCATAGTTCTTATACTGTAAGGCACGAAAACGACACGTGATGGCATCCTGAATTCCCGAGAGGAGCGAGCACATGCCCGATGTGGCGCGTTCCATATTCAATCAAAAGGCGACGGAAAAGCTCCGCAGCCCTGATGATTTGGACAAATACATCCAGGTAACGAACCCGAGCGTTTGGGTGGTCCTGCTCGCATGCACCGTGCTGCTCGTGGGGCTTCTGCTGTGGGGTTTCCTGGGCGCCGTGACCACAAGCGTGTCGGCGACGGGCGTGTCCGTGAACAAGCAGGCGATTTGCTTCCTTTCGGCAGAAGATGCCGCGAAGGTGAACACAGGCGACGTGGCGAACGTCGGCGGGAAGTCGATGACGGTCAAGAACGTGACGCCGGTGCCCCTCTCTCGTCAAGAGGCGAGCGAGGTGCTCGAGAGCGACTATCTCGTGAGCACCCTCATGCCGGGCGATTGGGCGTATCAGGTGACCTTCGACGGCGATGTGTCCGGCCTCGCGAACGGCGTTCCGCTCGCAACGAATATCACGACCGAGCGCGTGGCTCCCATCAGCCTCGTGTTGAATTGGGATTAGCGGCATGGGGAAGGTGGCCAAAGTTCCCCAGGTCATGCAGATGGAGGCGCTTGAATGCGGTGCCGCCTGTCTCACGATGATCCTGGCGTATTACGGTAGATGGGTGCCGCTCGAACGCGTGCGCGCCGATTGCGGCGTGTCGCGTGACGGGTCGAAAGCATCCAACATCCTCAAGGCCGCGCGCAGCTATGGGCTCACGGCAAAGGGCATGACGTATTCCGCCAAAGCCCTGCGCAGCAAGGGCTCGTTCCCGTGCATACTCTTCTGGAACTTCAACCACTTCGTCGTGCTCGATGGCTTCAGGGGAAACAAGGCCGTCATCAACGACCCGGCGCGCGGTCAGGTGAAGGTGCCCATGGAGCAGTTCGAGGAATCGTTCACCGGCATCGTCCTCGTATTCGAGAAGACCGACGCGTTCAAGGAAGGCGGGTCGAAGCCCGACATCTTGAAGTATGCGCGCAAACGCCTGGAGGGGCTCGGCCCCGCCATCGCGTTCGTCATGCTCACGGCCGCCATCACCTCGGTGGTGGGCATCCTGAACACGTCGCTCGGGCAAGTCTTCATGGACCGCATCCTCACCCGGGACAATCCCGACTGGCTCGTGCCGCTTATGGTGGTCATGCTCGTGCTCGCGCTCATCACCGGCATCGTGACCGTCTTGAACGCCGTGTACATCGCGCGTATCCAGGGCAAAATCGCCGTGGTGTCGTCGTCGCGGTTCATGCGCCATCTGCTGCATTTGCCCGTGGGATTCTACGCGCAGCGCATGGTGGGCGACCTGCAGCAACGCCAATCCATGAACGAAACCATCGCGTTCATCCTGGTGGGGCAGCTGGCACCGGTGCTCGTGAATTGCACGATGCTCGTGCTGTACCTGCTCATCATGATCAACTACAGCGTGCTGCTCACCGTGGTGGGCCTGCTCACCGTGGTGGCGAACGCCGCGATGGCGCACTACATCTCGAAGAAGCGCGTGAACATCTCGCGCGCGAGCGCGATGAGCGCCGGCAAGCTGTACGCCACGACCATCGGCGGCATCGAGATGATCGAGACCATCAAGGCCGCCGGCGCCGAGGAAGGATATTTCGGGCGCTGGGCCGGGTACCAGGCCGCGGTGAACGAGGCGTCCGTCCGCACGACGCGCCTGAACGAATACCTGGGCATGGTGCCTGCACTCCTGTCGCAGCTCGCGAACATCGCCGTGCTCGTCCTGGGCATCTGGCTCATCGTGCAAGGCGCGTTCACACCGGGCGCGCTGCTCGCGTTCAACGGATTCCTCGCGTCGTTCATGGCGCCTTTCAACGAGATCATCAGCCTGGGCCAGGCGATTCAGGAAACGCAGACGCAGATGGAGCGCGTCGAGGACGTGATGCGCTATCCCGTGGATGTTCCCGAAGAGCACGAGGAGCCGGTCGATGTCGATTCCCTGGGCAACGGGAAGCTTCGCGGCCGCGTGGACCTCGACCAGGTGACCTTCGGGTATTCGCCGCTCGAGCCGCCGCTCATCGAGGGCTTCGACCTGCATTTGGAGCCCGGCCAATGGGTCGCGCTCGTCGGCGGGTCGGGTTGCGGCAAATCCACCATCGCCAAGCTCGTGAGCGGCCTGTACGACCCGTGGTCGGGCGCGGTTTCGTTTGACGGGACGCCGCTGCGCGAGGTTCCGCGCGCGGTGCTGCGCGGGTCGCTCGCCGTGGTCGACCAGGACATCGTCGCCTTCGACGATTCCGTTTCGAACAACGTGAAGCTGTGGGACAACTCCATCGAGGACTACGAGGTCATTCTCGCGTGCCGCGATGCGGGCATCCACGACCTCATCTTGGACCGCGAGGGCGGGTATTCCAGCCGCGTGCTTCCCGGCGGCCGCAACTTCAGCGGCGGCCAGCTGCAGCGCATCGAGATCGCCCGCGTGCTCGCGCAGGATCCCACCATCATCATCCTCGACGAGGCCACGAGCGCGCTTGACGCGCAGACCGAAGCCGAGGTCATCCGGCGCATCCGCGACCGCGGCATCACCTGCATCGTCGTGGCGCATCGCCTGTCCACCATCCGTGATTGCGATGAGATCATCGTGCTCGACGAAGGCAAGGTCGTCGAACGTGGCACGCATTCCGAACTGATCGCTGCCGATGGTGCCTATGCGGAGTTGGTGCGCAATGACTAGGTGGATGGAATCACAGATCGAGACGCGTGCGAAGCTGGATTCGGCGCTCACCGAGCGCGCCTATGCGAAGCTCGCCGCCAGCGTGAGCGAGGCGAAAGCCGCCCCGCGCTTCAGCGTTGACGACATCGAGCAATTGGATGGCGCCGCCAAGGCCTGCCTGAAGTACCTGGACATGGAGCCTGGGGATGTCCCCGAGGGCGTGAAGGACGCCGTCGAGCGCATCGATTGGCTGTGCCGCCCCACGGGAACGATGCGCCGCACGATCCGGCTCGAGAAGGACTGGCACGTCAAGGCGTTCGGGGCGATCCTGGGCAAGCTCGACACCGGCGAGACCATCGCGCTCCTGCCGCGTGGCGTGCGGGGCTACTACTACCTGGAGCCCGGCACCGGGCGCAAGGTGCGCGTGACGCGCGAGGTCGCGGCGCACATCGAGCAAGAGGCGGTGCTGTTCTACCGGCCGCTGCCCGCGAAGCCCCTGAAGATTCGCGACTTGGTGAACTTCATCTTCCATATCTTCGACCGCAACGACTACCTGCTCGTGCTCGCCGCGGCGCTCGTCGTGACGCTCATCGGCCTCGCGCCGGCGTGGGCGAACCAGGTTGCCTTCGGCGTCGTCGCGCCCTCGGGCCAGGCGAGCCTCATCCTGCCCATCGCCGCGTTGCTGCTGGGCGTTTCCGTTTCGACGGCGCTCTTCAGCGCATGCCGAAACCTCGTGATGTCGCGCGTCACGATGAAGCTCGACGTGGTCACCGAAGCCGCCACGTTTGCGCGCGTCCTGTCGCTGCCCACGTCGTTCTTCAAGGAATACTCGTCGGGCGATTTGGGAAGCCGCGTGTCGAGCGTCACCATGATCGCGCAGCTCATAACCTCGATCCTCCTGGGCACGGGCCTTTCCGCCGTGCTTGCCATCGTCTACATTTTCCAGATTGGCGCGTACACCCCGGCGCTTGCCCTGCCGGCGCTGGGCGTCGTCATTGTGCAGGCGGCGCTGACCGCGTTCGCGACCCTCGTCACCGTCCGGTACGAGCGCGAGACGATGGAGTCGTCCGCGAAACTGTCCGGCCTGGTGACGGCGCTTCTGAATGGCATTCAGAAGATCAAGCTCGCCGGTGCCGAGGACCGCGCCTTCGCCAAGTGGGCCGACGGCTATGCGGCGTACGCGCGTCCCGCCTACAACCGCCCGACACTGGTCCGCGCACTGCCCGCCCTCGTGGGGCTCATCGGCCTCTTGGGCAACATCGCCATCTACTACCTGGCGGGCGTCTCGCAGGTGAGCGTGGCGAACTACATGGCTTTCAACGCAGCGTATGGCCAGGTCACCGGTGCCATCATGGCACTTGCCGGCGTCGCCGGGCAAATCGCGCGCATCCGCCCCATGCTCGGCATGGTTTCCCCCATTCTGGAAGCCACGCCCGAGACTGCCGAGGACAAGCCGTCCGTGGAGTCGCTTTCCGGCAGCATCGAGGTATCCGGCGTGTCCTTCCGCTATGCCGAAAACCAGCCGTACGTGCTGCAGGACCTCTCCTTCAAGGTGCGGCCCGGCGAGTACGTGGCGCTCGTGGGGAAGTCGGGATGCGGCAAGTCGACCATCATGCGCTTGCTGCTGGGCTTCGAGTCGCCGGAGCGCGGCACGATTTTCTATGGCCAGCATGATGTGTCGAAGGTCGACCTGCGCAGCTTGCGCCAGCACATTGGCGTCGTGATACAGGACGGCCGCCTCTTCATGGGCGACATCAACAGCAACATCACGATTTCGAACCCCGCCGCCACGCTGGACGATGCGTGGGAGGCAGCCGAGCTCGCCGGCATCGCAGACGACATCCGCAAGATGCCCATGGGCATGCAGACCATCCTTACCGAAGGTGGCGGCGGCGTGTCCGGCGGCCAGCGCCAGCGTCTGATGATCGCGCGCGCGGTGTGCGGCAAGCGCAGCATCCTCATGCTCGACGAAGCCACGAGCGCGTTGGACAACGTGACGCAGAAGCATGTGAGCGACTCGCTCGAGACGCTCAAGTGCACGCGCCTCGTGGTGGCGCACCGCCTTTCCACCGTGCGTCATTGCGACCGCATCCTGGTCGTCGATGGCGGCCACATCGCCGAAGAGGGTACCTACGAGGAACTCATCGCGCGCAACGGCCTGTTTGCCGAACTCGTTGCCCGCCAACGCCTCGACAGCGGCGAAGAGTAGGCAACCCACCCCGAGCAGAGCGAGCAGATCGCGAGGTTGCCCCATCTGCCCAACACAGGGGGACAGTTCTATGTGTTCCGTAACACACAGAACTGCCCCCTGTGTTTACGCTCGGGATTGATGACAAAGCGGCGGCGGATTTTAGAATGGTGGCTGGGCAAAACGAAGGGCAGGAGGCGGCTATGGTTCGGGGTCGTGAAGTCATCGAGGCGCTCGCGCGGCGTTTTCCGCAGTTGCATGTCGCGCCGGCCGAGGATTCCCAGGAAGCGTACCGGATGGCGGCGCTGCGGGGCGTCGCACCGCAGGATGCGCGCCTGGACCATTTCCACACGACCGGGGAAGACGAGCTGCGCGTGGTGGAAACGCCCGCCGGCCCGGTGGAGGTCGTGTTCCTGAAGGACCGCGCCGATTTCGAGACGTTCCTGCAGATCATCGGCCACAAGGCGCAGCCGGTGCCCATTGCGCGCACCGTGGGCGCCATCACGTATCGGGGCCTGGCCGATTGGGGAAAGGTCGCCGCGGCGCACATGCGCTATGTCGCATCCGGCGGTGACGATTGGGGATCCGAGTTCCTGCGGCTCGCGAAGGACCCGGTCGCGTTCCGGACGGAGCTTGCCGTGATTTCCGAAGGGCCCTACAGCAATGTGCCGGTCGAAGACACCCCGTATGACGCGGACGAATGGGTGCGCGTTTCCCGCGAGATCCGCCTTCATCATGAGTGCGCGCACGTGGTTTGCCGCCGCACGATGCCCGCCGATGTGCTGCCCGTGTGGGACGAGGTGACCGCCGATGTCACCGGACTGCTGTTCGCCACCGGGCAATACGACGCCGCCCTGGCTGCCCGCTTCCTGGGCGTGACCGCGAATGGGTTTGCAGGTGGCAGGCTTTCCGAATACCTGGACGAAGCGCAGTCGGCCCGCATCGACGCGGTCGCGGCGGAGGTCCATGCCGCACTCCAGCAAATAGAGAACACGGCCGGACCCGTGGAAGCGGCCGACCCCTTCGGCTTCCTCCTTCGCCTGAAGGAGTCGCCCTTGGTCGCGTACTAGGGACCCACCACGGGGACAGCAAAGCGCTTGCTGTCGTACCATAGGGGAGTCGTTCGCATTCACGGAAAGGGGAGCCGCGGTGCTGCCACCAAGCCATGACATGGTCTACCAGATGCTTTGGCTGCGGCTTGCCGCCGACGGGCGCAAGGAAGCGCTGCTCGGCGCTGGCAGCGAGCACGCGCGCATGGCGCCGATCCCGTTCATGGTGGGTGCGAAGTTCCCCGACGTGTACCTGGAGTTTCCGCTGGCAGGCGACCCGTTTCTCGACGTGACCGTGCTGTATAGCCAGATCGATCCGGGCACCCGCGTCCATTCGGAAGCGGCGCCGGATACCGGACGCATGCTCGATTGGTATGCCGCCACTGCGGCAGAGCGCGAGGACGTGAACTGCGGGTTCGAGCTCGATACGCACGAGGAAGCGCTGCCGCGCGCCGCGGTGCATTTTCAGCCGCGCCATCACCTCGACCTCGTGGAGCCCTTCTGCGAGACCATCGGCGAACCCGAAAAGGCGCAGCTCTACCTCGACCTCGCCCGTCGCATGCCGCCCGGTTGGGACCTGTCGTTTTTCGGCCTGTTTCGCGGTCGGCCTCAAAGCCCGTTGCGCGTCTGCGGCTATCTAGATGAAACCGAGAAGGACGCCTGCGGACAAGACCCCGCGCGCTTGAAAGCGGTGTTCGACGAGATTGGCTTTTGCGCATACGACGATGCGATGCTCTCCCAGGTGTGCACGTTACTGCAGACTTCGCCGAAAACGTGCGACTTCCAGCTCGACGTGTATCCCGATGGCCGCCTCGGCGACACATTTGCCATCGATTCTTCCTTCAAAATCGAGCGTCCGGAGCTCGTGAGCGATTCGTTTAAGCGCGGGCCCTTTGCCAAGCTGTTTGACTTGTTCGAGCAATGGGGCATCGCCGACGAACGCTGGAAACTCGCTGCCGACGCCGCGTTCGCCCGCGGTTTGCCGGTAGAGAGGGAAGACGGCAGCAAAGGCGTGGTCTCGTTGGTGCTCCTTCCCCAATGGGTGAAAGCTCGGTGGCGCAACCGCGTGCTTCAGCCCGCGAAACTCTACTACCTGGGCTCATCCGATGTCATCGATGGGTAAGGAACCTATCACGGGGACAGTCCCCGTGATATGTCGGGGAAAGGGAAGGCGCTGTGGATTCAAGGCTGTTTCTGCTTGAGGTCCTGTATGCCCTGGCTGCGCGCGGTGGTCGCGAGGCGGTGCTGTTTGGTGACGACGCGCCGGCTGCGCGCGAGGCGTTTTCCCGCAGCTTGATCGGCCCGAAATTTCCCGAAGTGTGGTTTGAGCTGCCGCTTTCCGGCGAGCCTTGGTTCGACTTGCACGCTTTGTACGAGTCGTGCGAGCCCCCGCACGTTGGCAGCGTCCCCGCCGCGTCAGATGCTGCGGTGGATCCCGCGCTGCTGGAATGGTATGCCGGTGCGCAGGGCGTGCGGCAGCTGGCCCTGAGCTGGGACACGGGTTCCGGCTGCGCCGACGAACCCGCGATCCTCCGGACGAGGCGCAGCGCGCATATGCCGCGGATCCCAGCGCGATCGAGCGCGACCTGCGCCAGGTGGGCCTGAAGAATCTCGCCGACACCATCGTTCCGCGCTGCCATCGGCTTTTGCGGTGCCCGCTGCCCATCGAGTTCCAGCTGAACGTCCTTCCCGATGGAACGGTGGGCACCACGTTCAGCGCGAGCGTGCGGTTCAACGCTCCTCCTGGCGATGAGGCGTGGGCTGCCTACGATGTGGATGGTGCGGCGGGTGCGCTGATGCAGCAGGTTGAACAGTGGGGCTTGGCGGACGATCGGCGAGACCGTTTTCGTGAAGCGCATCGCGCGGGACGATTCGCAGATGCTGCTCTACTGCTACCCCGCGCTCCTGAAGCTGCGGTGGCGCGATGGCGAGCCGCTCGATGCCAAGGCGTATCTCATCGCCGGCGTGCAATAAAAAAGCCCCCAAACGTGGAGGCCGAATCGTTTCTTGGAGCGGGTGACGGGATTCGAACCCGCGAATGATGGCTTGGGAAGCCATTGCCTTACCACTTGGCGACACCCGCGTAACGAGGAATTTTAGCACAGTTGCAAAACCTATCAAGGGGACTGTCCCCGTGATAGATTGCGGAGTCGGTGCTTGCCGACGGTGTCATCTCGAGCGGAGCGCCGAAGGCCTCCCCCCTTTGTCATCTCGAGCGGAGTGCCGTAGGCCTTTC
>JAUNEQ010000208.1:1547-3132 GCA_030525445.1 Coriobacteriia bacterium | reverse complement strand
ATGGCCCAGCGCATGCTCGAGCTCTCCATCGCCCGCGCCAATGACCGCGTGACCTTCGGCAAGCCGATCGCTCAGCGTCAGGCCATCAAGATGAAGCTCGCCAACATGCAGCAGTACATCCATGCTACCCGCTGCATGGTCCGCGACTTCGCCATGTACTTCGATGCCAACCCGCACGGCGAGTACATCGACGAGAAGGCTGCTCTCTGCAAGCTGCAGTCCATCGACATGACCCGTCTCGTCGCCGACGAGATGCTCGAGATCTTCGGTGGCATCGGCTACTTCGAGGATTGCGAGTACGGCCCGGTCGAGCGCCTCTATCGTGACTCCCGCGCCATGTGGCTCGAGGAAGGCACCCCGACCGTCCAGCGCATCACCATCGCCCGTGGCGTGCAGAAGCACAACGGCCAGATGGAGTACCTGCTCCCGACCTACGTCGGCTAAAGCAAGCACGACAGCGCATGAACAGGAACCGCCCTCCGGGGCGGTTCCTTTTATGTGCCGTTGCGGTTGGATGTCCGGGCGAGACGGAGACCTCAGGGGTGTTTGTCTCACGGCGAATAAACCAACGGGTAAATGGTAGGCGCATCTCGTGTGAGACAAACACCGCCCTGAGGTCTCCGTCTCGCCCTCCAAAGCGCTGGCACGATTCGCCGCCGTACTTGGGTCTGGCCACATACTGTGGTCAAGTCCGCAGATCACGGCATAGATTCCGAAAACAAAAAGGACCGCGACAATTGCCGCGGTCCCAGGTTCGTTCGTAACGCGATGCTATTTGATCTTCAGCGTTGCGGTGGTCTTGCCGCCTCCGCCATTCAGGTAAATGTAGACCATCTGGCCCTTGGTGAGCTTGACCTTGCCCGTACGGGTGGCGATGGGCTTGTCCAGCGCGGTGTAGTAATCCCCAGTGAACTTATATCCGTTCGCGGAAAGCCACAGGGTTTCGTCCTTGCCGCCCTTGGTCTTCACCGTCAATCCTTCGATGTACTTCTTGCTGTATTTCGAGATGCGATAGAAAGACGCATACACGTTGTTGGTGCCCTTACCCTTGACGTTCGAGAATGTGAAAGAATACACCTTGGTTTTCGTGGCCTTGAACTTGATGTAACCCTGGCCGCTCTTATACGTGAGCTTCGTGGTTCCGGCCTTCACGGTGGTCGCTTTCTTGTTGACCACCTTCGCCGTTGTGGTGAAACCCTGGGTCTTCACGGTCTTGCTTGCGGCATAGGCATTACCTGGCACGAAGGCCAGCGCGACCAGCAAGGCGACCAGAACAGCAAGCACCTTCGCGGGAGTAACCCTTCTCGCGATTGCGGTTGTGGCATCCATGATGAACTCCTTCCCTATGAGCCCTATTCCCATGGGTAAAGGGTATCACAGGACCACGCGCAGAATCCTCGCTGTTATGAGCAGGCGTATACCAATTTGAATCACTAGGGACGATCCCATGCTGAGGGGCTTTCCCTCGACAAGGTAGAACACGATCGCGCTCTGAAGTACTGGCTCGATTCGTCGCTGAGTTGCCACCCAATCTTGAATCCTGCCAGGCGCAGCCCCTTAAGTGGCACGATTCGCGGCTCTGCGG
>JAUNEQ010000208.1:0-1447 GCA_030525445.1 Coriobacteriia bacterium | reverse complement strand
CGCCGAATCGTGCCAAAATCGCCGCAAGTCCAGGGATCGCGCCTGGGGTCTCCGTCTCACGGGGGTGGAAGCCCGTTTTTCGCGAGGCGAAGGGGGCGGCGAAAGCGCGTCGTAAAGGCTGGTCGCCCGAAGGTTCGAATGATGCGTTCTGGGCTATAATCGTTGGTTAAGCATACTGGTTCAAGCACATACGAGAAGGTGAACATGGCTCAGGAAAAAATGGCGCACGAAGCGGGATCCCAGGTGGTTGAGCGCGGCCTTCCCGATGAAGAGGTCCTGTATGACCTGGCCGACCTCTTCAAGGTGTTCGCCGACACGACGCGCATCCGCATCCTGTATGCGCTGATGGAGCGCGAGCTTTTCGTGAATGAGATCGCCGACGCCGTGGGCATTTCGCAAAGCGGGGTGTCCCATCAGCTGCGCACGCTGAAGCAGGCGAAGCTCATCAGGTCGACGCGCGATGGAAAGAACGTGCGGTATGCCCTGGACGACGACCACGTCATCACGATGTTGGCGCAGGGGCTCACCCACGTGACGGAATAGGGAAAGGACAAGTCCGCTTCCGAAGGGGCGGGATTTAGGAAAGGATACGATATGGCAAACGAGCAGGTTATCGCACGCTGGCAGGAGAAGGCGACCGATCCTGAGATTGCGGCACAGCTGGCCGAGTTGCTGGCATCGGGCGACGCCGATGCTATCGAGGATGCGTTCTACCGCAACCTGGAATTCGGCACGGCCGGTCTTCGCGGCGTGCTGGGTGCGGGCACGAACCGCATGAACATCTACACGGTGGGCCAGGCGACCCAGGGCCTTTGCGACTACCTGAACGCCCACAAGGCCGAAGGCGCCACCCCGAGCGTGGCGATTTGCTACGACTCCCGCATCAACTCCGACCTGTTCGCGCGCGAGACTGCGGCCATCGCGGCTGGCAACGGCGTGAAGGCTTACATCTATCCGCGCCTCGAGCCCACGCCCGCGCTGTCTTTCGCCGTCCGTCACCTGGGCTGCGATGCCGGCGTGAACGTGACCGCCAGCCACAACCCGGCCAAGTACAACGGCTACAAGGTCTACGGCCCCGACGGCTGCCAGATCGCTGCCGAAATGGCCGACGAGATTCAGGCGACCATCCTGCGCACCGACGCGTTCGACGATGTGAAGAAGGCCGACTTCGAGACGGCGCTGGCCGCTGGCGATATCGAGTGGATCTCCGACGAGACGCTCGAGGCGTTCCTGGACGCCGTGCAGGCACAGAGCGTGACCGCTGCCGGTGACGACGCTGCCCAGCTGAAGCTCGTCTACACGCCGCTCAACGGCACCGGTCTCGAGACCGTGACCAAGATCCTCAACCGCATCGGCATCGACGACATCACCGTCGTTCCCGAGCAGGCCATGCCGGACGGCAATTTCCCCACCTGCCCGTATCCGAACCCCGAGATGCTCGAGGCGC
>JAUNEQ010000207.1 GCA_030525445.1 Coriobacteriia bacterium | reverse complement strand
GGAAGCCTTCAAGCGCGGCGAGATCGCCGCTGACGAAGGCGGTAAGGAATAGGGAAACCTATCTCCTTCCCGAGCCAAGAGTTACGGCATTGTCGAGAAAGGAACTAGACCTCTTCAAGACTGAGTGACCTCGCCCTTCAAACACACGAGCGAAATCACACGCCGACTCGATTGAGACCCCCGGTCATTCCCACCGGGGGTCTTTTGTATTCCAATGGGTTGATGGAGCATACTGCGGGCTTCATGGCGAAAGCGGTTGAAAACTCTCCTGCTTCACTCCGGTTCCGGGCGTCCCGCCAAGTCGTTACCAAGGAAACCATGAAACAAAAGGCGCCTCTTCAAAGAGAGGCGCCTTTCCCGAGCAATATCGGTTTCCAAGCGATTGCTAGTTTTGCTTAACGAGGCGATTCTTGATGGTATCGACGACGAATCGGCAATCGTCATCGAGAGGCGAGCCGTCGTACGTGGTGGCGTAGATATGTCGGACATGTTGGATATCCGAAAACGGCACGAGCGCTATCTTATCCGCGTCCCACTCTGCGCGGCTCACGAGCTCGGGGACGATGGAACAGCCGATTCCCTTGCAGATAGAACGATACAGTCCTCGATGCGCGGTCATGCCAAAGGACATGGCGATGCGTGGAACAAAACCCGCTTCGTTGCACATGGTGAAGATGGTCTCTTCATGATGGTCGTGCCTGACGATGATGAACGGCTCATCTTTCAGGTCGGTGAGACGTATCGAATCGCACGTGGCCAAGCGGTGGTTTGCTGGAAGGGCGGCGACAAACCGCTCCGAGCATAAAAGCTCATACCGTGGATCGTCGATGGTGTTGTATGTTGCGAACACCCTTACATCAAATCGCGTGTTCATGCGGTAGGGCGGAATAATCTCGACGAGCAAGTCTGGGCGGGCGAGCTTGAATTCAATGGGCAATTCGCCCGGCTCATCAAGGAGAACGTCAAGGCGAGCGCGCACCATGCGATGCTGGCTGGTGTAGGACAGCCTCTTCCGTGCGATGAGCATGGAATCGAGGATCTCGGTCGTGCACTGAAGGAAGATTCTCCCATTCTCGTTGAGGACGATCGAGCGCCCTTCGTGGTCAAAGAGCTCGGCACCGAGTTCCCGCTCGAGCTGGCTTATGGATCGCGAAAGGGCGGCTGGAGAGATGTTGTATTGTTCTGCAACTCGAGAGATGCTGCCTGATTCGGCCACGGCGTGGAAGTATTCGAGCTGTAAGAACGTCATAACCGACCACCTCTTTCCAAACTTAACAAAATAGTTAAAGAAAATTGACATCACAATGGATATTTGATATATCTAATTCTAACATGGGGAATAATTGACTTCATTTAATGCTATTATTTAAATAATTTAACGTAGCTATTAAGAAGCAATGGAGCCCCGATAATGGAACCGGCGTCAACAGAACGATTAGGCTCAGGGCATGTTGGAATCGTCGTGGCATGCTGCCTTACTTGCGGTGTCCCGGCTGCCATGATTCTGAGCACGGCCGGATTGTTCTACCCCATCATCGCTTCCGACCTCGGGGTTTCTACGGCGCAGATCTCAGCTTGGATGTCGGTGTCGATGCTCTCGAGCGCGGTTTTATCTCCAATTATCGGTAATTTGGTGGCGCGCTATAACATCAGGCACTTCATGCTGCTGGGCGTGATCTTAGCCGGGCTCGCGTTCTTCATGTTCTCCGCCGGCACGGCGCCATGGATGTTCTGGTTGGCTGGGGGAATCACGGGGTTTTCGCTGGTCACGTGTCTTGCCCTTCTGCCATCTGTGCTCATCAACCGATGGTTCTGCAAACATGTTGGACTCATCGTCGGCATCTGCACCTCGTTCACCGGAATAGGCGGCGTCGTGTTTCTCGCGTTGGGCCAGGGTATTATCGATGCTTATGGATGGAGGGCGGCCTACCTCGCATTTGCCATCATCGCTGTTGTCGTGTGCGTGCCGGCAATCGTGCTGTTCGTGCGCGAATGGCCGTCAGACAAGGGCTTCGCGCCATACGGCGCGGCTTCCTTGGAGGCCTCGTCCATCCAGAGGGATAATGCCGAAGCGCCAGGCGATACCGCGGATTCTCGCGTGCTCTCACCAAAATCCGGGAGGCGTCGCGTGGCGGTTGCGCTTTCGACATCCCATTCCGTGGGGCCGGTGAAGGCTCCTTCGGTGGGAAAACATCGGAGAGGGCAATTCCCGGGTCGCGTTTCCCGAAGGCGAGATGTTTCGCCTGGACACCTTGGCGCGCGTGCGCGTGCGCGTGCGCTCATGATGACACCTGCTTTTTGGCTGCTTGTGGGAAGCGGATTCTTCATGAATCTGGTATGCCAGGTGAACGGGTATTTTCCGCTTTATGTCAGTTGGCTGGACAGCCAGGTCGTATATGGCGCGATGGCAGGCTCATATACCACGGGGGCGGTGTTGCTCGGCCTGTCTCAGGTTGGCAACGCCGCGGGAAAGATCGGGCTTGGAGCCGCCATCGATTTGTCGCCCGCGAAGGCGTTATCGCTCTTGGCGGTGAGCGGCGGCTTGGGAACGGTGTGCGTGTGGTTGGCGCCCACGACGCCCTTGATGGCATTCGGCGGCTTGCTGTTCGGTGTGTTCATAGCCGGAGGCATGGTCTTGCTCCCCATGTTGGTGCGCACGGTCTTTGGGTCGGGAGATGAGTACCCCCTGTTGCTATCGAGGGTATCCGTGGCCCCAACCGTGGGAAGTGCGGTTGGCAATATCCTGTTTCCCGTTCTCGCCGAAAGCGCCGCGGGGTTCGATGCCGTGTTCATTCTCACCCTTGCAAGCGTGGTCATGGTTCTGTTCACATCCATAGCTGCCTTGGCGGCGCGCCGGAAGATAAGCATACGCAGTTAGCGAAATGAAGCGTCGTCATCCAGGTGGGGCATCGCTGCCATTCACATCGCGAACTAGGGGATTGTGGATGACCTGCATTATCGAAATCTATGGATATAGCCAAAATTAATAGTTTGAGGCTAACGAAAGCGTTAACTATATTTGACCTGGGGATATGATAACTGCTAACTAAAATGTCAAAGATATGTATGGTCAGTATTATCCTTTTGTCCGTCGTTAATGTGTAGGAATTGTCGATAATGAATCCGTGTTTGAAGGGTGAAGTGTGCCGAAAGTGAGGGATGACTTTCGGCTCGCTT
>JAUNEQ010000206.1 GCA_030525445.1 Coriobacteriia bacterium | reverse complement strand
TACGCGCGACCCCCGATGTCATCCTGAGCGGAGGCGCGAAGCGCCGGAGCCGAAGAATCCCCCTCGGCGCTTGCCGCAGATGGGGTTGCGACCGCTCCGCACCGGCGGGAGGTCCCTCGGCTCCGCGGGCTGCGCCCGCTCAGCTCGGGATGACACCGACGGCGGACACCGGCCTTCGAGCGCGCATGCCAACGGTTGTTGAACATAGAGGTCAGTCAGGAGTGATAATTTTCTTCCGTTTTGTTTGATTCTCGCGGTTTTAGGCAATTTGATGTGCAATATTTCGCGTATTGTTTGATTTTTTGGCAGGGGGTATCGATATCGGGCTTCTTTTCTAAACATAACCCCAGGTAGAACGCGTGCGAAAATCCGGGTATTTCAGCGACCCCTCAAGAAATCAAACAATACGCGATATTTTGCACATCAGATGTCGTCATTTTGACGAAATCGCACAAAACCGCAGATTTTTATCATGGTGAGGCAGGTTTCCCGCCATAATAGAGGCACATCAACCATGGGGCGCAATTGCACGCCCAGGAAGGCGGCGCCATGAAGCTCTTCATCTCCCACGACAGCGCTTTGACATATTGGCGCGAGCATTTCCCGCTCGATTCCGAGATCGGGGCTCCCGCGAAAGCAAGCCCGGCTGAAAGCCACGCGACCCAAAAGGCCGACGTCCTCGCCTTCATGCCCGAATCGTGGATTGTCCCCGGCCGCCCCATTGACGTCCTCGTGTCGGAGACCTCGACCCGTCGCCAATCGCAGCACGTTCGCTGCCACCTTTGGAGCTCGAAGACCCCCGAAAACGCCTACTATCGCGACGGCGATGTCTACGTGTCCTCCCCAGAGTTCACGTTCCTGCAGATGGCGACTATGCTAGATATCACCCAGCTCGTCGCGCTCGGATGCGAGCTGTGCGGCACGTACACCCTTCTGCCGAAGGGCCGCCGACATCCCGGAGCCCTCGATGACCACCCCAAACGCACCGCACCGCTCACGAACCTCGAGAAACTCGAGGTGTTCCTTGCGCAGGCAGGCAACGCCAACGGCGTCCGCAAGGCACGGCGCGCGCTCCGCTACGTGGCGGAAGGATCGCGCTCGCCGATGGAGACCATGGTGTACTTGCTGCTTTGCCTCCCCCCGATGCTCGGCGGATACGGCTTGCCGAAGGCGAGCCTGAACCCGTACATCCCCTTGAACGAAGAGGCGCAGGCAATCGCCCGGCGCCGCCACGCCGACGGCGATATCTGCTGGCTGGACGAGAAGCTCGACATCGAGTATCACGGCGACGTCCATGTCGGCCTGGAGAGCATGCATGATGACGTCGGCCGCGCCATCGGCATCGAGAGCATGGGCTGGCACGTGATCACGATCACCGGAACGCAGGTGTTCGACATGGACCGTTTCGAGACCGTCGCGAAGGAAGCCGCAAAGCACCTGAAGCGACGCCTCTACCCCCGCGTGCTCGGCGATACCCCCGCACGCCGTGCCCTCCGGGACAACCTAGAATCCTGGATGTTCGAGCGCGAATAACCAGCGGGAACCGGCGTTTCACCCGCAAAGACGCCCTTGCGATGGAAAAGGCCGCATCGAGCATCTCGATGCGGCCTTGCTGTTTCGTATGGCGAATCGCGCTTACGCGTTCGTCACGTACGGGGTCTTGTCCTTCTGGAGCACGTCGTGGGCGCCGCCCTCGACGATGGACGTGCTGGACACCAGCGTGAGCTTCGCCTTCTCCTTGAGCTCGGGGATGGTGAGCGCACCGCAGTTGCACATCGTGGACTTCACCTTCGCGAGTGTCGCGGCCACGTTGTCCTTCAGGCTGCCGGCGTAGGGAACGTACGAATCCACGCCTTCCTCGAAGGTGAGGCCCTTCTTGGAGCCGCCCAGGTCGTAGCGCTGCCAGTTGCGGGCGCGCGCGGAACCCTCGCCCCAGTATTCCTTCATGTAGGTGCCGTTGACGTTCACCTTGTTCGTGGGGCTCTCGTCGAAGCGGGCGAAGTAGCGGCCGAGCATCACGAAGTCGGAGCCCATGGCGAGCGCGAGCGTGATGTGGTGGTCGTAGACGATGCCGCCGTCCGAGCAGATGGGCACGTAGATGCCGGTCTCGTCGAAGTACTCGTCACGCGCACGGGCGACGTCGATGATCGCGGTGGCCTGACCACGGCCGATGCCCTTCTGCTCACGCGTGATGCAGATGGAGCCGCCGCCGATGCCCACCTTGATGAAGTCGGCACCCGCCTCGGCGAGGAAGCGGAAGCCCTCGGCGTCCACGACGTTGCCGGCGCCCACGCGCACGGAGTCGCCGTAGTGGTCGCGAATCCAGGAAATCGTGCGGCTCTGCCACTCGGAATAGCCCTCGGAGCTGTCGATGCACAGCACGTCGGCACCCGCCTCCACCAGCGCGGGCACGCGCTCGGCGTAGTCGCGGGTGTTGATGCCGGCGCCCACCATGTAGCGCTTGTGGTCGTCGAGCAGCTCGAGCGGGTTCTCCTTGTGGGTGTCGTAGTCCTTGCGGAACACGAGGTTCACCAGGTGATCGTCCTCGTCGACGAGCGGCAGGCAGTTGAGCTTGTGATCCCAGATGATGTCATTGGCGATCTTGAGGGAGGTGTCGGCCGGCGCGGTCACGAGGTGCTCGCGCGGGGTCATGAAGTCGGCGACCTTCTCGGTCGTTTCCATGCGGGACACGCGGTAGTCGCGGCCGGTGACGATGCCCAGGAGCTTGCCGGTGGCGGTGCCGTCATCGGTGACGGGCATCGTGGAATGGCCGTACTCTTCCTTGAGCTCCAGCACGTCGGCGAGCGTCATGTCGGGCT
The DNA here is from genome assembly GCA_030525445.1 of Coriobacteriia bacterium. Taxonomy (GTDB): domain Bacteria; phylum Actinomycetota; class Coriobacteriia; order Coriobacteriales; family Eggerthellaceae; genus UMGS1519. The sequence goes on along the minus strand of JAUNEQ010000206.1, from coordinate 371 downwards.
TGAGGTTGCAGTCGCTCTTCACGAAGCCGGCCTTGTAGTCCTTGACGGCGCGCACCATGGCGGCCTGGCTCTCGATGGACTGGCTGCCGAAGATGAACGACATGCCGCCCTCGGTGGCCAGCGCGACGGCCATCTTGTCGTCGGAAACGGACTGCATAATGGCGGACACCATGGGGATGGAGAGCGAAATCTCGGGTTCCTCGCCCTTCCTGTAGCGAACGAGCGGGGTTTTCAGGCTCACGCGTTCGGGAATGCATTCAGAAGACGAATAGCCGGGGACCAGAAGATACTCGTTAAAAGTACGGGAGGGTTCGTCGAAGATGTACGCCATGCATGCCCCTTTCAACACTCAAGCATTATCATTTTGCACT
>JAUNEQ010000205.1 GCA_030525445.1 Coriobacteriia bacterium | reverse complement strand
TCGATGAACCCGGCGCCCAAATCGCGAAACGCCGCCGACACGGTGGACTTGCCGCTGCCGATACCGCCGATCACCACGATGACCTTCATGTTCGCTCCTTCACACGCCGCCGCAGGATCGCACCCGCGGGGATGGCTCCTGTTTTGCGCGTTAAATTCTAGGGAATCGAAAGAGGTTGCGCAATTTCCCAGCAGCGCGGCCGGGGCCAACCGCGTACCGTTGCACGCCATTGCACGCAAAAAGCGTGAATTCGGCTACTCGCCCATGCCCAAACCGGCATGCACAACCAAACCTCCAAGATCCGAAGAATCTGCCGTGAAGAACGGGGAAGCCCGCTTGTCTTTGCCGCGACGAGAAAGCGCCGCTCTACAGCCCGTAGAATTCCGCGAGCACGCGGTTGAAGGCGTCCGGGTTACCCGCGGCAACGAAGTGGTCGCCCTCCACGAAGCGCAGCTGCGCGCCGGGGATGCTCTGCGCGATGAGGCGCGTGTGGTCGGGCGCGATCACGTCCTGGGTGCCGGCTACCACGAGCGTGGGCACGCGAATCGCGAACAAGGCCGCCGGGTCGATGTGCGGCTCGTCCATCATCAGGCGCAACAACGCGAGCTGGTGCTCGTCGTGCGCGGCGAGCGCCTCCTGGTAGGCAGCGGCGTCCTCGGCGCGTACCTCGGGCTCCAGGCCCTCGGGGAACAGGTTGCCGCCATTCAAGACGAGGCTCCGCACACGTTTGGGGTTGGCCAGCGCAAACAAGATGGCGATGTTCGCCCCGTCCGAGAACCCGAAGAGGTGCGCGGCTTCGATGCCGCGTTCATCCATGAATGTACCCAGGTCACAGGCGAATTGGTCGAGTGTGAACGGCGCCGTCCCGCGCGGCGAAAGCCCGTGCCCGCGCGTGTCGAGCGCGATCACCCGAAACCGTCGCGCCAGCATGTCCAGCTGGTGTTCGAAAAACGTCGAGTCCTCGCCGTTGCCGTGCAGCAGCACCAGCGGCTCCCCGCTCCCCCGTTCCGTGCAATGCAACGCGATGTCCATGCTCCCACCCTTTCGCTTCCCCCAAGTGTACCCCACCCCGTAACCTATCATGGGGACTGTCCCCGTGATAGATAGCGCACGACCTATCACGGGGACTGTCCCCGTGATAGGTTTGCCACGAGTGCGCCCCACCTCGGGACCTATCGCGGGATGGGATGGAATCGCCACACCCCGGGTCGTCCCGCTTTAAAAGGTTATATACTGTGCCGGAAACCAGATTCACGAATCTAGCGATAGGAGACAACATGAAGATCGCGGTTCCCAGCGAGAACGCCAACGGCCTCGCCAGCATGCGCAGCGGCCACTTCGGGCATGCGCCGTTCCTCACCATCGTCGAGCTCGACGAGAACATGCAGGTCACGGGCGTCGAATCCGTCAAGAACGCCGAACATGGCGAAGGCGGCTGCGGCAATGTCATCGAGTACGTGCTTGGCCTGGGCCTCGACGGCATCCTGGCCGCCGGCATGGGCATGCCGCCGCTAATGCGCTTCACCCAGGGCGGCATGACGGTGTACTTCGAGGCCACCGAGCCCATCGTCGGCCCCGCCATCGAGCTGCTCGCCCAAGGCCAGGTGCGCGTGATGACCCCCGCCGACGCCTGCCACCACTAACCGCCTATCGGCCAGAAGGAAACTCCCCTTTGGCCAACCGGCCAACCGGTCAAACCGGCAAACCGCCGCATGAAAAACGGGCCGCCCACCGGGCGGCCCGTCGCATTTCCGTAACCCGCAGCGCCTACAGCGGGAGCTTGCCCTGCCTGTTCAGCTCGACGGCCGGGCCATAGCCCGCCTGAAGCGCGAGGGCAATCTGCTGCTTGGCCGCCTCGATGAGCGCGCGCTCCTCGGACGTGGACGCATCGAGCTTGGTGACGATCTGCACCAGCTGGTTGAACGTGAGCGCGAAGCCCAACGAGCTGCACATCTGCGGGTCCATGCGCCCTTCGTTCAGCGCCTCGCGCAGGCTGGTGACGTTGGCCATCTTCTCGCGCACCTCGGCGATCATGAGCTTCTCGCCCTCGGAGGTCCCGTCGACATACTCGAGCACGCTGTTGCAGAATGCGGTGGTTTGATCGAGCACCCGTTCCGCCATCTTGAATTCCTGCGTGGCCTCGGGCTTCATATTCCTGCCGAACAATGCCATGAAAACCTCCGTAATTCGTCCCTATGTTCGCCCTCTCCCATGGAAAGCCATGGCCATCATACCCCATAGCGTCATGCGATGCGTAAAATGAACGGAAGCACTACGCACCGCAGCGTATGGGCGACCAATCGCGGGGACTGTCCCCGCGATTGGTCGCGCGCGATTGAAATCAACCGGCAGAACGAACCGCTTCAGGCGGAGGACAAGGAGGCACGATGCTCTACACACCCACGGTGAAGGCGGCGCTCAAGCTTTGCTTCGAGGCGCACGACGGCCAGCTCGACCGCAGCGGCATTCCCTATGTGCACCATCCCCTTCACCTGGCCGAACAGATGGAAACCGAAGACGAGATCGTCGTCGCGCTGCTGCACGACGTGATGGAGGACACCAGCTACACGGCCGAAGACCTGCGCGCGATTGGCGTATCGGATGCCGCGATGGAGGCGTTGCTGCTGCTCACGCACGACGACGCCGTGCCCTACCTGGACTACGTGCGCAACCTGAAGGACAACCCGCTCGCGCGCACGGTGAAGCTCGCCGACCTGCGGCACAATTCACAGATTTCGCGCCTCGACGAGGTGACGGAGCGCGACCGCGACCGCGTGCGCAAGTACACGCAAGCGCGCGAAACCCTGGGCGACACGACCCCCGCGCAGCCGTAGCGGGCACGCCAGACAGGCGCTACTTCTTGAACAGCACGTCCCCGATGAAGTTGCCGATGCCGGCGATGAGGTCGTCGACGTCGGAATTGTTGCCGCGCAGCACGGAAAGGGCCTTCTTCTTGGTCTCGGCATCGGCCTGCCGGTAGAGCTCAACCAGGCGCTTCTCGGTGGCGGTGACGCGCATCGACGTCCCGCCGGAAGACCCCGTCTTCGCGCCGGCGGGTTTCGAGGCGGTCTTGGGCATCGCATCGAGCAGGGACTTCTGCGTCACGCCGCACGCACGCGCGATGTCCTTCACGGTCTGCTGGGTGGGCTCGGCCTCGCCGCGCTCGTAGCGCCCCACGTCCGTCGCGCTCACGCCCCGCAACAGGGCCGCCAACTGCGCCTGCGTGAACCCCGCATCCGCGCGCGCC
>JAUNEQ010000204.1 GCA_030525445.1 Coriobacteriia bacterium | reverse complement strand
GCCATCTGCGACGGCACGCATGCCTACGTGCCCGCCGTGATGGAGCACGTCGAGCTTGCGGGCATCCATTCCGGCGACTCGGCTGCCATCCTGCCCTCCATCAACATCTCGGACGAGCACCTGGCGACCATCAAGGAATACACGCGCCTCATCGCCGAGGCCATGCACGTGCGCGGCCTGATGAACATCCAGTACGCCATCGAGGGCGACACCGTGTACGTGTTGGAGGCGAACCCGCGTGCCAGCCGCACCGTGCCGCTCGTGTCGAAGGTCTGCGGCATCCAGATGGTGCAGATCGCCACCGACGTCATCACGCTGCCCCTGACGGGCCGCACCTCGCCGGTGCCCGAGCTGAAGGAAGCCAAGTACTCCCATTACGGCGTGAAGGAAGCGGTGTTCCCGTTCAACATGTTCCCCGAAGTCGACCCGCTGCTCGGCCCCGAGATGCGCTCGACCGGCGAGGTGCTCGGCCTGGCCGACACCTTCGGCGAGGCGTTCTTCAAGAGCCAGGAAGCCACGCAGACCGCGCTGCCGATGGGTGGCACGGTGCTCATCTCGGTGAGCGACCGCGATAAAGCCGAGCTCAACAACGTGGCGCAAGCGTTCATCGACGCCGGCTTCGACATCATGGCGACGGGCGGCACCTACACCCAGCTCGTCGACGCGGGCATTCCCGCCACGAAGGTGTTCAAGGCGCACGAAGGACGCCCGAACCTCATCGACGTCATCACGAACGGCGAGGTCGACCTCGTGCTGAATACGCCGTCGAGCAGCACCGAGAGCGCCGAAGACGACAGCTACATCCGCAAGACCGCCATCAAGGCGCACGTGCCGTACATGACCACGATGGCCGCCGGCCTTGCGAGTGCGGAAGGCGTGAAGACCCTGCGCGCCAACGGCGGCTCCGGCGTGAAGAGCCTGCAAGAGATCCACGAGGGCATCCACTAAGCGGAAACCCTCACGAAAATGAAACAGCGGCACCAGGTGCCGCTGTTTCATTTTCCACGCATCTTTCAACGATTTAGGGAATGGGGCATTTTTTTCAGCTTGTCCCCTATAGAATGCGCCCTTTCGGGATACTATAGAGACAGTGACCGACCGATTTATTACCGGAGGATCGAACATGATTGACGGAATATACAACGTGACCGTGAAAACCCCCATCGGGGTCAATCGCGGTTCCCTGAAACTCGAAAGCACCGCCGACGGCGAGAACGTGAAGGCGAGCCTGTCGCTTATTGGCATGGGCAACCTCTATTCCAACGGAAAGCTCAACGGCGACACGTTTACCATGCAGGGAAACATGAGGATGTTTACGTTTGGTCATTTCGCCTACAACATCAAGGGCGAGGTCGAAGGCCGTAAGCTGCGCGCCATCGCCGAGACCACCCGAGGCACGTTCTCCATTCAGGGCACGCGCATCTAGCGCCGACACCCACATCAACAGAATAGCCGAGGCGCCGCACGGATTTGCTCCTGCGGCGCTTCTTGTTAGGAGTGACCCCATGATCGACGAACCCATCCGCATTGGCGCCGTAGAGCTGAAGAACCGCCTGGCCATGGCGCCAGTCGCCGTCTACAAGGCCGCCGAAGACGGCCGCATCACCGCCGAGTCCTGCGCCCATTACCAGCAACGCGCCCAATTGTCCGGGGTGGGGCTCATCATCGTCGAGCATTCTTTCGTCAGCGCAGAAGGGCAGGCGAAGCCCCGGCAGATCTCGGTTTCGCGCGATACCGACGCCATCGGCCTTTCCGCCCTCGCCGATGCCTGCCACAACAACGGCATCGCGGCGTTCTGCCAGATTTCGCACGCGGGCGGCGCAGCCCGCAAAAGCGTGACGGGGCTCGAGCCCGTGGCTCCAAGCGCCATCGTGTCTTCGCAGGCATTCACCGAGCAAGAGGGCGACGGTGCGCCCATCGCGCTCGACGAGAGCGGAATCGCGCGCGTCGTGGATGCGTTCGCCGCGGCGGCGCGACGTTGCTGGGAGGCCGGTTTCGACGGTGTGGAACTGCATTCCGCGCACGCCTACCTGCTCGACCAGTTCTATTCGCCGCTCCTGAACAAGCGCGCCGATGGTTATGGTGGAACGCTGGAAAACCGCCTGCGCATCCATCGCGAGGTGATTGCAGCTGTCCGCGCTGCCGTGGGCCAGGACTTTGCCGTTGGCATGCGTTTGGGCGGCTGCGACTACGAAGAAGGCGGTGCGACCATCGTCGATGCCGTGCAAGCCGCGCGCATCCTCGAAGCCGCCGGAGTCGATTACCTGAGCATATCGGGCGGATGGCATGCTTGGCGGCGCCCCGGCCATTCCGAGCCCGGATGGTTTGCCGACCAGGCAAAGGCCGTGAAGGAAGCCGTGGGCATTCCGGTGCTGCTCGCCGGCGGCGTGCAGACGGCAGAGGACGCCGAAAACCTGCTGGCAGCAGGAGCATGCGACATCGTCGGCGTCGGCCGCCCGCTTCTGAAAGACCCCGCTTGGCCGCATCCCTAGCAGCCCCCATCCCGAGCGAGCGAAGCCTCCCATCCCGAGCGCAGGCGCGAAGCGCTACGTTGTCCCGAGCGGAGGCGCGAAGCGCTACGTTGTCATCCCGAGCGGAGGCGCGAAGCGCCGGAGTCGAGGGACCTCCTGCAAACCCGCGTTTGCCCCCAGTGCGTCAAAGGAGCCTGCCTCTCCGGGCTCAAGATCCGAGTTCAACCCTGGAGTTCGCGGCACAGTTCGCCAATCAACGGCAGAGAACCGGCAGCGTGCTGGGCACAGAGCCGGTTCTGTGCCAGGGAGAGGCGGCCGGTGGCAGAGAACCGGCAGCGTGCTGGGCACGGAGCCGGTTTTGCGCCAGGGGGCGGCATTTCATGGCAGAGAACCGGCAGCGTGCTCAGCACGGAGCCGGTTTCGTGCCAGTTTCCGGCTGAGAACCGGCTCCGTGCTGGGCACGGAGCCGGTTTCGTGCCACGAAAGCCGGGTAGCTGGCAGAGAACCGGCTGCGTGCGGGGTGCGGTGCCGGCTCCGTGCCGGGCCCTGTCGATCGATGGCAGAGAACCGGTAGCGTGCGGGGTGCGGGCCTCTCAGGATGCCCTCACCCAGGGACTTCGCCCCTGGATGTACGATTCTCGACGCGGCGTGTGCGCTCAGGCCGGGTTCGTACCCGAATGTACACTCGCGGAAAAGCATTCCCCCAGGTCACACTCGAAACAAGGATCGCGTGCCGAACGTTGGTGTCACGGGCCGCTTTGAGATGGAAGCGGCCATT
>JAUNEQ010000050.1 GCA_030525445.1 Coriobacteriia bacterium | reverse complement strand
CCCCGGAAACCGCGATGCTGCTGAAGGTGCACCAGTCGAACTACCGCATGCTCGGCTTCACGGAAAACGTGGGCATCCACGAGCTGCGCCGCATCGCCGATGCGGCGAACGAGCGCAACGCCATGGGTGGCGGCGAGCACATCCTGGTGTACGAGGACCAGGGTTCCGGCGCGTTCGAGCGCCTGGAGGTGTTCGGCGAATACGCCGAGCCCACGATCGCCGAATCGTTGGCCGCTGGCGCCGACCTCGTGTCGTTTTCCGGCGACAAGCTGCTCGGCGGGCCGCAGGCCGGCATCATCGTCGGCCGCAAGGAGCTCATCGACCGATTGAAGGCGAACCCGATGGCCCGCGCGCTGCGCCTGGACAAGATGACGCTCGCGGCGCTCGAGGCCACGATGCGCGTCTACCTGCAGGGCGGGCGCAACGGCGACGCGCGTGCCAGCATCCCCACGCTGCGCATGCTCACGGAAACCGCCGACGAGGTGAAGGTGCGTGCGGAATCGCTGCTCGCCCAGCTGCGGGAAATGGTTCCCGCCGACGCCGCAATGCTCTCGCTCGTGCCCGAAATCTCACGCGCCGGCGGCGGAGCGCTGCCCATGTGCGACATCCCCACGTATGCGGTGCGCCTGGAGCCGAAACAGGCAACCGCCCAGGAATGCGCCCGATACCTGGAACAGCAATGCGAGCCGCCCGTCATCGCGCGCATCCATGACGAGGCGTTGCTGTTCGACGCCCGCACGCTGCTCGATGGAGAAAGCGAGATCGTGGCGCAGGCCGTGGCGCGCGCCCTTTCATAGCGAGCGGCCTTTGAGCCAAAGGGGCTGCCCCTTTGGCTCAACCCGTTGTCCATCTCGCTATAATTTGGAAAACTTTCTGGCGGATTGGGGGAACCATCGTGAACGCACCTGCACCCGATTTGGTATTGGGAACGGCCGGCCATATCGACCATGGAAAGTCGTCGCTCGTGCTGGCGCTCACCGGCACCGACCCCGACCGCCTCGCCGAGGAGAAGAAGCGCGGCATCACGATCGAGCTCGGGTTCGCGCAGCTGAAGCTGCCGAACGGGCGCGCGATGGGCGTGGTGGACGTACCGGGGCACGAGCGGTTCGTACGCCAGATGATCGCGGGTTCCACCGGCATCGACGTGGCGCTGCTCGTCATCGCCGCCGACGACGGCATCATGCCGCAGACCATCGAGCATGTGGCCGTGCTGCAGACGCTTGGCGTGCCCCGCTGCGTGGTCGCGCTCACGAAGACCGACCTCGTCGACGAGGAGTGGCTCGCCTTCATGAAGGACGAGGTGCGCGCCTGGCTCGCGGAAACCCCCTACGCCGATGCCGCCATCATCCCTGTGTCGAACCGCACAGGCGAAGGCGTGGAAGACGTGCGCGCCGCCATCCAGGAGGCCTGCGCAGGCGCGAACCATCTGCGCGCGGGCTCCCAGCTGCGCATGCCGGTTGACCGCGTGTTCACCATCAAGGGCGCCGGCACGGTCGTGACGGGAACGCTCTGGAGCGGCACGGCATCACCCGGGCAGAACGTGGAGGTGCTGCCGCAGGGCCGCACGAGCCGCATCCGCTCCGTCCAGATGCACGGCTCCGACGTGCAGGCCGCGCCCGCAGGCAACCGCGTCGCACTCAACCTGCCCGACCTCGCGAAAGACGACCTGCACCCCGGCGACTTCCTCGCGGAACCGGGCACCCTCGCGCCTTCGGACCGTTTCGATGCGCGCCTCACCTACCTCGACACCATCGGCCGAGGCAAGCCCTTCCCCACGGGCACGCGCGTGCACATCGCTCACGGCACCCGCGAGGTGCTCGGCCGCGTGCTGTTGGCCGACGGCCAAGACCACCTGAAGCCCGGCGAGAGCTGCTATGCGCAGATACGCCTGGAAGAACCGCTCCCCCTCTCCACCGGCGACCGCTTCATCATGCGCACCTATTCCCCGGTGAGCGTGGCCGGAGGCGGCATGGTGCTGCAAGCCCACCCCCGCCGCCGCACGAACCTGCAGGCCGGAGAGCAGGAGCAGCTTAACGCCCTCGAGCACGGCGACCTGCAAACCGCCATCGAGGCGCTCGTGAGACAACAGGCGGCGCCCACTACCGCGGAGGAAACCGCGCGATCCATCGGCATCGAGGAGGCCGTCGCCCTGCAATGCCTGGATTCCGCGGCGCGGGCGCGGCGCCTGGTGGAAGTGGGGTCGGGCGCCCAGCGCCTGTTCAGCACCCAGGCGTTGGTGCAGCGCACGGTGTCCGCCATCGACCGCACGCTCATCGGCTTCCACGCGCAGAACCCGAAGGCCGTGGGCATGGGCCGTGCCGAGCTTGCCCAAGCATGCGCGCCCAAGATGGACGCCTCCCGGTTCGGCGCGCTCGTGGACGAGGCGGTGCGCGCAGGCAAGGCCGTATCCGTGGGCAACCTCGTGGGACACCCGAGCGCGATGGGCGCCGCCCAGGCCGCGAAGGACCAGGAAGCCGACCAGCTCCTCGCCGAGATGCTGCGCGTGGGCGTGACGCCCCCGCCTTTGAAGTACCTGTTCGAACAAGCGGGGCTCGGTCAGAACGAAGGCCGCCAGGCGCTCACCGCGCTCGTGCGCAGCGGCCGTGCCCAACGAATCACCGAAGAGCTGTTCCTAGCCGCAAGCACCCTCGCCGGTTGCGAGGAAGCCATCCGCGCGCACTTGAACGCCGGCGGTGAAGGCACCGTGGCCGCGCTAAAAGATGCGATGGGGACAACCCGCAAGTTCGCCGTGCCGTTGCTCGAGTACTTCGACGCCCACGGCGTGACAAAACGCGACGGCGACACGCGCACCCTCGCATAGCCCACTGCAGGACTGCAATCACAGACGATTGAGCCAAAGGAGACTGCCCCCTTTGGTTCACGCTTGTGGAAGAACTCGGCACGTTTGCGGTATTCGCAGGCTTGCCAAAAGTAAATGAGGGTATCCTGCTTGAAGCCGCATGCAAAGCATGCATACCTTACGGAGACGGATGGAGCCCTGGTGGGTCCCGCGGCCTTCAAAGCCGTTGCGAGGCGCGCAGAACGTCTTGGGTGTGTTCGATTCGCACACGTCTCCGCCACCCCCTCTTCCCTATGAAAAGCAACTGGCCAAAGGGATGGACCCCTTTGGCCAGTTTTCCATTCGGCATCCGGCAAAACCAAAAGGCGGAGAGAACGAGCGCCAGATGCCCTGGGAGAAGTGGGCTATGTGGCCGTGCCGAAACTCGCGGCCACCAACTCCTTGTCCTGCTCGGCATTCAGCCAGCCATCGGGCACGGGCTCGTTCTCGTGCTCATGGCAGGCGGTGCACTGCATCACGCTCGCACGGTGCCCCTTGTGGCAGTTCGTGCATTCCATCTGCTGCGCGGCATGATACGTGTCATGCGGGTTGAAATCGCGGTTCGCCGTCGCATGCTCGAGCTTCTTGCGGTCTACCAGGCCATCTTCGCCCAGCAGGTACGCATGGCAGTTCTCGTTGGCGCAGAACGCCGTGGAATCCACCCCGCGCCAGTGCGTCAGCCCATCGCCGATGCGCTCGTCGAGCGGGTCATAGTAGCCGCCCGTCACCATCTTGATGCCCTCGTCCATCTGCTCGGGAATGGTGGGCACATGGCACATCAGGCAGGTGATCGTCGGCAGGGCGGTCGTCTGGTTCGCCCGGTGCAGCGTCGACATCATCGCGTTCGTGTTGGAGACCTCGTTACCGTATTTATCGGTGCCAGCCACACCCTGTTCCTCGGAGTAAGTGAACAGGTACTCATCCATGTTGTGGCAGAACGACGCGCAGAAGCTCGGTTGCTCATGCCACTGGTAGAATCCGAATCCGGCTACCGCCACCACCAGGGCCACCACGCCGACCGTCGTCCACAAACGCTTGGGGCTGCGCTCCCGTTTCTTCTTCTCTTCACTCATCGTAATCGCCTCTTTCACATGCCAGAAGCGCTAGGAAACGCCGCCAACGCTATGCTCGGCCGGGAGCTCCTTGGCTTCGGAGGTCATCCCCAGAAGCTTGTCGCCCTCATCCAGCAGCTCGTTCCCCTTGTCGATGCAGTAGTTGTACAGGCTCGGGTTATGGGCGCCCTCGGAATTCTCCGCGGCGATGAAATTCCAGTAGTAGGCGCTCGCACGCTGGATCCACTGCAGGCGCTCGAGCGTCTTGCCCTCGATGCCATTGCCCTTGGCGAACGCCTCGTCAAGGATCAGCGCCTTCTCGCCCGGGTTGTTCGGGTCGTCCTGCTCGGTCGCGACCTTGGACTCGAAGTTCTTGATGAAATCGGCAGCGCGCAGGCCGAGCTCGTGGGTGCGGCCGTCGATGTCCTTCTGCCAGGCTTCGACTTCGGCCTTGATGTCCTTATGGCACTTCGAGCAATCGTTCTTGATGAGCTCCTCGTTCTCGAGCGGGCTGCTCCAATAGTGGCTATGGTAGGCCTCGCCGTCCTCGTCAACTTCGACGGCCATGTGGCAATCGCTGCAGTCGTAGCCGAGGTTCGTCATGTGGTTGCCCTCGCCGCCGTAGCAGAACTCGTATTCCGCGTGGCGCACGGCCAGCATCTTCGCGCCGGTGCTCGCGTAGGTCCAGTCGGCGAAATCGTATTCGTCATAAAATTTCATCGCGTTATCCGGGGTCATCGAATCGAGGCCGCCGTAGTACGGGCTCGTCGGCTCGCCGTCCTTGTCCCAGGTGGCGTCCATCGAGTAGTCGCAGTGGCACTGCCCGCATACCTGGCCTTCCTTGGACGCCTTGTCGACATCCTCGCCCATCGCGCGGACCCAATCCTGGCGCAACGGACGCAATTCGGCCGGATTGTCGCTCTGATGGCAGTTCTGGCAGGTGATGTTGTCGTTGTACTTGGCTATTGTCTCCATGAAGGGATCGGTCCACGCGATCTGCGCCGCCACCTTGGTGCCTTCAGCATCCGTGTAGCCCTGGACGTCGTTCAGGAACTGCGCGGACTTGCAGGTGATGCACTGGGCCTTGCTCTTCTCGCTGATACGCCCGTTCGTGCGGTTGCTCCAGAGCGCATAGGTATGGCCGGCCGGCTCGGTGTAGTACTTCGCGTATCCGTAGCCTTTGCCCAGGATCTTGATCTCGGGGTTCACCTCGAGGTAGTCGAGCTTGTTGTCGGGATTGTCGGCGTCGTATTTCGTATACTCGGCATACTCGTCCACATGGGGCGTGGTGGTATCCGGGTTCTCCGCCGTCTTCTCGCTGTACTCCGGCTGCGGTGGGACGTTCTTGTTATTGTCCAGATACGTGCGGTACTGGTTCGGATAGATCTCGCCCCACGATTCCGCGCTGACCACGCCGAACTCATCGGCATCGGGAACCGTGGCGGGCGCCACCCGCTCCGGGGTGGGATTGCCCGGGTTCGCCTTCGGGGCACATGCGGTGATCGCAACCATGGCCACCACCACGGCAAGCACCATCACCCATACGAACAGCTTGCGTCTCTTGGCTTTCGTCTCCATAGCCCGCCTCCTCCTGCGCGCATTCCACTAGCATCACCATACCCTCCGGCCTTCTTCCCGTGAAGGTACAATCGATTGCGAGCATTTGGATAAACCCAGGTCAATGGCCATTTATAGGGACAATATCACAGCCACGGTGGGGACAATCGACCCCGCTCGACGGTCCAGCCCGCGGATACCGCTCCCCTAACGCCCCGTGTCGTTCAGGATGAAATGGCTGCGTTTCGTCACGATGAGGCCGTCGCGTTGCATGCGGGAAAGCTCGGCAGACAACGCCGACCGGTCGACCCCCAGGTAATCGGCCAGCTGCTGCCGGTTGAAGGGAATATCGAACTCGTTCGACCCCGCTTGCGCCGCCGCGGAAGACAAATACAGCAGCACCTTCCCCCGAATGCTCTTGGGCGTGGAATGGAAGATGCGGCGCGCGAGCTCGAGATTCTTCCGGGCGGCGATGAGGTTCAGGTTGCGCCCGATCTGGCTGTGATGGGCGCATGCACGCGGACAGGTGGTCATGATCTTCGCGGTATCCAGGAAGAGCACGGTCGTAGGCTCCTCGGCCACCACGTCCACCATCAACGGCTCGTCGGGGATGATGGCGTAGGTCTCGGCGAACACCTGCCCCGCGTCCGAGAAGCCGACGACGCTCACGTTGCCCCACACGTCCACGCTCTCGATGCGCACCCGCCCCTCGAGCACGAGCCCGAGCGACCGGGTGACGTCACCCATATGGAATACGTATTCACCAGCCCGGTAGGAGCGCTCGCGCGCATCGAGACAACCCAGCATCATCTGGGCTTCCTGCTGGCCAATTTCCCGGAACAGAAGCGTATGAGAAAGGAAAGCTGTCGACTCCACGAGGCCCTTCCTACCAGACTGTAACCCCACCCGAAATCGACCTTACTCCATTGGATTTCTTGCGCACAGTTGCAATCCGTTTTCATCTTCCCAGGTCACTTGTCTGAGGCGGCGGAAAGATGCGCATTCCGCGCCCCCGCGTCAAGGCGCCCGACGCGCATCCCATCAGAAAAACGCCCCGCTTCGTTGGCCTGACAACATACTTTTTCGCGCTTCCCCCCTACGATGCATGCTAGGCGGCACGGTGCCGCATCAGGACATGCAGGAGGAGGAACCATGGACGAGAAGATGTTCTGCTTCCAATGCGAGCAGACCGCCGGATGCACGGCATGCACCGGCAAGAAAGGCGTATGCGGCAAGCCGTTGGATGTGGCAATCGAGCAAGACATGCTTACCGGCGAGCTCGTAGCGCTCGCGCGCACGTGCCAAGCCGCAGACGCAGTGGGCGCACGCACCTATGAGTTGACCGTCGATGCCCTGTTCGCAACCGTCACGAACGTCGACTTCGACCGCGCCGACGTCAAGCGCCTCTCGGAGGCCGTGCGCGAAGAGGCCCGCAGCGTTGCCGCCACCGCCGGCATCGCAGCAGAAAAGCCTTACGACATGATGCAGATGTGGACGGCAGGTGAGGACATCCGCTCGCTGAAGTCGCTCGTCCTGTTCGGCATCCGCGGCATGGCGGCATACGCCTACCACGCGCGCATGCTCGGGAAGCGCGACGAAGCCGTCGATGCGTTCTTCCTAGAGGCCTTGGCAGCGCTCGCGGAACCGGGCAGCGTGGAGTCCCTGCTGCCCCTGGTGTTGAAGGTGGGCGAGGTGAACCTTGCCTGCATGGCGATGCTTGACGCGGCGAACACCGGAGCCTACGGCACGCCCGAGCCGACGCAGGTGGCCATGGACATCGAACCCGGCCCGTTCATCGTGGTGAGCGGCCACGACCTGTACGACCTCCAGCTGCTGCTCGAGCAAACCGCTGGACGTGGCGTAAACGTGTATACGCACGGCGAGATGCTGCCGGCGCATGCCTATCCGGAGCTGAAACGATTCCCCCACCTGAAAGGCAACTTCGGCACCGCCTGGCAAAACCAGCAACGGGAGTTCGCGAACCTTCCCGCCCCCATCTTGTTCACCACGAACTGCCTGATGCCCCCGAAGGCGAGCTATGCGGACCGCGTGTTCTCGTGCGGCATGGTCGCCTATCCGGGCATCGAGCATATCGACGAGCAGAAGGATTTCAGCCCGGTCATCGCTAAGGCGATCGAACTGGGCGGATACGGGGAGCGCAAGGAATTCACCGGCATCAACGGCGGAAGCGCCCTCACCACCGGATTCGCCCGCGGGACCGTCCTGGGAGTTGCGGACACCGTCGTGAAGGCGGTGAAGGAAGGCGCCATCCGGCACTTTTTCCTCGTGGGCGGCTGCGATGGCGCGCGCCCGGGGCGCAATTACTATACCAAGTTCGTGAAGGCGACACCCGACGACACCATCGTGCTCACCCTCGCCTGCGGAAAATACCGTTTCAACGACCTCGACTTGGGCACCATCGGCGGATTGCCGCGCCTGATGGACGTGGGCCAATGCAACGATGCCTACAGCGCTATCCAGATTGCCGTGGCGCTCGCCGATGCCTTCGGTTGCAGCGTCAACGACCTGCCGCTTTCCATGGTGCTGTCGTGGTACGAGCAGAAAGCCGTGTGCATCCTGCTCACCTTGCTGCACCTGGGCATCAAGAACATCAAGCTCGGGCCGACGATACCTGCATTCATCAGCCCGAACGTCTTGAGCGTGCTGGTGGAAAACTACGGCATCGCCCCCATCACCACCCCCGAGGCGGACCTCGCCGAGATGCTGGGCGCATAGCGCGGCAACCCGAACGATTTCCGGCGGCCACCGCATGGTGGCCGCCCAGGGAGGACGCAGCATGATCGTCATCGACCGACACGACTCCACCCCGTTCTACCGGCAAATCCACCGGCAGGTGGTCGAAGGCATCCAAGCCGGCATCTACCGCGCAGATGACCGGCTTCCCTCCATCCGCACCTTCGCCCAGAATCTGGGCGTTTCCCGCAACACGGTCGAGCAAGCCTACCTCATGCTCACGGAGGAGGGTTTCGTGCGGGCACGACAGGGAAGCGGCTACTACATCAACGCCGCCCAGATGGCGCCCATCGCCAACCGGACATCGCATCCCGCCGTCGAAGATGCGCGCAGGGAATTATCCGAGTTCGAGACGGCGCGGGCCCAGGAACGAGAGATGCGCTTCGATTTCTCGCCCGACGCCACGGATTCCGAGATGTTCCCCTACTACCGTTGGGCGAAGATTTCACGTGAGGTGATGCTCGATCATGGACGCGGCGGGATATGCGAGCCCCTCGACCCGCGCGGCTTGCCGGCGCTCCGCGAGCAAATCGCCCGCTATCTCGGGAAGGAACGGGGCATCGTGGCCGACGCCGGTCAGATAGCCGTCTTCCCATCCACCCGTTACGCCGTCGCCTCGGCCATCGCGCTCTTGGACCATGCCGCAACGCGCATCATGGTCGACCGCCGGAACCACCCCGTCATCATGGCGGGCATCATCGATGCGAAGCCGGATGCCACCCCGCAGGCGGTGGACTTCCCATTCGCCAGCGAGCCACCCGAGGCGCGTCCCGAACCTCATGGGAAGCAGGTCTTGTTCTGCGCGCCTCCCGATTCGCGCGTCGAGCCCGACGACCGGAAACAGCTGGTGGAATGGGCGCATCGATCGAACGCGATCCTGTTCGAGGATGCGCGGGGCCATGAATTCCGCTCGATCGGCTCGCAGCTTCCCCCGCTGCATGCCCTCGACGATGACGGCAGCGTCATCACGCTCGCGTCATTCGCCAACTCGCTTGCGCCCTCGCTGGACATCGCGTACCTCGTGCTCCCGCCAAAGCTGATGATAGCGTGGCTGAATAAAGGACGAGGAGGAGGCGATGCGGTGAACTGGCAGACGCAGAGCACCTTGGCTGAATTCATGGCCCAAGGCTTATGGTATAGCCACCTCCGCCGCCTTCAAACCCATTTCCGCCGCAAGCACGACACCCTCGTCGCAGCCATCGACCGCAGCTTAGGCGATTCGGTCGAGATGATGGCTTATGGCCAGGGAGCCCACGTCCTGCTGGCCTCAAAAGACAGGCGGACGGCTTCTGAGCTGATCGCGCTCGCGGCAACGCACGACGTCCGCGTCTACCCGGCCAATGGCAACCAGGTGCTCATAGGCTATTCCGGTATCCCCCTCGCCGACATCGATTCCGGCATACGCGAACTTGCCCGCGCCTGGCGGTAGCGACGACGGCGAACCGACCAAAGGGGACTGTCCCCAATGGTTTGACCAAAGGGGACAGTCCCCTTTGGTCAATGCTATCTGCGGGAAAGCTCCTCGAGCTTCGCGAGCTCTTCGGGAGTGTTGGCATTTGCGAAGGCACCGCCCAAAGGCACGATGGCGCGGACCTCCGCGGGGGTGAGCTGGCGGACGTCGACGGCATCGAGCAGGTCGCGGATGCGCATGTGGCCCGATTCCACAAGCTCGCGGGTCTTCGCGCCGCATACGTCGCGCCGGTACACGGCATGCATGGGCTCGAATCCATGGCGGTTCGCGGGCACCACCGCATCGGCACCCGTTTCGGCGAGCAGGCTCACCTCATGCGCGAGCAACTGCGCCGATGCGAGCGCCATGTCGCAGGCGACGATGGCCACGATCGGGCTCGACGCCGCCTGGAACGCCGTCGCGAAACCGGCCAGGGCGCCGCGCTCGGCGTAGATATCGGGAACCAGGCGGATGCCCGCATCGGGAAACTCGTCGAGCAGGAACGCGAGCCGCTCGGCTTCGTTCGTCGTGATGATGAGCTCGTCCGCCGCCGGCAGCAGCCGCTCCACCATGTGCGCGATGAGCGGGCGCCCCTTGAAGCTCACGAGCGCCTTCGACTCCCCCATGCGGCGCGACTCGCCGCCGGCCTGCAAGGCGAGCGTCACCTTCGGGCGCGCGTGGTGCTCCATGATGTAGTCGGCAAGCGACGATGCGAGCGCGTCGAACGCATCGCCTTCTCCCGCATCGGGAATGTGAAACGCCTGCAGGCCCTGGGCTTGCGCATACTCCAGCACTTCGGGCATGTCGCTCGCCACCGCCACCATCGAAGCCGGCGGATCCCCCGCGAGAAGCCGCACCGCAGCCTCGCGGTCGCGCTCGCTCTCCTGCCGCATCACCTCGATATACGGAAGCCCGCTCTCCCGATAGCCTTCGACGATCACGATGTCGTGGCCGGGCATCGTTTCAAGCAGCTCGGAGCATTCAACGTCGCGACGCATATCCTTGATACGCGCCACGGCATCGGGCGCCGCGATGACCACTTCGGAAGCTCCGGCATGGCGGTGCCGGTACGAGTCCTTCCCCGGGACGTCGATGTCGAACCCCACGTGTCCGTGGTGCTTGATCGACCCCACGTCCAGCCCACGACGGGTGAGCTCCGCTATGACCGCGCAGACGATCGTGGTCTTTCCCGAGTTATGCCGTCCCACAAACGAAACGGCCGTGCTATGAAGCAGTTCGCGCATGGCGCTCCTTTCCCCTGCACGCCATTGTATACGAGCAAATGGTTAGGCATTCCTTACTCTTGCCGTATAATCGGCTTCAGAGCAACAAAGTCGAGGAGCGCGCGATGAAAGACACCCAGTACAAGGAACTCACCATCAAGGAATTCACGAAGGCCGCCGAAGTGTATGACAGCGGGCATGCGGGAATCTACGAGATGTGCAAGGACGACTATCCGCCTATTCTGGAAGAGCTCAAAAAGGATGATTTCGAAAACCTGCTCGATGTCGGATGCGGTACCGGCCCCATGATTGAACTCCTCGCCAGCGAAATGCCCGGCAAGAGCTACACGGGGGTCGACCTGACCCCACGCATGATCGAGGTCGCCAACGCGAAACACCTTGATAATGTGCAGTTCGTCGTGGGCGATGCCGAGGACCTCCCCTTCGACGACGGAAGCTTCGACGTCATCATCTGTGCGAACAGCTTTCATCATTACCCGCATCCGCAGCGGTTCTTCAACACGGCCGCGCGCGTGCTGCGCCCGGGCGGAAAGCTGGTGCTGCGCGACTACACATCCGCCGCGCCCATCGTGTGGCTCATGAATCACACCGAGATGCCGCTTGCCAACCTCATCGGCCATGGAGACGTGGCCGCATCCACGCTCGACGAAGTGCGCACGTATTGCCGGTCTGCCGGCCTCGCGCCTATCACACTAGAGAGCCGGAAGAAATTCCGCCTGCACCTCGTCGCGCGCAAGCCAACGCAATCGGAAGTCGAGCAGGACATCCAGTTTGGCGACGTGCAGGAAACCGCGCTTGTCACGTTGGCGATACGCGCGAGCGAGACAGCCCGCCCCGACGCACGCATCCATGATGAGAAGGCTGCCGAAATCATCGCCAAGCTCGGCGTTGATGTGAGCAAGTACGATCCGTTCCTCTCCCACGAGGGCGTGGTCGCGCGCACCATCATGTTCGCCAATGCGCTGCGCCTGCTCATCGAACAGGAGCCCGATGCGGTCTGCGTGAATCTGGGTTGCGGATTCGACGACAAGTTCATCCAGGTGGACAACGGACGCATCGAGTGGTTCGACGTGGACCTGCCCGACCAGATTGCCGTGCGCCGCAAGGTTTTCTCCGACCGCGACCGTTGCACGATGCTCGAGGGCGATGCGCTCGATGGCGCTTGGACCGCCGCGCTCCCGAAGGGGCGCGCAAACATCATCGTGATGGAGGGCGTCCTCGAATACTTCACGAAGGAGCAGACCGCCACCTGCCTGCACATGCTCTGCGATTCCTTCGAGCACGGCTGGTTGCTCACCGAAATGAACTCGCCGGTCATGGCAAAGCATTCCGACAAGCACGACGCCATCAAGAACACGAACGCCACCTTCAAATGGGGCACGAAATCCGGCGAGGAATTCGTCGCGCTCGAGCCGCGCCTGCAGCTTATATCCGAGCGCAGTTACAACGAGGAAATGCGCAAGCACACGATGCGTGGCAAGCTCTTCGCCGCCACCATCGGCCGCAACCTCAACAACCGATTGGCCCTCTTCGCCTGGTAAGCCAAGCCCCCGTCCCGAACGAGCGACGCCCCCCGCATCCCGAGCGGAGGCGCGAAGCGCCGGAGTCGAGGGACCTCCTCCAGGTTTGGTTGGGGGCAACCACGACTTGGATGAGGTCCCTCGACTCGCTTCGCTCGCTCGGGATTCTAATGGGATTTTCCCGTA
>JAUNEQ010000001.1:31291-43219 GCA_030525445.1 Coriobacteriia bacterium | reverse complement strand
CGTTCTCCTGCAGGTAAGCGGTCGCCTCGAGCGTGGTGGGCATGTTCGCGCCCTCACCGACGATCTTGCAGCCGTTGGCCACGAGAGCCTGGGCATCCTCAAGGAGCAGTGTGTTCTCGCGAGCGCACGGAAGGGCGATATCGCAGGGGATCTGCCAGACGCCACGGCCATCAGCGGCGGTGTACTTGGCGTTCGGACGGTAGTCGGTGTACAGGGCAAGGCTCACGCCCTTGTCATGGCCGGAGCGCTTGGCGTTGTAGATAGCCTCGAGGGCCTCGACGGACAGGCCTTCCTCGTCATAGACATAACCCTTGGTGTCGGAGCAGGCGACAACCTTGGCGCCGAGCTGCTCGGCCTTCTGGATGGCGTAGATGGCGACGTTGCCGGAACCATGGACGACGACCGTCTTGCCCTCGAAGGAATCATCGTGGCAGCGCAGGTACTCGTCGACGAAGTAAACGAGGCCGTAGCCGGTGGCCTCGGTGCGGGCGAGGGAGCCGCCGAAGGTGAGGCCCTTGCCGGTGAGAACGCCGGTGAACTCGTTGCGCAGGCGCTTGTACTGGCCGAACATGTAGGCGACTTCACGGCCGCCGACGCCGAGGTCGCCAGCCGGCACGTCGGTGTCCGGGCCGATGTGGCGGGAAAGCTCGGTCATGAAGGACTGGCAGAAGTGCATGACCTCGTTGTTGGACTTGCCCTTCGGGTCGAAGTCGGAACCACCCTTGCCGCCGCCCATCGGGAGCGTGGTGAGGGAGTTCTTGAAGATCTGCTCGAAGCCCAGGAACTTGAGCATGCCCAGCGTGACGGTGGGATTGAAGCGCAGGCCGCCCTTATAGGGGCCGAGGGCGCTGTTGTACTCGACGCGGTAACCACGGTTGACATGGACCTTGCCATTGTCGTCGGTCCAAGGGACGCGGAAGGTGATGATGCGCTCGGGCTCGATGATGCGTTCGAGAAGAGCTGCTTCCTCAAATTCGGGATGCTTCTCGAAAACCGGCTCGAGAGAATTGAGGACCTCGGTCACGGCCTGAATGAATTCAGCCTGCTCGGCATCCTTCTGCTTGACCTGGTCGATGATACGCTGCACGTAGCTCATGTAAGACTCCTTTGCCTATCTAGGGGCACGGTTCTTGAATGCCCGAACGAAAGTTTATGACAAGGATTTCGCCATTGTTTTCACTTCGCCCATGTTTACAACGACGAAACAATGGAACAGGCGAATGCGCAGGCAGCATGAGTAAACGTGGATTCCCATCCACAAACGACACCGGCGAACGGTATGAAATCGGGGCTTATCGCGTCCGTGCAGAGAGAAGTTCCGATGGAGAGATGAGTATCGCGCCCACCGAACCTGCAGCAGGCATTTTCACCATATAACTGTCCGAATCGCCATATCCCGCGGCGAGGGCCGCATCTGATTCAAGCTCGATGATCGCGTCGAACCCGTTATCGCCGGCATTCCACGTTGCAGAAGGGGTGATCGCTATTGAGGCCTGTACGCTATGAGAGGCGACATCGTCGCATAGTTCGTCGATTCGGGCTGGAGTCGCGTCTGTGGGGATATATAAAACCGCCACACGGTAGCCATTCTTCTCGAAGTACCGCGGATGCTCGTATGAATCCATATCGTGCGTGTTCAGCGTGAACACCGTTGCGCCCTTGTTCGCGTAATCGCGTTTCGCCGCGTCCAGGGAAACCGGATGATCGCGGAGCATTCCCCTTGAGTCGACCTGCGGGGATTCGGGGATGGCGATTCCTTCATAAAGCACCACTTTGTAGCCATCCATCTCCCCCGCCGCATCGTCGATGCGCGTGGCTGCGTAGTTCCAAGAATGGCCGGCATACAGATATGCGCCGATACCCGCCAAGATGATGGCGATGCATGCGATGAAGACTATGAGCGCGATTCTCTCACGCGGGATGGTAGCCATAATGCGCGATTTTACCTCATCGAACTGTCCGAGAGCGGGTAAGCACCGTGTCGACATAAGACCCATCACCGCCATCCGGAATGAATGTCCGGACGGCGGTGCGGTGGATACGCTCTGCCTAAAGGACGTGTGCGAGGAATTGCCCCGTATAGCTCTGAGGCACCCGCGCGACCTCTTCCGGCGTGCCGACCGCAACGACGTTACCGCCCCGGTCACCGCCTTCGGGCCCCAGGTCGATGATGTAGTCGGCGCTCTTGATGATGTCGAGGTTGTGCTCGATGACGAGGACCGTATTGCCCGCATCGACTAAGCGTTGCAATACCTCCAGAAGCTGCCGCACATCGTCGATGTGAAGGCCCGTCGTCGGTTCATCAAGGATATAGAACGTCTTGCCGGTCTGGCGCTTCTGCAATTCGCTTGCGAGTTTCACGCGCTGTGCCTCGCCGCCGGAAAGCGTCGTCGCAGGCTGGCCGAGCCTCATGTAGCCTAAGCCGACATCATGCAATGTTTGCAGCTTCGTGTTCACGGCGGGAATGGCCTTGAAGAACTCGAGCGCGGTGTCAATCGTCATATCGAGGATGTCGTAAACGTTCTTGCCACGATAGGTCACCTGGAGGGTTTCGCGGTTGTATCGCATGCCGCCGCAAACCTCGCAGGGCACGTAGACGTCTGGCAAGAAATGCATCTCGATCTTGCGCTGACCGTCGCCCTTGCAGGCTTCGCATCTGCCGCCCTTGACATTGAAGCTGAAACGACCCGCTCCATAGCCACGGGCTTTCGATTCCTGCGTGCTCGCGAAGAGCTGGCGGATATTGTCCCAGAGCCCCACGTATGTCGCAGGGTTCGAACGCGGGGTTCGCCCGATCGGGCTCTGGTCGATATCGATGACCTTGTCGAGCTTGTCGACGCCGGCAAGCTTGCCATATTCGCCGACACGTTGCCTTCCGTGGTTGAGGCGATTGGTGAGTGCGGGAGCAAGGGTATCTGTGACCAGGGATGATTTGCCAGATCCGGATACGCCGGTGACGCAGGTGAGCGTTCCAAGGGGTATCGAGACATCGATTTCCTTCAAGTTGTTTTCGGAAGCACCGGTTATGCGCAGCGTCCCCTTTCGCGGATGGCGGCGCTTTTCCGGTACGGGAATCACGCGCCTGCCGGCAAGGTAGTCGCCGGTTATGGAGCCTTCGGTGTCCTCCACCTGCTTCGGCGTTCCAGAAGCAACGATATGCCCGCCATGTTCACCGGCTCCCGGGCCCACGTCGATGACGTAATCCGCCCTGCGGATCGTTTCCTCGTCATGCTCGACCACGAGGACGGTGTTGCCCTTATCGCGAAGGCGCTCAAGTGTTTGGATGAGGCGCTCGTTATCGCGCTGGTGCAAACCGATAGACGGTTCGTCAAGGATGTAGAGGACGCCCATCAGGCCTGCGCCGATCTGTGTGGCAAGCCTGATTCGTTGGCTCTCGCCGCCTGACAAGGTTGCAGTCGCACGTTCGAGCGTCAGGTAATCGAGGCCGACGTCCACGAGGAAATTCAACCGCGCGCAGATCTCCTTCACGATAGGCGCGGCAATCTTCTTGCTTGCACCATGGAACTCGAGCCCGTTGAAGAACTCGGCCGATTCACGAGCAGAGAGCACGCATACATCGTAGATGGACTTGTCTTCCACGGTGACCGCGAGCATTTCCGGCTTCAAGCGCTTACCGCCGCATGTTTCGCACGGGACGATTGAAAAGTACTGCTGTAGCCGTTCGCGGGCTTGATCGCTCGATGCTTCCGCATAACGGTTTTGCACCGCGTCGACGATGCCATCCCATGTAATGAACCAATACGTATCGCGACCATCGAGCGTATGGTAATCGACGCGAACCTTCTCGTTCTTGATGCCATAGAGAAGCTTGTTGCGTGCGGACTTCGACATGTCTTCCCACGGGGTGAATTCGTCATAGCCGAGGTGCCGGGCAACCGCGGCAAGGACCTGTGGATAGTAATTGCCGTGCTTGAAAGGAGCAACAGCACCCTCGGCGATTGACAGCGACGGGTCGGGAACCGTCAGGCTCGGATCGACTTCTTCGCGGCTGCCGATGCCCAGGCAATCGGGGCATGCGCCGTATGGCGCGTTGAATGAGAAATCACGTGGCTGCAGTTCATTCATGGAGTGACCATGTTCAGGACAGGCAAGTGCCAGGGAGAAGAACTCCTCCGATTCGGACTTGTCCGCGGCGATGTATTGGATGAGAAGCCTTCCATCAGCCATCTTCGTCGCGAGTTCCACTGCCTCTGCAACGCGCCGCGTCGAATCGGCGTTCAAGACGACGCGGTCGACGACGACCTCGATCGTGTGCCTGAACTTCTTGTCGAGCTCGATGTCGCCATCATCGAGTCGGCGCACTTCCCCATCGATGCGCGCGCGGGCAAAACCCTCTCGACGCAGGTCCTCGAGGAGCTTTGTGAATTCGCCTTTCCTGTCGGCGACGACGGGTGCCATGATGAGCGCCCGTTCGCCGGCATGCTTGCCGATGATCTCATCGGTCACCTGGTCCGTGGTCTGTTCCTTGATCACGCGACCGCATTCCGGGCAATGCGGGGTGCCGACACGCGCGAACAGCAGTCGCAGGTAATCGTAGATCTCCGTGGTCGTGCCAACGGTAGAACGGGGGTTTCTGCTCGTCGTTTTCTGGTCGATGCTGACGGCCGGCGACAAGCCGTCGATGCTGTCGAGATCGGGCTTGTCCATTTGCCCGAGGAATTGCCGGGCATAGCTGGAAAGGCTCTCAACGTAACGACGCTGCCCTTCTGCGAATATCGTATCGAAAGCAAGCGAGCTCTTGCCTGAACCCGAAAGACCGGTGATAACGACGAGCTTGTCGCGTGGGATCTCGACATCGACATTCTTCAGATTGTGCTCACGCGCACCTTTGATAACGATGGACTCTTGCGCCATTCGGTTCCTCCTTGCATGAATCGAAGGAAGTGTATCCCACATACACATGTTCGTAAAGCATATGGTCTTGTTCTCAGGGTAAAACCAGAATTGCCCAAAGGCCCCGCATCATGCGCGTGGATGCGCGCTCCCGTGCACTTGTTTCAAATACCCAGGTGAAAGGTGGGTGTACACCTGTGTTGTGGAAGGGCTGGCGTGTCCGAGCAGCTCTTGCACGCTTCGTAGGTCCGCTCCGCCCTCCAGGAGGTCGCTGGCAAACGTATGCCGCATATCATGCGGCGTGTAGTCCGCATCGACGCCAGCTTGTTCGAGCGTCTTCCGAAACATCGTGCGTATCGCATCCGCCGAATACCGGTTCCCTCTGTTTGAGAGGAAGAGCGCGTCCCCCGAATGCCCACGCTTCACCAGTGCGGGCCTTCCATAAGCGAGGTATTCACGCATGGTCTCGATGGAAATCCGATGAAGCGGGATGACGCGTTCCTTGCTGCCTTTGCCGAACACCTTGACGAGATGACGATTCATGTTCACATCGCCGGTATCGAGGCCAGAAGCTTCTGCTATACGGCATCCCGAGGCATAGAGCAGCTCGAGCACCGCCTGATCGCGCAAATGGCCCGCACGCGTCTTCTCGTCGATAGCGTCCTCGCGGCTCGCCTCGGCATGAACGCCCAAAATGCGCGCCATTTCTGCAGCGGGGATCTTGCGGGGAAGCCGCGCCTGTTTCTTCATGCTCGAGACCGTTGAAGTCGGGTCGTCCGTTACGGCACCCGTGATGAGCAGCCAGCCGAATAGACCCCGAATCGCGCTCAGATGCCTATTCACGGTCGTGCGTTCATAACCGGCGGCGTTGAGGTATCCAAGGTATGCGCGAATCGCACGACGCCCCGGTGCAAGCGGGTCTATCCCCTTGCCCAGGCACCAGCGTTCATACGCGGCGAGATCCGTCTCGTACGAACGGATCGTGTGAGCGGAATAGTTCCGCTCGACCTGCAATGCGGACAGATACGCTGCGATGGCGGCGTTTACGGGATGCGCCCCCACTCCTACGGCTCCTCCGCCATGCCCGCCATCGCCAAAGCGTCATGCCATCGCTTCAGAGCGTTTAACCGCGTCTCATCGACGATACCCAATGAAGCCAGCTCATCGACATAGGTGCCCATATCCGCGCATTCGCGCTCGGTAAAGGCGCGATAACGCGCCCCTTTGTTCTTGATGTGCTGTTCAAGAGGCGGGTATACGCCGAAATTGACGTGCATTGGTTGATAGTCGCGCGTCTCGGGACTCGTCGCATAGGCAACCAACGAACCGAACGCGGTGCTCGTCGGCATGGAAGGCAACGAGATTCCCCGTAATCTCGCATAGACGTTCAAGGCGACGTACAGGCCCGACATGATTGCCTCGCAGTAACCTTCCGTCCCCGATACCTGGCCGGCGAAATAGAGCGGGAAATCGACGCTTTTCAATCGGAATGCCGTATCGAGCAAAGCGGGAGCGTCGATGAAGGTGTTGCGGTGCATCACGCCATAACGGGCGAATTCAGCATGTTCAAGCCCAGGAATGAGGCGGAACACGTCGCGCTGCGCGGGGAACGTCAAGTTCGTCTGAAAGCCCACGAGGTTGTAGCTCGAGGCGTTTGCGTCTTCTGCCCTGAGCTGCACCGCCGCATATGGGCGACGTCCCGTACGGGGATCGGTGAGTCCAACCGGTTTCATCATGCCATGGCGCGGCGCATCGAATCCGCGGCGGGCGATCTCTTCTATCGGCTGGCACGCGCTGAAGAGGTCCCTCGTCTCAAAATCACGTGCTATGACGCGGTCGGCTTTTAAGAGCGCCTCGATAAAGCGTTCATATTCTTCCTTGTTGAATGGCGCGTTGAGGTAATCCCCCGCGCCTTCATCACCGTACCGGCTTTGCCTGAAGAGGATACCGTCATCGAGTGAATCGGCCATGACGATAGGCGCCGCCGCATCGAAGAACGCCATATGCTCCATCCCCGTCAGCCTCTGCATGTGATCGGCTAACGCGTCGGAGGTGAGCGGGCCTGTGGCGATGATGGTTACGCAGCCGCTGGCCTTGCGTCGCGAACCTTGCGGGTCCACGTATGTCACCCCTTCGCCGTCAAAGCTTACCGCCTCGCCATCGATGCGGGTGATGCTCTCGTTTGCATCGACCAGCCGCCCCACGGCATCGCTGAATGCGACTCGGTCGACCGCAAGCGCACCGCCTGCGGGAACCATCGCATCACAGGCGCACGCGATGAGCTGCGATCCTAGCATCGCCATTTCATGTTTGAGCATGCCAGCAGGCTTATCGGGCTTCATGCTCTTGAGCGAGTTCGAGCAGACGAGCTCGGCCAAGCCGCCACCGGTATGCACTGGAGTCTGCCGGTGCGGCCGCATCTCGATGAGATTCACGTTGATGCCACGCGCAGCAAGCTGAAGTGCCGCTTCGGAACCTGCGAGGCCGCCGCCAATGATGTTCACGATTTCATTCATGGGGTAAGGCTAGCACATAACGCATCGTTCCCTTCATATTCTCAGAGTATTCTCGGACGTCCCACAACCGCACATGGCCCATCACCGCCGTTTCGTGAACGAAGACGTTGGCCCGTATCTGCCGTCCGGATAGCGGCAGATGATGCCCTGTTGCTCCAACTGCGCCAGCATGATTTGCAATGAGGGGAAAGAATCGGCAAAACCTGCTGCCATGATCTCATCGGTGCGCATCGGGCTCGCCATGAGCGCGGCAATGAGCGGGTCATCGGGAATTGGTGCCATATGAGTGGCATCGGGGTGTCTGAGCACTCCATACAATGAGCTCAGGGCGCTTTCAAAGGATTCGTCGTCGATTATGGGAGTCGCGCCTTGCGCGATGAGTCGATTCGACCCTGCAGATGTCGGTGACGTGATGGATCCCGGAATGGCAAGCACATCGCGTCCGGCTGCGAGCGCTTCATCGGCAGTGCTGAACGTTCCCGAAGGCAAACCCGCCTCCACCACCAGCGTGGCAAGCGACATTCCGGCGATGATCCTGTTTCGCTCCCGAAACATCCAGGGCAAGGGCGGCGCATCCCAATCCTGTTCGGATACGACCGCCCCGCCTGAATCGACAATCGATTGGAACAAACCGCGGTTCCTCGCTGGATACGGGCAATCGCAGCCGCCGCCTAATACCGCAACCGTTTTTCCACCTACATCAAGCGCTCCACGATGAGCTTCCGAATCGCAACCGAGCGCCCCTCCTGACACGACGCAAATGCCGAGCTCTGCTGCTATGCTCGCAAATCTTCGAGCACAGCCCCTCCCATATGGAGTCGCTTTGCGCGCGCCGATGATCGAGATTCCCTGCCAAAGCGGTCCTGCATCTCCGATGACATAGAGCTTGTCGGGGCAACGCGGAATGGTCAGCAACTGCTTGGGGAACAATGCATCGTCACGTGGAATGCACAGACGCGTTCCCCGTGGCCCAGACTTCGTATCCGATCTCTGTTCCAACGTCCCGTTGCCGGTCTTATTCTCAAGCGGCACCATCATTTCGCCACCTCTCTCAAACGAAAAGCGAATGCTTCTGCCATATGTTCGGTTTTCACCTCGACCGATTCGTCCATATCCGCGATCGTCCGCGCAATCCCAACGGTCCTCACGATGCTCCTGCCGCTCATCGCATTGTTGTATGCCGCTTCCCTCAGGAATTGCTCTGCCGCCCTGTCAACGTGATTCCGTGCAAGGAGATCCGGCATCGGTTCGCCCTTGTCTACGCGATGGACGGAAACGCCAAACTCGGCTTCGCGCCATGAACGGAATTCCCGACCGCGGTTCACCCCCTCGCGCAGTTTGGAAGACGAGATGTCAGAACCCGCATGGACGACGTTTTCGAATGAGGTGCGCCATACATCCAATTGCAAATCGATGCGGTCTATCAGCGGCCCCCCAAGTTTTCCTTGATACGCGATTATCTCGGCCTCTGAGCACCGACATTGGATCTCGGGGTCTCCCAAGTACCCGCAAGGACAGGGATTCGATGCGGTGACGAGCATGAATTGCGCTGGCATGGTGAACGCGCCCTCTGCGCGGACTATGGTTATCTTCCGGTCCTCCATCGGCTGTCGCAATCCCTGGAGCGTAGCCCGAGAGAACTGGGACACCTCATCCAAGAAGAGCACGCCATTATGCGCAAGCGACACTTCGCCGGGTCGCACCGGAGAACCTCCGCCCAACAGACCCGCGGTGCTTATCGAATGGTGCGGATGCCGAAATGGCCGGATCCCGCATACCACCGATGAAATGTCTTCCCCAGCTGCAGAATATATTTGAGCAGTTTCCAGACGTTCCGCTTCGTTCAAATCGGGAAGTATGCTTGGAAGGCGCTCAGCGAGCATCGTCTTTCCCGACCCAGGCGGCCCCACCATCATGAGGCCATGCCCTCCGGTCGCGGCGATCTGGAAGGCGCGCTTCGCCAACTCATGTCCCCCTACCTCACGGAAATCATGGGTAGTCGCCGGCTCCCGTACAGAACCACGTGGGATATCGAATTCACCGGTGTGCAAATCCGCGAGGCTACCTATTCCCACGAGTTGCACCCCTTCTATTTCCATCACGCTCGAAGCATTGGCTGGACACAGGAACGAGAGGCCTGCGTTCCTGGCGCATATTTCGAATGAAAGCATGCCGGGGACTTCGCGCGTCCTTCCGTCAAGCGACAGCTCTCCGACAACGAGCTTGCCTTCCAACGGTTCTGGCGGTATTTGCCCGCTTGCTATGAGGATGCCCAACGCGATAGGCAAGTCGAACCCCGACCCTGTTTTCTTGAGGCTGCCCGGTGCGAGGTTCACGACGATCCGATACGGCGGCATCTGGTATCCGCATGCGCGAATGGCGGCGCGAACGCGTTCGCGGGCCTCTTGCACGGCGGCATCGGGCATGCCGACGATAGACATGCCGACAACGCCCGAATTGATGGACACCTCGACACGAACGAGCTTGGCCTCGACGCCGCGTATCGTCGCACTCGTTATGTTGCAAACGCCGAGCATGTCAGATGTCCCGCGCAAACGCGTTCTTGTGGTACCGGAGAAACGCGCGGTTTGGCCCCGTCACGAGAATGCCGATGATATCGAAATTGACCGCGATATCGGTACGCTCGTATTGCTGCAGATAGTATTCTGCAATACGCTCGTAGCGCTGCCGCTTTTCATAATCAACGGCCTCTTCGGGGAATCCTTGGCCAGTTCCCCGCCTCGTCTTCACTTCGACGAAACGCAGCGAATACTCGTCGCGGGCGACGATGTCCACTTCTCCGGCAGGGCAGCTCCAATTCCTATCTATGACATCGATGCCATGGCGCATGAGGAACGAGACCGCAGCGTCTTCCCCGCGCTTGCCGAGTGCGATATGGCTCGAGCCATAATCATCTTCTGAGGCTTCTTGGGCATCCATCGCACCGAAGCACATGCCATTGCGCCGGGCGGGTTCGCATGGTCGCTCTTGCGAAGCATCCTGAAGCGCCTCCACCCGTTCGGTCTCTGCCGACCGAACCATATTCTCCTGGTCATAATACGTTCGTTCTTCACACATATCTTGCTCCTTTCCTCTGGGAAAGAGGCTAGAGATGCGCTCTCAAAAAACGTTATGAGGTGTTTCAAATATCGCTCAAACAGCTCTCAAATATTTCTAAAATATCTGTCAAAAGAGCGTTGGCTGTTCGTCGAAATGGCAGAATGACCTGCGGTGAATCGGCGTCAGGCCAAAGCGTGTAATCGCATCGATATGGGCTGCGCTTCCGTACCCTTTATTTTTCGCGAATCCATAATCTGGATACATTTCGCCATATTCTTCCATCAGCGAATCGCGGGTTACCTTGGCGATTATCGATGCGGCCGATATGCTCGCGCACTTCGCATCGCCCTTAACGACATTGACCTCCCTCGGGTCAAGGTGCAGCGGATTGCCATCGAGCAGGATCGTGTCCACCCGGAATCCTTGCGATTCGACATCGGCTATCGCGTTTTTAAACGCGGTCCGCAAGCATGTGGCCATACCGCGTGCGTCAATCTCTTCAGGTGGCATATGTTGGACGGTCCAGCAGAGCGCAACCTCCTTGATGCGATCGGCGATCTCACCGCGCTTGTGCTCGGGAATCTGCTTCGAATCGTTGAGGCCCATGATCAGCGGTTCGCGCGGAAGGATGACACCCCCAACGGTGAGCGGCCCGGCAAGGGGACCGCGGCCCACCTCATCGAGACCCAAGATAACCCCTTGGCCAATCTCATCTTGATACGCATAAAGCGCCGTGACACGCGTTCTCTCGTCAGCTTCTGCCGCGAGTCGCCTTCGCGTCGCTTTAATCGCCTGTGCGACGCCCTTGCGCGTGTCCGCCTTCAGCGCACGCTCAAGCACCGCGAATCGATCGGCATCCGCCTCCTGCAGCATTGCCCGTATTTCCACCACCGTTTGCATGGGGCAAGATTAACACGAAAGTCGCGTCTTCCGCTTTGCCAACACGCGTACCCGACCACTTGCGCCAAAACGGATATAAAAAAGGGACCCCGAAGGGTCCCTTGCTTCATCATAAGAAAGAAGACTAGTTGCGAGCAGCTTCCTTGATCTTGGCAGCCTTGCCCACCTTGTCGCGCAGATAGTAGAGCTTGGCACGACGCACCTTGCCGCGACGGGTGACCTCGATGTGGTCGATCTTCGGCGAATGAACCGGGAACGTGCGCTCAACGCCGACGTTGAAGCTGATCTTGCGCACGGTAAAGGTCTCACGAGCGGAAGCGCCCTGACGGCGGATCACCACACCCTGGAACACCTGGATGCGCTCGCGGTTGCCCTCGGTGATGCGATAGTGCACGCGCACAGTGTCGCCGATGCCGAATTCGGGGATATCGTTCTTAATCTGCTGCTGTTCAATCGCGCGGATGTAATCCATTGTCGTTTCCTTCTATTTCCAGTTCCATTTGAATCTTGTTTGGACGCGAAACCGTAGTATACCCGCGTGCGCAGTTAGGCGCAAGGAAAAACTTCCCCACCACGTATGCTGCACATTTTGGCACAT
>JAUNEQ010000001.1:0-31191 GCA_030525445.1 Coriobacteriia bacterium | reverse complement strand
TGCGAGCAGAGCAGGCAGATGAAAATCGATGTCATCGCGAACGAACCGACGGCAACAGGGATGGAGACGAGCTCGCCGAGGAACGCCCCGATGCCATTTGCTATCGCCCAACAAGAACACGAGAACAAATCGACGAGAAGGGCTTGGGATACCTTCCAGGGCCCGCTCTCGAAACGCTGCACGTTCACGCCAAATGTTTCATCGGTGACGCTTGCGGCGTAGAAGAACGAAAGCGCCTTGCCTGCCTTTTGGCAGTATTTCGAAAGCGAAGCGCTATAGAGGATCTGCCTGGTATTGACCGCAGAGACGCTGGCGATGATTGCGGCGGCGGGCGCCCCCGCAACCCACATCCCGGGAATCATGAACTGGCCGGCACCCGAATAGAACACAAACGAGAACAGGAACGCCTGGAGCGGATCGATGCCCACCTGCTGTTCCATGATGCCGCATGGCAAACCAATGCCGACGTATCCCGCCATGACGGGAAACGCGGCTTTCAGGGCGTCTATGACTTCAGTTCTCGACAGCATACCGATGCATTATAGCGATGCATCACGCACCGTGGTTGCCGGAAATAACGTTTGCGCTCTACCGTTTATTCGACTATCAGGAGACGACCGCAGCTCGGACACGCCGACAATGGAGCCTCGCGCTTTATCTGCAGCATGCGGTTATCGTCGATATGGTTGCGGCATGTGCTGCAGTGGTTATCCACCAGACGGGCCACCCCCATCCCGCCGCCACGCTTGGCCGCGCTTTCGTATGCTTTCAGAAGCGCTGCATCGATGTGAGCCGCGAGCGCATCACGGCGGGCACGTGCCTCGGATTCTGCCGCTTTCAGCTCAGATGCCTCCGATTGAAAAGAGTCGCGGATCTTAAGGGCTTGCGCATCGAGCGCCGAGACGGCGCCATCGATTTGCTTCTTCACGGCATCGACCTGCTCGTATTTCTCGGAATGCTCCAGAAGCTCGCCTTCGAGCGTGCCGAGCCGTTTCGCGATGCCATCAAGGTCGCGCGTGAGCGATTGCACCGCGCGGAAATCGCCCTTCGCAGCATCGATTTTCTCCTGAGTCTCGTCACGTTTACGTTCGAGAATCGCGGTTTCATCCTCGATTTGCGTGACTTTGCGACGGGCAGCCTCATGCATTTTTGAGACCTGGGCGAGTTTGGCGAGCACGCCTTGCTTCTTCTGCGCAAGTTCTTGCATCTGCGCCCTTTGCGGCAGCTGCTGGAGCTTCTTCTGGAGGTTGAGCACCTCCATATCGGCTTCTTGCAATTCCATGAGAGAGCTTAAATCTTTTTCGCTAGCAAACATGCCTTGCTCCTTGCGCTATACGAACTAAGAAGACCGGGTCAATCTCGACCGCTTCAACACCAGTAATCCGGAAGCGGCATCAAAGATATCCGATCGCTTGGTATCCCACACGTTTTAAGTGATTCTATCAGAACGCCGCAGTGCACTTGTTCGCTGACGTCATGCCCGAGCTCGATGATGCAAAGCCCCAGCTCATGTGCATCGAGGGCGACATGGTACTTCACTTCTCCGCATATGAGCACATCAACGTCTTGCTCAAGGCATTTCTGCGGGCTATCGCCAGCCGCTCCCGTCCAGCAGCAAGCTCTTCCAACCGGATGCGCTGCATCGCCCCATACGCGCGCATACCGGCCGAACACCTGAACGCAGCGCTGCGATAGCTCGCCAAGAGACTTTGCGGAAGGGATTCCGATACGGCCATAGCCGTAGCCGCCGTGAGCGGGAACTCCTTCGAGCATCTCACCGGTGAGCTCGATTCCCAGAGGACGCGAAAGCACCTCAGAAGCCAAGGGGTTCGCATCGAGTGCCGTGTGGAACGACAGTATCGACACTCCCGACTCGATCGCATGCCATACGCGCGCGCCGACGGCATCATGCGTTTGTCCGAACGGCTTTATTTCCTGCGGAGGATCGAGGAACAGCGGATGATGGGTTAATAGCACGTTGCAATCGTGCGAACGGGCAAAATCGATTGCGTCGATCGTGGGGTCAAGCGCCACGGCAACGCGCGCGACCTCTGATCCCGGATTTCCGACGAGCATGCCCGTCCTATCCCATGGTTCAGCCACCTCTTCGGGAATGACGCTCAGCAACTTGCGTTCGAGTTCTCCTACCAGCATGTAACCTCATTCCCTCTGTGCGTGTCTCGCCGCGCCTGTACGCCTGCGCGGCGAATGTCTATCGTTTCATCG
Source organism: Coriobacteriia bacterium (assembly GCA_030525445.1). Classification (GTDB taxonomy): domain Bacteria; phylum Actinomycetota; class Coriobacteriia; order Coriobacteriales; family Eggerthellaceae; genus UMGS1519. The sequence goes on along the minus strand of JAUNEQ010000001.1, from coordinate 28,965 downwards.
CGACAATAAACCGATCGATATCCTCTTCGGTCGTGTATCGGCCCATGGAGACGCGCAAAGAGCAAAGCGCCTCATCACGCGGCACGCCCATGGCGGTCAGCACATGGCTTGGCTCGAGCGAACCGGTTGAACACGCCGAGCCTCCTGAAACGGCGAATCCCGCGATATCAAGCTCCAGTATGAGCGTTTCGCTCTCTACTCCCGGTACAAGCACATTCACGATGTTTGGCAGAAAGCCGTCATCCGCGACAGCACCTGCCGAAGGCTTGGCACGCCATTCTTCGCACAACGCACGGTAGAGCGTGTCACGGAGGGCGCTCAACCGGGCTTGCTCTTCTTGGACCGCCTTGCACGCTGCTTCACACGCTGCGGCGAACCCGACCATGCCCGTGACGTTCTGCGTGCCGCTTCTGCGGCCGTTCTCTTGCCCACCGCCACGGAGCAACGCCTCGAAACGCACGCCAGTCTTGACGTATAGGGCGCCGATGCCTTTAGGACCGCACACCTTGTGCGCCGAGAAGCTTGCCGCATCGACTCCGCTCGCAGAAAACGAGATGGGGATCTTCCCGACCGCTTGCGTCGCATCCGTGTGGAACAGGGCGCCGGCCGCATGAGCACATGCAGCGAGTGCCGGGATATCCTGAATCGTGCCGACTTCGTTGTTCGCCCACATGATGGAGACGAGCGCGGTATCCGGGCGTAAGGCCTCAGACAGCGCCTGTACGCTGATGCGACCCTGTCGGTCGGGCTTGAGCACCGTCACGTCGCATCCACGATCGCGAAGTACCGGCAGAAGCGAGAGCACTGCATCGTGCTCGATGGCGCTTGTGATGAAATGTGCCCGATACGCCGCGTTCCCCCGTTGCCTCTCGTCCTTTACTCGCTGTTCAATCAAGCCCAAAACAGCCGTGTTGTCCGATTCTGTTGCGCCTGACGTGAATATAATCTCGTTCGGACGCTTTGCGCCAACGGCCCGCGATACGCGCATGCGCGCATCTTCCATGGCGGAAAACGCATTTCGTCCAGGAGAATGAAGGCTATTCGCATTTGCGGCGAAATCGATGTTCTTCGGGCCGGGAATCAGATACGAGGCCATAGCGTTAGCCGCTTCTTCGCAAAGCGGCGTCGTCGCAGCCCAATCCAGGTATACATAGTCCTGCGGGATACGCATCCTATAGCGCTCCATCAGCAGCAGCTCGTGCGAGCTTCTTCACCGTTGCCATAGCCTGTGCAGGGTCATCGGCGGTGAAGCAAGCGCTCCCCATCACGAAGATATCGGCGCCGGCGCGTGCGACGCGCTCAACGGTCGATTCCTTGATGCCGCCATCCACTTGGATATCAACTTCGCAACTGAGCTCACGCGCCAAAGCGACGACTTCCGCAACTCGGTCTTCGGTGCCCTCAATGTACGATTGTCCGGAGAATCCAGGGTATACGCTCATCATGAGCACCATGTCCAGATCGGCGATGAACGGACGGAGCACCTCTACCGGGGTATCCGGTTTGAGCGACACGCACGCGCGAATACCCGCTTCGTGAATCATGCCGATTGCCTGCGGGATTTCGGCAGCAGGGTCTTCAAAGGCCTCGTAATGCACCGTGATGCTCCAGGCACCCACCTTGATGAACCACGGAAGCTCCTCGAGCGGGTTCGAGATCATCAGGTGGACATCAACCGGAAGCTTTGCGATGGCGTTCAGGTCTTTCACGAACGGGACACCCATCGTGAGGTTCGGCACGAAGTGGCCATCCATGACATCGACGTGGACGATGTCCGCGCCCGAGCGTTCGATCATCGCGATATCCTCGCCCATGCGCATGAAGTTTGCCGACAAAATCGATGGCGCTATTTTGATTTCCCCGTACACGATTCCCCTTTCTCATGGCTTTCGACACATCATATCGTGATTCTTCAGTCTTTCGCGCGCTGTTCAAGCTCAAGCAGGAAGCGCTTCATATCTAACCCATAGGCATACCCGCCCATGCCGTTCGCCGCTACGACGCGATGGCATGGAATGATGATGGGTATCGGGTTCGCGTTATTGGCTCCCCCAACCGCTCTCGCGGCTCCCGGCCGCCCGATAGAAGCCGCCACTTGCGCATAGGTACGGGTTTCGCCGAAGGGAATGAGCTCAAGCATCCGCCAGACCTCCTTTTGGAAATCCGTGCCCTGCGGGTCGATGGGAACATCGAACATCCGCCGGTGTCCGGCTAAGTATTCCTGCAGCTGCGTAGCCGCCGCATTGGTGACATTCGAACTTGCGCGAGTGCCTACCAGGGGAACATCGCCAGGGACGAGCCGCGTGATCTTCTCGTTGACCGCCTGCAGGGTCACCTTGCCGAACGGCGTGTTGTAAGCAAAGTAATTCGATGTCCCGTTCATAGCCAATTCCCCCAGTCTAAAACGCACGACCAGATTTCATTCAACCATCAGGACGATGTCACTTCTTCTTATCGCCAATCTTCGGCTCGATGCCATCACGCAACCTTTCCATGTTCGCGCGGTGTGCGTAGAACACCATGAAGGCAGCCGCGGTTATCAGGACCCATGCGATGGGATCGCCCCAGTAGTAGTACAGCGTGAAAAACGGACACGCGACCGCTGCGGCAATCGATCCGATGGACACGGTGCGCGTCACAAGCACGAGCACGATGAATATTGCCAGTTCGAGCAGCGCTCCGACGGGCCCAAACACGAAGAACAGGCACCCAACGGCGACTGCAATGCCCTTTCCCCCGTGGAAACCGAGCCAAGGGGAATAGATATGGCCCGAAATGCAGCCAATGAACGAAAGGGCGAGGAATTCATTGAGCGAGACCCATTCGAATCCTGCATTGCCGCCGGAAAGGCAGATGCCCCCGATGACCGTCGCGAGGTAACCGCTCAGAAGGCCTTTGCCGAAATCGAGCAGAAAGACGGCCACACCGCCCTTCTTGCCGATGACGCGCATCGCGTTCGTCGTCCCGATATTGCCCGAACCGGATTCGCGGATATCGGTATGGAAAAACACTTTGCCGATGACAACGCCCCAGGGGATGGAACCCAGCGCGAATGCTATGGCAAATGTTCCGATCAGTCCGAGTATCATGCATCCTCCCGTATGGGCGTCGCCAAAAGCCCTTCGGCCTATTCGCTCTTCTTCTTGAACTTCAATTCTATCGGCGTTCCGGTGAAATCAAACTGTTTTCTCAAGCGGTTCGACAGATAGCGCTCGTAATTATCGTCAATGAGGTCGGGGTGGTTCGCGAAGAACGTGAAGACCGGAGGACACGTGCCGGTCTGCGTGACGTATTTGAGCTTCAGCACCTTCTTGCCCTTGCTCGGGGCGAAGCCGAAATCACGGATCTCGGTCAGCCAGATATTCAGCTTGCTCGTCGGCACGTTCTGCGAGAAATTCGCATACGCCTCATCGACGGCCGTCCAGATGCGATGCGTGTTCTTGCCGGTTGTCGCGATGATGGCGATCACCGGCGCATAGCTCACAAACATCATGCGGTCTTCGATGCGTTCGCGAATCTCCGCTTTCTTATCGGGCCCTTCGACGAGGTCCCATTTGTTCAGCAGGATTACCATGGCGCAACCGCGTTCGCGGGCATAGCCGGCAACGCGCTGGTCTTGGTCGGTCATGCCGATGGAGCCATCGATGACGAGCAAACAAACATCGGCGCGATCGATCGCACGCATGGCGCGCACGAAGCTGTAATACTCGACATCCTCATCGATCTTGCTCTTGGCGCGCAAGCCGGCCGTATCGACGATGCGGTAGCGTTTTCCTTCATGTTCCACGAGCGTGTCGATGGCATCGCGCGTCGTCCCCGCCACATCGCTCACGATGGAACGTTCCTTCTTCGTGAGGAGGTTCGTGAGCGTGGATTTACCGGCGTTTGGACGTCCGATAATCGCGACGTTGATGACATCGTCCTCGGGTTCGGGCTCATCATAGTCTTCGGGAAGCAGGCTCACGACCTCATCGAGAACATCGCCGGTTCCCGTACCGTGCGTTGCCGATACGGCCCAGGGATCGCCAAGGCCGAGTTTGTAGAATTCCCAAAGCTGGTCTTCGCGGCCTGGGGTGTCAATCTTGTTGACGAGCAGGAGCACGGGCTTCGTCGCCTTCCTCAGGATGCGCGCCACTTCCTCATCATCCGAATTGATACCGGTTTGGCCGTCGACGAGGAACAGGATCACATCGGCTTCGTTGGTAGCGGCAAACGCCTGCTCTCGGATGCTCTGCTGGAAACGGTCATCGTTTCCCATCTCGATGCCGCCGGTATCGATGAGGGTGAACTCCCGGCCGTTCCAATCGGCCTGATGGTACGAACGGTCACGCGTCACGCCACGCATCTCGTGGACGATGGCGTCTTTCTTCTGCGATATACGGTTCACGAGTGTCGACTTACCCACGTTGGGGCGACCGACGATGGCGACGATTGGCAGGGCCATGGTTAAAGCCTTTCCAGGTATTCTTGAACGGGGGCAATCTGGTTTTCCGGCGTCGAAGCACCGGCGGTGATGCCGATGACCTCGCATCCTTCGAAACCCGCTTGTTCGAGTTCTTCCAGCGTTTCGATATGATACGTCCTCGGGCAGATTGCCTCGCATATTTCATAAAGTCTCGTCGTATTCGACGAATTATGTCCACCGATGACCACCATCGCATCGACATTCGCGGCAAGCTCTTTCGCTGCGTTCTGGCGCTGGGAAGTCGCAGAACAGATAGTATCTTTCACGTGAAGGACGACACCGTGAGCTCGTAAAGCCCCGATGACCTGCTCGAACACGGCGCGGTTTTGCGTGGTTTGCACGACAACGCCAAGTGTCGCGGGCAGATCGTCTGGGATATGGGCCACGCTATCGACCACCCAGACGGCCCCTCCCGCTTCTCGCGCATAAGCGCAAATCGCCTCGACTTCGGGATGCACGGGGTCGCCGACGACGACCACGGCCCCATATTGTTCCGCGAGACTCTTGGCGGCATTCTGCGCACGGAGGACATATGGGCATGTTGCGTCGACAACCTCCGTCGCGCACTCTTCCAAAAGCCGCTTTTCGGAGGGGACAACGCCATGGCTGCGAATGATAACGGTGCCGCCATGAATATCCTTCGCCTCATCGACGACGCGTACCCCACGTTGGGCGAGTTCGCCCACCACGAGGGGATTATGGATGAGCGGTCCGAGTGATTGCACCTCATGGTTGTCCTCGGACGCGTGAAAAGCGAGGTCCAATGCACGTTGCACGCCATAGCATGCGCCAGCGGCATCGGCTCGTATCACCCTCATCATGCACCAGCCTTTTCACCGTCGTTGGCGGGAACGGCGTCACCGGGCTTCCAGTCTCCAAAGAGCCCGGAGAAATCCTCGTCTTCCTCGAAAAGCGCCGTCATGTCGACGTCAACCGCGGGAACGCCCTGTCGCATGGCGAAGCATTCGCGCATGGCATACCAGCTGAAGGCATCCATGCGCTTCACCTTGGGAATCCACTCGAAGTCTTTCAGGTACAGCGGCTCACCGTACTCCACGACGACCTTGGGGAATCTCAGGCGCTCGCCTTTTCGCTTGATGATCTCTGCGCCATGGACCGTGGAGGGAATAATGGGCGCCTTCCCCATGCGGGCGATAAGCGCAGCTCCCGCATGCAAGCGCAGCTTCACATTGCCCTTACCGCGACGCGTGCCTTCGGGGAACAATGCAACGAGTTCGCCGTCCTTGAGGTATTTCACGGCTCTCTTGATTGCAGACAGGTCGGCACTGTCACGCGCGACCGGGAATGCGCCATGCATGCCCAAAAACCATCCGAAGAACCCGCTCATCATGTCGCCCTTGGCCATGAAGCGCGGCCATTGCTGCGTTCGGAGCACAACGTAATGGAAAACGGGATCGCTATAGGATACGTGATCGCATACGATGATTGCGCCCTTGCCGTCCTTGAATGCGCGTACATGGTCGAGACCGCGCGCGCTTACGCGGAAGCATACTTTGGTAACCACCCAAAGCACCGCCCAAACGACGTTGCCCATCGCATGTGGATTATGCTCTTTGCCCTCGACCGGCATCTGCGCACGATCCCAGGCGCGCTCTGCCCTCTCTTGCCAACCCATGAGGTCTACCTGTTCACGAGACCGCAGATAAATGCAATGACTTCTTCGATTTCAAGATCGGAAGTGTCGAGCATGACGGCATCGTCGGCAGGACGCAGCGGAGACGTATCCCTGCTGCTATCGAGCTCATCTCGTTTGATGATGTCTGCGAGCACCGATTCGTAATCGGTGGAACCGACGCCGCGCTCCTCATTCTGCTTCACGCGCCGACGAGCGCGCTCCTCGGCACTTGCAGTCATGAACACCTTGACCGCCGCATCGGGGAACACCGTCGTACCGATGTCGCGGCCTTCGACAACGTAGTCGCCGGCAGAGCCGATACGACGCTGCTGCTCGACGAGCGCGGTTCTCACGCTCGGATGGCTGGATACCTTGCTCACCGATTGGTCGATACGGGCGGTTCGGATCTCGGAGGTCACATCGTTGCCATCGATGAGCACCTTGCGGGGAGATGGGTCGCCAGGCTCGACCTCGAAGGAAATAGCCCGAGTTCGGGCAACCTCGCCGAGCGCCTCTTCATCGTCGAGCGATATGCCATGCTCGAGCGCCCACCACGCAACGCAGCGGTACATGGCGCCTGTATCCAGACATGACATCTTCAGCTCTTTCGCAACGGCCTTCGCTATCGTCGATTTGCCCGCTCCGCTCGGACCGTCAAGCGCAATGATCATTCAGTCACCAATCCTTCAAACAACGCACGGAATGTCGGGAAGCTCACCTTCACGGCGTCGAAATCCTTCACTCCGATAGAGGTGTTCCCGCACATGCCAATAATGCTCCAAGTCATGGCAAGTCGATGGTCCTTGCGCGAATCAAACACAAGACCTTCGGGAATCTGCAGGTTCGGCTGACCCTGGATGAAGAGGTCATCCCCCTCTTCCCATGCATCGACGCCGATGGTGCTCAGCACATCCACGACCGCAGCGAGGCGGTTGGATTCCTTCACCTTGAGCTCTCCAACGCCGCGGAACACCGTGATGCCACGAGCATGAGCGGCAACGATGGCGAGAATGGGAATCTCATCGATTTCGGACGCGATATGCTGCGCGGGAATCTCGCATCCGACGAGATTCGGCGTGTATGCTGCGGAAATGACGCCATAGGCTTCCTTGCCAGCGTATCCCGTGATGCGGGTGTCAATCGCCGCACCCATACGCTCGAGCGTACGCACGAATCCGGTACGGGCCGGGTTCAGGCTCACGTTCTCGATTTGGATATTGCTCCCCCGCTTGAGGACAGCGGCGCAGATGAGGAACGACGCCGATGATGGGTCGCCGGGAACGGAAACCTCGCATGCCTGGAGCTGGCACGGCCCATTCACCGATGCGGTGCGGAAACCCGCTGTGGTGTCGGCTCCGTATTCGGGGAGCATGAGTTCGGTATGATTGCGCGACGGAGACGGCTCGGTCACGGTCGTGGTGCCTTCGGCATACAGGCCGGCGAGCATGACCGCGGTCTTCAGCTGCGCAGACGACATCGGCGCGTCATAGTCGATGGGATTGAGCGTGGGATCGCCGATCTCGGTGAGCGGCAACGTCTCGCGTCCGGCAGGCTCAAAATTCACGCCCATCTTCATGAGCGGAGCCGTAATGCGGCGCATCGGGCGGGTAACCAAGCTTTCGTCGCCCGTGATGGTCACCTTGATATCCCAGGGGGCGAGGACGCCCATGAGCAGACGCGCCGTCGTGCCCGAATTCCCGCAATCAATGGGTTCGTCAGGCTGGCTCGGGCCTTTCGCGCCCCATCCGGTGATGCCGCCTTCGAGGCTTCCATCCAGAGCCTTCGTGAGGTTGACCTCTGCGCCGAGCTTCCTCACTGCCTTGATGGACGAGCGAACATCGTTGGAATCAAGGACCCCCGAAACGCGACTCGTCCCTTCGGCCATGGCGCTGAACAGGATTGCACGATGCGAGATGGATTTGTCACCCGGCACACGGCACGATCCGTCAAGCGGGCCCTTCAAGGGCTCGATGATGGTGATGTCATTCGTCGACATGAGCGTACTCCTTTGCCGTCAAGGGACCTATGACTACAGAATACCCTGAATTTGACAACTCGTCAGCGAAAGCTTCCATATCGCCTTCATCGGTGAGCACGAGCGAAAGCACCGCGGTATGCGCAGTGATGTGGTCGATTTCGATGGACTGGATATTGCAGCCGCGCGCGCCGGCGAGCGTGACGATCTCCGCGACCGCGCCCTGCTTGTTCTCCATGGGTATGCGCGCTTCGAAGAGCTGCTCTGTGGCGGGAATCCACCGTGTGGGAATGGCGCGGCGTGCCTCGGCGCTCTGTTCCAGCAACTCCTCGAGCAAAAGGCGGTTACCGGATGCGATTGCAAGGCGGTACGACTCGATGATGCCCCTCAATTCGCGCAACGTCCCCGAAACCTCGTCGGCGTTATCCATGAGGATGCCGCTCCAGAGGCGCGACGACCCGGCGGCGATGCGCGTTGAATCCTTGAATCCGCCTGCCGCGAGCCGGAACAACGCGCCCTGGTCATCGACATGCGTGTTCGCCAGCTGCACGAGCGAGGAAGCGACGATATGCGGCACATGGCTCACGACCGCTATGGCCGCATCGTGCTCTTCGCGTGGAAGCGAGATGACGCGTGCGCCCATCGTCGTGAGCAGGTCGTGCATGCTCGTATAAGCCGAAGCCGGCGTCTTCTCGTTAGGACACAGAATCCAGTGGGCACCCTGGAACATCTCGGGCTTCGCGCCGGCGATCCCGTTCTTTTCGGAACCCGCCATGGGATGCCCGGGGAGGAACACCGCGCTCTTCGGGAGCATCCGCTCGGCTAAACCGCAGATGCGGCCTTTCGTCGATGCGGTATCAGAGACGAGCCCACCGTAATTCCACGCGGCGAGCTTTGCAAAATAGTCGGCGGCGTTATCGACCGAAACCGCCAGGAGCACGAGATCGCAACCATCACACACATACGCTCGAAATGCCGGGTCTTCCGGCGCCGCGGTATGCGTCACCCATCCGTTCTCCCTTGCGGTTTCAAGCGTCTCGGCCGATACGTCGACGCCGAGCACGGCACCATCGGGAACCGCCTTCCTGTACGCAGCGGCAAACGAGGCGCCGATCATCCCCAAGCCGATGACTGCAACTTTCTTCAATGCGGTTTCCATGACACGTACTCCAACACAAACGAACCCTTAGGGGCACACGAGATTCATATAACGCTCGAGCGCGAACACGAGCCATTTCTGGTCTCCAGACATGCCGTCGGTGCAGCGAGGCCAGAATTCGGGCCGCTTCGGCCCCTCCCAATCGGAAAGCCAGAGATCCATCGGCCGCGGCATCGGCGTTTTCGGTGGAACCTCAAACCCCGGATACAGCTTATGGAAGACCTCGCGCACGAGGTATTTGTTCTCACCGGCACGGACACGCTGGAAATCAAGCGGATCTGCCATAATGGTATGGGCATATGGCGCCTCAAACGGCATCCCTGCAAGACCGCAGGCGTTCAAGTACGAATTGAGCGATGCCTCCGATTCGAAGAGGGACAAAAACGGCAGCACATCGATGTAGCCGTCCTTCTCGAATCTCCTATACGGCTCGAGGTCATCGACATAGTCGCGCAGCACCTTGTACGGCTGGACGAACGACCAGCGCTCGACGAAATCGCCGAACGTCCAGTCGCGGGCAAGGAGGTTGCTGTGCCCGCCGTAAATGCAATCGGCCGTTTCGCCGAAAACGAAAAGCTCGCATCCATCGGCTTTCGCCTGTTGCGCCGCCTTGCAAATCTGCACCTCGATGGAATGGATCGGCGCACCCTTGCGCAGCATGAGCTCCGTTGAAAGGCTCAGCATGTCTTCCCAGTAAATGGGGACGATCTTATGCTCGATGCCCGGCTTGTTCACATAGGCGAGGTACTCTGCGGCACGCCCGCTTTCGTCGGTGGTTTCGACACCCGGCACCGAACACTTGAAGGTGTATGCAATGCAGTCATCCGGCATCAACTGCAGCAAGATCGCGGAATCTATGCCGCCGCTGAGCGCGATGGCGCATTTCTTGCCCGCAGTCTGCTCGGCGACGCGTTTGCGAAGCGATTCGAGGAGTTCATCGGATGTGTGAATCGGTTGCCGCGGGGATGGGAAATCTACCCATTCGAGCGGTGCGTTTTCCGCAAATTGCCTCGTACGGTCCACAACGATTCGATACATCAAGAACGAGCTCGCGCAATATCGAGGATCGACGGTCATATCAACCACGCCTTCCGCTCGTAACCGTAATGACCTTTCCATCGAAATGAAGGGCGGTCCCGTATGGAGCGCTCATTTCATTCAACCTATCGCATATGAGGATGGCATCTTCTGCGCCAGCCAGGACCGGAAGACCCTTGAAGGCGCGTTCGCGTTCGAATCCAAGTTCGATGGGAACGAGTTCGCACGATCGAATCGAGCCCTCATCGTCAAACTCCATCACGGGCAGCACCGAAAGGTAGTTATCCCTGTCGGTTTCGAGCCCGATCGTGCCGCCCTTGGTTTTGATCGACTGCGCTTCGGGTACCGTGAGCGCGGGGTCGAAGTTGTACTTGTCCCAATAGTCAGCTGGCAAGCACGGGATCATCCCGCTTTCGAAGATGAAATTCCCCAACGAATAGAAGATGGGTTTGCCCCCATAGATCTCGATCGGCTTGAGCTGGTGCGTGCCGCCGCCAATGACCGCGTGAGCACCTGCATCGATGCATGCGTGCGCAAATTCCTCCAGGAACAAATCGGGATCGCGGTAGCTTGCACGGCGAATCTGATGGGAATGAATCGAGACGAGCACGAGGTCGCAGCGCTCAGCGGCGACGCGAACTTCAGCGAGGATGCGGTCGAGGTCCCGCTTATCGCACGTGGTCACCTTGCCTTCGGTGCCATCAGGAGATTCCACGAAGAAGTGGCCCCCGAAATTGAGCGATCCCTCGACTTCGGGCGGCAACGATCCGATCTTGCGCGCATTATCGCGCTCTCCATTGATGTACGTGCCGGCGGCGATTTCGCGCAGCTGAGCGAGGTGTTCGGCAGTCACCAGGTATTTTGTCTTGATGCGCAGCGGGTTGATGCCCGGTCGAGCTGGTATGGTGCCCCGCTCGTTTCCTGCACGCGCGGCATCGATGAATGTCGAGGTAGCGGAAATGAGCGCAACGCGTTTCCCGTTTGGAAGATCCATCATCACCGGCGCGGAAGCCTCATCGAGGCTGCGCCCGATACCCGCACGAGGAATCCCACGTTCGTCAAGCGCGTTCATCGTCGACGCTATACCGTCATAGGAATAATCCATGCTGTGGTTGTTGGCGCAGCTGAATACGTTGAACCCATAGCGTTGCAGATCGGGAAGCACTTCCGGCTTCGCGTTGATCCACTGCCCGCCACAGTATGTCGATGCGCAGCAATCCCAATTCGAGATGACCTCCTCGAGGTTCGTGACGCGCACATCACAGGATTCTATGGCCTGGGCGATATCCTGCCAGGGATAGCCATCGGGAAACGGCTTGAGCAGCATCGAGTCGCCGGTGGCGCTTACGCGGATAGCCATGGTTCTTCCTATTCGCGGACGTGCTTGAGCGCACGGCTGATCTGCGTGGAAGAAACGCCCTTCGTGTACGGGAAGTACACGATGCGGATGCCCGCCTCCGTGAATTGGGATTCGTACTTCTCCCATTTCTCGGTGCCATACCAGTCATCGCCGACGAACAGCACATTTGCGCCGAGCTTCTTGCAGGCGGAGAGCTTGTCCATATCGTACTGGGGAACCGCCGCATCAACATATTTGATGCTGCGCACGATCTCCAGACGGTCCTCGAAGGGGATCATCGCATGCTTGCCCTTATAGAGCACGAGATCATCCACCGTGACGCCGACAATGAGCTTGTCGCACAATCCCTTGGCGTTCTTGAGCAAGTTAAGGTGCCCGATATGAAACAGGTCATAGACGCCTGTCGTGTAACCAATAACCACGTTGCTACCTCCATAATGGACGGATGCTTTACGCATAGAATTATGCCACACCGGCGTTTCACTCGAAGAATTAACGCCAATGCAGCGGTTTATAGTAGACTTTCACCATCAAATATTGCCAAACAGAAAGGCGTATGCCATGGAAGAAACAACACTCCAGGCAATCAATGAAATCCTCGATGCGCCCTCGCTTTATCCCGAAGCGGCGCGCAAAGACCGCGACCAGCGCGAGCGCGAAATGCGCGAGTGGTTTGAAAAATATGACGAAGTCAACCGCTGCTATAACCTGTACGGCATGGATCGCGCCGATGCCGCCCCGTGCGATACCTGGCTTGACCTGAAGACATTCGGCAAGCATCGCTATGCGGTGAATTCCTCCTATGCGCCTGCTGGCTCCGCATTCAAGTTCAACCACACGCTCATCACCCGTAACAAATTGGTGTTCGAGATGTTCCTCTCCTACTGGTATGGCGCGGAGTCTGGTGTGTATATGCCCTCCATCGCCGTCTTCCTCGACCGGGACTTCTACGTGTGTGGGAACGGTCCGCAGCGCATGACGCCGGGTGTCTTCTCCGATTTCGTGAAGCGCTACGACACGGGCCAGAAGCTCGTCTTCAAGGAAGTCTTCGGCCAGAAGGGCAAGCAAGTCTGCATTGCCACCATCGATGGCGGGAACATCATCGCCGATGGAAAGACCTTCACCCCCGACGAATTCGCCGCCGATCTCGCAGGCGATGGCCTCACGTGGCTCGTCCAGGACTATATCTTCCAGCACGAGGTAATGTCGGGATTCAATCCCACTTCGGTGAACACGATGCGCATCGTCACCTATCACACCGGCGAACGCTGCTTCGTGGAAGATGCCGCTGTTCGCATGGGCTATCCTGGCGAGCTCGTCGACAACGCATTCTCCGACGGCTTCTACACGAACGTCGATGAATCCGGCAAGCTCCACGAATCGCTCTTCAATTTCTCGTTGAAGACGCGCCGCATCCATGAATGGCAAGACGTTCGCATCCCCGCTGCAAAAGAAGCGTTCCAGTTCTGCGTTGACCTTCACAAGCGCACGCCCGAGCTGTTCTCGGTTGGCTGGGATATCGCGATCAAGGAAGACGGAACGCCGCTTGTCATCGAGGCGAATGATTCCTGGGCCGTTTTCGTGACCCAGACGGCCATCGGACACGCCGCGCGCCCCGCATGGGAGCGCTACCTTGCCGAGCGCCGCGCCTTCGAGGCCGCAATCGAGCGCGTGTAACCCGCACAACCCATACAGCCAAGAAAGCGCCGCAACATATGCGGCGCTTTCTTTTGCAAGGCAAAGATCAAGACGATTCTTTGCGTTAAACCACCGTTGACATGCGCACTCGGGTACTGGTATCCGCCGTCGGAGTCATCGGCGGCTTAACATAGAGACGATTAATCGCATCTGGCGGCATAAAAAACGGGCTCCTTTCGGAGCCCGTTTCTCATCCTAGTAGTAGGTGATGCAGCGTGTGCCACGCTTGATGTTCTTGTAGACCCAAATGGCATTCGGGGTGAGCACGCGCACGCAGCCATTCGAAATCGATTTGCACATGCGCTTATCGCGCCACACCGTCTTGGATCCGCGCTGATACAGCGGCGTATGGATGTACTTGCCCTTCGCGATGTAGGTCATGTAGTAGAACGCGCTGTGATAGAGCTCGTTATCGGGGTTATAGGTGGGGTTCTTGTAGCGCTTGGCACCGGACAACAGCATGTTGACCGCCGGCGTGGGCGTAGCAGCCTTGCCGTTCGAGCAGCGCCACTCGTACTTCAGCGTCCACGGTGCGGTGCTGTTCGTGCGCTGGAAAACCCACAGATAATGGTCGGAAAGATTGATGGCGATTGCATAGTTCGTATTGCTGTACGTTGCAGCAATCTTCTTGTACGCCTCGAGCTGAAGGCCGCTGAACGCGTAGGTCTCGGTGATGTCCCAACGTTCGCCTTTGCTCTTGACGTTCGCACCTGCCGCAACAGCCGTCTTGTTCTTGCCCTTACTCTTGAGCGCCTTGCCCGTCTTGGTGTTCACGAACATCACGCCGCCCTTGCGGGACACGTCAAGCGCCCACTTCTGGTTGGCTTTGCCGCGATACTTGTACTGGTACACATTGGTGCCCTTGGAGGAAAGCGCCTTGTTCGAATAACAATTGATGAGCTTGTAAACCTCGCGGCCCTGGCTATCCTTGCCCAGATAGGTAAGCGTGTACTTCATTGCCTGGTTATCGGCCTTGGCGTAGACGTATTGCTTCGCCTTTGATTTGTTGGAATTGTTCTTATCGGATCCAAGCACCTTCTGGTTGTCGGAGCCGGTCCAGATGAAGTACGTGCCATCATCGATGGTGTTGCGCTGGATAAGGCGCAGGTTCTCGCTCGCCTTGTTGTACGTGGCGCTCGAAACAACCGCAGCGTTATCTGTGGTCTTGCCACCGGAGATGCGCATGTAGTTGCCCGTCTTCACGTTCTTGATGAGGAAGCCATCCCCATCGTAGACAACCTCCCAGCGCTGGGCAGTTCCCTCATTGTAGGTGCCCTGAACGATCTTGCCGTTCTTGTCGGCGAGGTAACGGCTCGAATACTGGGAGCGAATCGTGTAGTACACGCCCTCGGCTGCAGCGAACTTGAACTTCTGGGAAATGAGCTTGTTGTACGCGAGCGTCTTCACCTGCGTATCGGCAGCGGCCGACTTGCCCGGGATGTTGAATGCCTGGGAGATCTTGCTGCCCATCGCGATTTCGTACACGCCCTCGTCAATGGGCTCGACATTGCTCATAGCGTAATTCTTCGACTTGGCGGCAGGCTTCACACCGGTGGTGAGCGCCACGCCATTGTTGAGCTTATCGCCCGTGGCGCGCAGGGTCAGGCCGTTGAAACGATTTACCAGGGAATGGGATCCATCGGAGTTCTCGTAAATCCACCACTGCTGAAGCTGGGAGCTCGCATTGCGCGTCGCCTGGATGATCGGGGTGTCATTGTAACGATGCTTGCCGTCGATGGCGAGCGCCTTGTTCGAAGCGAGGTTCACGAGTTGATAGCTTCCATTCGCAGTAGCTTTCAGAGACCACTTGGAAGACATGTGCTTATTGGCGACCTTCGCCAAGGTCACCGGGATCTTGCTGGCGACATCGCTGCCCTGCGGCACGATGTCCAAGGACCACTTGCTGTGGTTGGTGAGAATGAAGATCTTGCCATCCTCATATGTGTTCAGCGTCGTCTCGGAGGGCTTCTTCAGCGACTCGGTCACCGGCAGGATATAGAACTTCTGCTTCTTGGAGGCATCGGACTGGACAGTCACGAAGTAATCGGCCTTGAGTTTGCCGCTCCAGGTGCCGAACCCGATATTTTTGTTCGCGGCCGAGAGGATCTTATAGCCCTTGCCGGACTTCTTCAGCACCCACATCTGAAGCTTGGAATTTTTCTTCTTGGCCATCTGCCACACAAGGTCTTTACCGGCCTTCTTGGACTTCGTGGTCACATAGAGCTTTGAATTCGCGTTCTGAATGAGGTAGGCGCCATACTTCTCGACCCAGGTGAAGATCCATTTCTGGCACTTCTTGTTGTTGTCGTTCTTCATCTGGAGCTTGACGCTCTTCTTGCTGCCACCGGCGACGCTCACCATGAGCTTCTGGGACTTGGCGAAATTAAGGACATAGGTTCCATCCGGAATCGGGCCGGAAGGCGAGGTCTTGGCTGCAGTCTTCTTCGCCGTGGTGGTCTTTACGGCCTGCGTGGCCACGGTAGCCGCAGCAGTTGCAGTGGTTGCCTTCTCTGCCTGAGTGGTGCTATTCGTCGCATCAGCCTTCTCGGCTGCGACGGCGATCTCCGGCTCGGCGACGGGTTCATCTGCGACGTTCGTCTCGGGCTCGACGGCCTCCTCGGCGACGGGTTCTGCCGCTTCGACAACAGTCTCCTCGCTCGCGCTGTCCGTGTCTTCCTCGACGGCACCCTCGGTAGGTTCTGCCGCTGATGGTTCCGCATCCTTTGTCACCTGATTATCACCGGCGACATCGGCATCGTCGTTTTCGGCGGCATTATCATTGGCCGCTTCGTTGTTTTCGGTCGTCTCCTCGACGGCCTCTGCGGTAACTTCATTCGCAGCAGTTTCGTCTTCAGCAGCGAATGCCATTGCGGGCACCATGCAGCAAAGCCACATGCACACCAGCATGGCGATCACCGTCAAGCGAATCGTTATTGTCCGAGCCATAGAACCTCCCTGTTTATAGAATCAGGCGAATGTTAGACGATTAGCCTGCTCAAATGGTGGAGAGATTCGGGAGTTCGACAAATGGTTCAGGTTATCTACCGCATCGAGCTTAGCGTCCTCATGACATTCACATTTTCTTATACGTGAACCGAGTATTATTTCCTATGCACATAGAAATGAGTGATGGAGGAACGATGATGGAATTGCTTGCGCCAGCTGGCGGCATGGAACAACTCCGCCACGCCCTCCATTACGGCGCCGATGCCGTCTACCTTGGCGGCAGCCGCTTCGGATTACGCGAGCGGGCGGACAATTTCCCTGGAGTCGAATTGGCCTCTGCAATCTCGCTCGCCCACGAACACGGCAAGAAAGCATATGTCACGACGAACGCCCTCATTCACCAGCACGACCTGATGGATTTCCGCGCGTACTGCGAGGACCTCGAGGCCATGGGGGCGGATGCGGCTATCGTTTCCGACCCTTCAGCGATAGGAGCACTGCGCAAACACGCTCCACACGTTGCCATCCACATCTCCACCCAAGCGTCCATCGTCAACGCATATACCGCGCGCCTCTACCATGACCTCGGCGCTTCACGTGTTGTGCTAGCGCGTGAGCTCACCCTTG
Organism: Coriobacteriia bacterium; assembly: GCA_030525445.1. Taxonomy (GTDB): domain Bacteria; phylum Actinomycetota; class Coriobacteriia; order Coriobacteriales; family Eggerthellaceae; genus UMGS1519. The sequence continues at coordinate 12,061 of JAUNEQ010000001.1, read as the reverse complement.
AAGAGATAGCGGCAATCCGGGCAAACACCCCCGCCGACCTCGAGATCGAGGTCTTCGTCCATGGCGCGATGTGCATCGCCTATTCAGGAAGGTGCCTCATCTCGAACTACCTCGTTGGCCGCGATGCGAACAGGGGCCATTGCACGCAGCCATGCCGTTGGAAGTGGAGCCTCCAGGAAGAGACGAGGCCGGGCGAGTATTTCCCCATCGAAGAAGACGGCAAGCGCTCCTTCGTCATGAGTTCCGCTGATTTGAACATGCTCGAACATCTCGATGAACTTCAGGCGGCTGGCGTCGACTCCATCAAGATCGAAGGACGCGTGAAGGGCGCGTACTACGTCGCAACGGTCACGAACGCCTACCGAAGGGTGCTTGATGGCGAATCGCCCGATCGCTGGAAAGACGAACTGCATGCGGTTAGCCACCGTCCGTACCATACCGGCTTCTACTACGGCACACCGGCGCAATCTTATGACGGCAAGGAATACTTCCAAACCTGCGATTTCGTCGGCACGGTTATCGAAAGCACGCCTATTGGCGATGAGACGTATCGAACCGCCTTCGTTCTTCGAAACCGCCTCTTTAAGGACGATGAACTCGAGGTTCTCTCGCCCACGCGTGGCATCCTCCGCATCCACGCGCACGATCTAACCGATGAAGACGGGCTGCCATGCCGCACGGCCACTCATAATGCAAGACGGTACGAAATCACGAGCGAATTCCAACTGTCTCCGCTCGACATCATCAGGAAACGCAGGGGCGACCCCGATGTTCAAGCAGGCCGCTCGGCGCATCCAGCGGGTTAGCCCATCACCGTCCGTCGGCGCTCAAGCTCGAACGGAGACCATCCACCTCGTCTGCGGAAAGCATACGCCATTCCCCCTGCTTCAGCGCGCCACAAGAAACCGTGCCGAAGCGAGACCGATGGAGGTGCACGACCGGATGGCCTATGGCCCCAAGCATGAGTTTCACCTGGTGTTTCACACCTTCATGTATTGTCAGCCGAACAAAGGATGTCCCCGGTAGGCCAACTTCCAAACACGAGTCTTCAGCGCGTATAGAACGGGGGAGCTTCTTCAGCAGCTCGGCTTCAGCCGGTGCGCATTGGTGCGTATTCTCTCCCCTTCGAATGAGAATGCCTTGCCGCAGCTTGTCGAGGTCTTTCTGCGTCGGGGTCCCCTTCACCTGCGCAATGTATTCTTTCGCTACGTGCCTGCTTGGATGCAGAAGCTCGTTTCCCAGAGAACCATCGGTGGAGAAGAGGATAACTCCCGTCGTGTCGCGGTCGAGCCTGCCAATGTGGTAGAGAGATGGATAGTCGCCCATGGGCAGCAAGTCGGCGACGCACTCACGCCCCACCTGATCGCGCATGGTCGTATAGCATCCATCCGGTTTATTCAACGCAATGACGACGTTGTCGGGCTCCAAGACGACGCGCGTTCCATCGAACAGGACCTCGTCGTGAATCGGATCGACTTGGATGCCCATCTCGGTCACGACCGCTCCGTTCACGGAGACATGGCCTTCTGCGATATAGCGCTCGCACGTCCGACGGCCACCGAATCCCGATCTCGCGAGAAACTTCTGCAGACGCACTACGCTCCCCTTCTCATCGCAAAACCGCCTTCGAGCGGCCCCTATTCCTCGAACTCCAACTGATCGAAATCAATCTTCTCGACAACCCCCGCGCTTTGAGCGATGGCGTCAGACAGCGCAGCTTGCATGACAGCCCGCATCTGGTCTTCGGAACTCACGCTGTCTTCCGCGAACAACGACGGATTCTTCGTTTCCTCGGCATCTTCCTTCAAACCGAAATGCGCATGCGCAGAAAGCCCCTCGCGCAGCAGGTGCGCCGTCTCGTCGTTCGGCGCGAACTCCTCGATCGGCGGAAGATCATCGCGGTCTCGCAAACCGAATTTCTCGAGGAACGTCCGAGTCGTCGAATACGTCATCGGGTAACCGGGCGCGTCCGCCTGGCCCGACTCGCGTACCAATCCCTTTTCGATGAGCGAATTGACCGAACTATCGGAATTCACCCCGCGAATAGATGCGATTCCCAACCGGGTTATCGGCTGGCCGTATGCGATGATGGCAAGGGTTTCGAGCGAAGCCTGCGAAAGGCGGCGCGTGTCCCAGGACAAGATGTAGTGTTCGAGCAATTCGTGGAATGCCGGGTTCGTATAGAGACGCCACCCGCCCGATACCTCGCGGAGCAAGACGCCGGCATTCTCTTCCCGCTTGCGCGCTTCGATGCGCATCAGCGCTTCCTGAACGCTACCCGCATCGATATCGAGCATCTCGCTCAAGGTGATGACGTTCACCGGTTCATCGGTCACGAAAAGCAGGGCCTCTATCGCGCTTTCCAATTGAGATTCGTCAAGGTTTCCAAACATCACGATACCTCTCCGTATTCATCGATGGGACCCGTCGCGGACAATTCCCCGCTGCCTTCGATGTATTCGACTTCGATATCTCCGAAGATTCCGTCCTGCCGCACCGTTACCATGTTGCGCTTGAGGAGCTCCAAAATGGCGAGGAAGGAAACGACTACGACGGCAGTCGGGGCATCGGAATCGACGACCTCCGAAAACTTGAACCGCTTCCCGGTGCGGATGCGTTCATGCAGCGCCCGAACATAGCCTTCCACCGCAATCGGCTTTCCGGCGATATGCTCGCTTTCCAGTAGGAATTTGTCCCGCCTCGTGTAGCACGAGACGTAAGAACGCGCGAGGTCCTCGAGTTTGACGTCACGGAGAAAATCAGGAAGCAAGCCCACGAATTCAGGCGGAGCCCCGAAGTTTCTCGCATGGAAATGCGCCGTCTCCTCTTGCATGCGCTGAAACGCCGCTGCGGCGTTTTTGTACTTCTTGTACTCGAGCAAACGCATCAAGAGAACGTCGCGCGCCTCATCCGGCCCCAGCTCCTCGAACTCTTCATCGATATCCTCATCATCCTCGCCGACAAGGCTCGCCGCTTTGATTTCGAGCAGCGTCGCGGCAACGACGAGGAAATCGCTCGCAACATCAAGATCGAGCTTCTTCATGCGCTCGACCTCGTCGAGGTATTGATTGGCGATATCGGAAATGTTCACCGAACCGATGTCGATGCGCTGCCTATTCACCAAGTACAGCAGCAGATCGAACGGCCCCTCGAAGCTTTCTGTCCTTACGCGGTACGCCATATGCTACTTTCCGGCATACTCCTTCGCCTGCTGTGCGATCAGCGCCTCATCATCGAAATAATTGATGCGCATGGCATCCTTCATCTCGTGAAGCGTTGCTCCAGCAGTCGCACGGGCGGCTTCGCAACCAGCACGCAAGATATCGTATACGCCGGGAATGTCCTTTTCGTATTCGGCGCGCTTCTCGCGAATCGGGGCGAGCGTTTCCTCCAGCACCTTCGTGAGGAACTTCTTGCACTTCACATCGCCAAGGCCTCCACGCATGTAGTGTGCCTTGAGCTCGTCGAGGTTGGCGTATTCAGGCCAATACTCGGCGAAATGATGATCGTCGCAGAACGCGTCCAAATACGTGAACACGACATTGCCCTCGACTTTGCCCGGATCTTCCAGGTGGATATGGGTCGGGTCGGTATAGGCGCCCTTCACTTTCTTCGCGACATCCTGCGGCGTGTCGGACAGGTAGATGCAATTGCCCAGCGATTTGCTCATCTTCGCATTGCCATCGGTGCCCGGGAGGCGCAGCGATGCCTTATCGGACGGAATAAGCGCTTCGGGCATCACGAGGACATCCGTGTTGTACGTGCGGTTGAATGAACGCACGATTTCGCGCGTCTGCTCCAGCATGGGAAGCTGGTCCTCGCCCACCGGCACGGTCGTCGCCTTGAAGGCGGTGATGTCGCTCGCCTGTGAAATGGGGTACGTGAAGAATCCGCACGGGATGTCGTTGTTGAAGCCGCGAAGGGCGATTTCGGTCTTCACCGTTGGGTTGCGCTGCACGCGTGCGACCGTGACGAGATTCATGTAGTAGGCCGTCATCTCGAACAGCTCCGGGACCTGGGACTGCACGAAGATGTGTGCCTTGGAAGGATCGATGCCAGCCGAGAGGTAGTCGAGCGCGACCTCGATGATGTTGCGGCGTACCTTTTCCGGATTGTCGAAATTGTCCGTGAGAGCCTGGGCATCGGCGATCATGATGTAGATTTCCTCAAACTCGCCGGAGTTCTGCAGCATGACACGCTGGCGCAGGCTGCCCACATAATGCCCAAGGTGGAGCTTTCCGGTCGGGCGGTCACCTGTCAGGATGATCTTCTTCGGTTCGGTCTTCGTGTTCTCCATGCCATGCCTTTCTTTTGTGTAAACGCCCCGATATCTTACACCACGTCACGTGATGTTCTGATAAAACACGGCAACTCTGCGTGAAAGGCCGTGTTCGGCCTTTTGGTGAAGGGTTTCGTAGCGCCGATGGCGAAATCGTCATTTGGAGTAGGATATTCAGCATACGTACTCACGAGGAGGGATTGCCGTGGAACAGGTTCGGGTTTTGCAAGTCATCGGTTCGATGAACCGTGCCGGCGCCGAAACCATCGTCATGAACCTCATGCGTTCGATCGACCTTGAACGTGTTCATTTCGACTTCCTCGTCCACACGCAGAAGCGCTGCGATTACGATGATGAGATCGAGCGCCTCGGCGGCACTATTTACCGCATACCCCGCTACAACGTCGCAAATGGACTTGCTTACCGGCGCATCGTGCGCAAGTTCTTCGCAGAGCATCCCGAGATCGATGTCGTGCATGGCCATATCGGCAGCTGCTCGGCTATCTATTTGGACGAAGCGAAGAAAGCCGGTTGCGCAACCGTCGTGCACAGCCACCGCGACAGCCCTAAGAACAAGGACATCAAGTCGCGCGTTCGTCGAACCGGTTACCGGGCGCTCATTCGCAAAGTTCCCGAGATAGCCGATGAATTCCTCGCATGCGGCTATCAAGCAGGCGTCGATAGGTTCGGCGTTGGCGTGGCAGCCGGCGCCCACTTCAACGTGATGAACAATGGCATCAAGCTTTCCGAGTATATTTGCGATGAGGAACGCCATGAACAGGCCAAGGCGAAGCTTGGCTATGCAGGAGTCCCGCTGGTGGGCGATGTCGCTCGCCTCGTCCCCGAAAAGAACCAGTCGTATCTCCTCGACGTGTTCGCGAACACGCTGAAGACCCACCCTGATGCAAAGCTGGTGCTCGTGGGCCGCGGCCCGCAAGAAGACAACCTCAAGCATAAGGCCGAGGCCCTCGGAATCGCGGCGTCGGTTGATTTCCTCGGTGTGCGCGATGACGTACCCGAGGTCTTGAAGGCGCTAGATGCATTCGTGTTCACGAGCACGCTCGAAGGCCTGGGAATGGCCGTCGTGGAAGCACAGGCTGCTGGTGCTCCGTGCATCGCTTCCGATGCCGTGCCGCTCACTGCTGTCGTCTCCCCCATTTGCCAACGGCTTTCCCTTGATGCCGGCGTTGAGGAATGGTCAAACCGCCTGAATGCGATTCTCGATGGCCAAAAGCCGCATATCTCCCAGGTCGATGCGGTCCGCGCGGCCGGATACGACATCGATGACGTCGCTTCGTGGATGTGCGAGTTCTACACGAACCTTTCGAAACGCGCACCACGCAACAACGGAGGCGCCGAATAGCATGCCCGATCGGTCACGACTCGCGAAGAACACCGCGTTCCAATACGGCCTCCAACTGGCGAAGTACCTCTTCCCCTTTGTCACGGTCGCCTATCTCACCCGCGCCCTCGGGCCCGACGTCTACGCCATCCGCGCCTACGTGATGGCCGCGATGACGTTCATGCTCATGTTCCTGGAATTCGGGTTCACGACATATGGCACGAAATCAATAGCCGAAGCCACTTCACGCGATGAGGAATGCATCGAGACAAGCGCTATCACTTATACGCGTATCGGACTTTCCGTGGCAGGAGCTATCGTTCTGATTCCCATCACGATTGCCTTGCCGCTCATGGCCGCAAACCCCGTGTATGTCGCCATCGCGTATATCGGAACCTGCTTCAAGGCATATCTTCCCGACTACATCTTCAGGGGACAAGAGGATATGGGCATCATCACCTACCGATATGTCGTGTCTCAAATCGTCGCCGTCGGACTCATCTTCCTCCTGGTGAACGGCCCCGCAGACCTCTTGCTCGTGCCCGTGCTCGAGGGCCTCGGTGCCCTCATCGCGCTCGTTTGGTCATGGGAAAACGTGTTCCGCAAGCGCGGCATCAAGCTCGTGCACGTCGGTTCTCAACGCTTGAAGTCGGTATTCGGGGAATCCACGATCTATTTCATCTCGACGGCTTCCACGGGAATCCTGTCATCCATCACCCTGCTCTTCATCGGCTATTTCATCACCGATGCCGCCCAGGTATCGTACTGGTCTATCGCGATGACGGCGGTCGTCGCCGTTCAGGCATTGTATTCCCCCATCACGAACAGCCTGTTCCCGCATATGGTGAAACGCAAGGACTTCGACATCTTCAAGAAGCTCATGCTCGTCGGGATGCCGGTTGTGCTCGTGGGCACCATCGCCTTCGCCCTGCTCGACAACGTCATCATGCTCCTGCTCGGCGGCGAGGAATTCATGGCCGGTGCGTATATGATCGCGCTCGTGTCGCCTATCCTCTTCTTCTCGTATCCCGCTCAGATGCTCGGGACGCCCGTGCTTGCGGCGGTCGGCCGCGTGCGGCAGATGACGATTTCGTCTGTCACCGCCTGCTTGTTCCAGATAATCGGGCTCATCCTCCTTGCGGCAATGGGCGCATTCACCATCGAGGCCGTCGCCATCTTGCGCTGCTCGAGCGAAGCCGTGCTCTTCGTCGTACGCGCAATCTTCGCGATGCAATATTTCAGAGAGCAGAAAACGTCTTCCGCTTCGTGTTGAAAGGAACCGTGATGTTCGCACTCGTTACCCAAAAGCAGGGCGAGAACCAGTACGGGGAAGGATCCGATTCCCTTATCCATATGGCTATCCAATATGTACGTTCGCTAGGATTCACTCCTATCCCCATCCCGAACGATATCGATACCGCACGCGAGATCGCGCAGGATATCGATTACCGTTTTCTTCTCGTCACCGGCGGTGGGTTCGCATCTGTCGAATACTTTTGCAACGATTGCCCTGATGCGGTCGTCCAAGCAGAGCGGGACGAAGTTGAGCGGTTCTTGGTTTCCGATGCCGTGTCGAAAGGCGTTCCCGTGATGGGCGTTTGCCGTGGCATGCATATGCTCAATGGGATCTTCGGAGGCAAGACGATGCGCAATGGTTCGCATTCCGCCCCGCGCCATGACCACGATGTGGTATTCGGCGGAGGCAGGCGCGTGCTCGTGAACACCTTCCACAACAACGCGGTTCCCATGGACCAACTCGCGCCTGAAGCGGAACTGCTGGCGGTGGAAGCCGGCACGCGCAACGTCGAGGCTTTCCGCATCGTCTGCAAACGCGTTCTCGGCCTCCAATGGCACCCCGAGCGCCCCCTTCCCGGGCATGAAGCCGTTCAGGCTTCCGACGAGATACTTGCCTGGCTCCTCCACGGCACGGCCCTGCCCGAGGATCTGGCTCCGTACCCTCGATCTGAATCCCATCGTGAGCTTTTGCGGTGAGGCGCTCCTTATAAGAACCCGCCAACGAATTCCACTCAACATATTGGTTTGCGCCCTTGGCCTAGCCATATATTTGGTATTACGATTGAGTGGTATCATCGCGTGATTAACCCCTAGTCCTGAACGGATGAGCATGTTAGAACTATTCATAGCCTCGATCTGCGCAATTGCGCTTCTGTATGCACCGGGCTTTATCTTATTCAAGGCACTTCGCTGCTCGAATCTCCTCGCTCTGGTGGCAGCGCCCCTCGCTAGTTGCGCAGCATATGGCCTGCTCCCCATCCTTTACTATGGAGCGGGCATCGAGTGCAATCTGTTGACAATCGTTGTGGGACCGACCGTCGTCTTTGCGGCGGCATTCGCCATCTCTTGTCTTGCTGGACGTGAGCGCATCACGCATACGCTCGGCCTCCCTTCTTCCATGGGCGAATGGCGCAATCCGGGAGATAGCCGCGACAGCGCTTTTGACTGGGCGGTTCTTAGCCTCTATCTGGTGTGCGGCATCATCGTTTGCTCGATCGTCTTCATCGGCCAACTCGGCGCCCCTGACGCATTCTTCTCACGTTATGACAACCAAACGCACCTGAACGTGGCGCAATCGTTCCTCGATTCGGGCAAGTGGTCATCCCTTCACGCCGGACGCTACCTCGCATCGCTGCCCAACCAGACGCCATACGGGCCTGCAGGCGGTTTCTACCCCGCAACCTGGCATGCAGTTGTGGCGCTCATCTGCATCGTGTCGGGGACGAAGGTCACGATCGCCTCCAACGCCCTCATGGCCATTTGCGCTGCAATCGTGTTCCCGTCCGGCATGTTTGCCCTCATTCGCACGCTGTTCCCGAACCAAAGGGGCGTCGTGCTTGCAGGCGCGTTTGTGACGGTTGGATTCTCCACCTATCCCTGGTTCTTCCCCATCAAGGGCCCCACCCTCCCGCAGATGCTCGCGTTCGGCATGATGGTCTCCTTCATGGCCGTGCTCATTGACTTTCTCGAGCAGGGGAAGCTGCGGCAGAAGCTGCCGAGCTTCGTCATCTTCTCGATGGTGTCGTTCATATCGCTCGCCATCGCGCACACGAATGCGCTCTTCACCGCATTTGTCTTCCTCGCCGCATATGGAGGCCACTATATATGGAAGGCAATCGCGCAAAGCGCCCTTCCCGAAGACCGCAAACCCGTCCTGCGCATCGTGGCGATTACGATATATTGCCTGCTCATCATTGTATTCTGGGCGTTTTGCATAACCACGCCGCTCCTCAAGGGCGTCGTGGGGTACGACCACTACGAGAACTACACCATCTTGCGGACAATGGCAGGGCTCGTCACCATGCGCTTTGGCATCAGCGCAATACAGTTCACCATGATCCTGCTCTCGACCGTCGGCGCCATCGTCTGCATCCGGCGGAAGATGTGGTGGCTCCTCATCCCCGCGGCCTATATGACGATTGCCTACTTCTTCACGCGCACTTCGTACCAGCCCTGGCTCACGATTTTCGCGGGACTCTGGTATTCGCTTCCATATCGTGCCGCAGAATGCCTGTGCATCTTCCTCATGCCCGTAGCGAGCCTGGGCTTGGCGAGGATCTGCGAATTCTGCACCTCATGGGCAACGGGCTTGGGGGATCGCATGCCAAAGATATCCAGCCATCCACAGCTGGTTGCCGCCGTGGTCGTCGTCCTGCTCATCGCCATCACGGTGCCACCGGTGTCCATCAATATCGCGGGCCGCACCTTCCATACTTCGTTTTCCTCGGTTGCCCAGACCATGGGCACGGTGATCTACGGCAATGACGGCAACCGCGTCTACGGCAGAGAAGAAGTCGATTTCGTCGACAAGGCCAAGGCGCTCATGGATGACCCGAACGCCCTTGTCATCAACTCGCCGAACGATGGTTCGCTCTTCTCATACGGCGTGAATTCGATAAACGCGTATTTCCGCGGTTCTGCGGTCAAGCACCAAAGCGACGAGGCCATCATACTGCGCACCCGCTTGTCCGACTATTCATTCGACCCCAAGGTGAAGCGCGTGGTCGAATACACCGACGCCAAGTATGTGCTTCAGCTCGATCATGGCGTCGCTTACGAGGACCTCATCAAGCTCCCGCAGTTCTACGAGAAACACAAGGACGCCTGGCGCGGAGTCGACGCCATAGACGAGCGCACACCCGGCTTCACCTTGCTCTTGTCCGAGGGCGATATGCGTTTCTATCGGATCGACCGTTAAACCCCAAATGCACGCTAACTGCCGCAGCTGACCCGAGAAAGGCGACACCGCATGTTCGAAATGCTATTCGGAACACTCATGGTGAGCATCGCGCTCTTTTTGCCGGGGTATCCTTTCTTCCGAGCTCTGCGATTCTCCAGCATTGCGTCCTTCATTGCGGCGCCGCTGTTCAGCTGTGCCGTATATGGAATCTTCCCCATCTTCTATTACGAGGTGGGCATCCCTTGCACCATCTTCACGACATTTGGAGTCGCACTCGTCATCGGCTGGGCCGCGTATTTCGCCACGCGCCGTCACCGTTCGCGTGGCGCTGCGCTCGGCCTGGTCCGCCTCCCGCAACCCCGCGGGGTTTTCATCAACGCACAGTCTGCACGCGAGCTCCCGTTTGACTGGACGATCCTCGCGGTCTACATTCTTTGCGGCCTTGTCGTGTGCTCTCTGGCTTTCGGCCTCAGCCTCGCCTCCCCCGATGTTCCCTACATCCGCTACGACAACCAGGCGCACCTCACGATATCGAAGTCCTTCTACGATTCCGGCATGTGGTCGTGCCTCCATCCAAACCGTTATCTCGACCTTCCCGCAGAAATGCGTTCCATCAGGTCGGGCGCGATTTCGTTCTACCCAACGTTGCTCTACGGGCTCACCGCGCTTTGCGGCCTCTTCACCGGCTTCAAGCTCACCGCCGCTTTCAACGCGACGGTTTTCGCCCTGTGCGCGGTCGTGTTCCCCGCAGGCATGTTCGGCATCATCCGCAGCGCATTCCCCGGAAACCGCGGCGTCTATGCGCTAGGCGCCATCACGACGATGTGCTTCGCCGGTTTCCCATGGGGTGTCTTCGTCCGCGCCTTGTTCCCCAACATAGCGGGATTCTGCCTGATGACTCCCGCAATTGGGGCAACGATGCTTTGCCTGTCTTCGCGCACCCTGAAACAATCTGTTCGCCCTTGTATCGCCCTCTGGGCGCTCGGGGTTCCCGTTCTCGGCTTGGCGCAGCCAAACGCCGTCTTCGGAGCGTTCCTGTTCCTCGTCGCCTACCTCGCTCATGTGGTAGGCGAATCTCGCGCCAAAACCGCGCCTGCTTCCGACCCGAAATCGCAATTCAAGCGCAGGGTCTCGGGCATAGCGGCGGTAGCCATCGTCGGCCTTGTCATATGGATCGCATGCATGAACCTGCCGTTCATGCGTTACGTCGTGCACTATTTCGGCAACTCGATCATGGACCCCATGTACATCTTCCGAAAGCTCCTGTTCCTGCGCTTCGATGCATTCGAGGGGCAGCATCTGCTCGCCCTTGTCACCTTCATCGGAGTGGTCGACTGCATTCGGAAGAAGCGCTTCTGGATCTTGTTCCCCGCGGCATGGTTCGCGCTCGCGTGGTTCATCGTCCGCACGCAGAACACGCTTCTCACGCATTTCCTCGCGGGCTTCTGGTACACCGACCATGTCAGAATCGCTGGCATCCTGTGCATCTTCCTCGCGCCCATCGCGGCAGACGGCCTCTTCGCTTCATGCCAATTAGTGTATTTCCTCCTCGGCAAGCTTTCCGGCCGCATTGGCTATCTGGTGAAAGCAGCGCTGGGAACCCTTATCGTCGCGCTGTTCGCAATTATCGTTTTCCTCCCCAACTGGTCTGTTCCCATTCCCGACCATGACGGCGAGCGCATCACCGGGTTCGGAACCGTGTACACGACGATGCACGACATGTATTCCTGGAAAGACACCCACGTGTTTGGAGGCGACGAACACGAATTCGTGCAGAAGGTGAAGGATATCGTGGGCGATGACCTCGTGATCAACTTCGCGCCCGATGGAAGCAATTTCGCGTACCCCACGGATGACCTTAAGGTCTACTACCGCAACACGAAGCTCACCAGGCAAAATGACACGGCGGTATTCATCCGCAAGAACCTGGTTCACTATGCCACGGACGAAAAGGTTCGGGAAGCCGTCGACTCCATCGGCGCGAAATGGCTGCTCTTGCTCGATTACGACGTGCCGTACGAGGAGGGCAATTGGTTCCGCCAGTTCAAGAACCCGAGCAAGTGGCGGGGAATCATGCACATCCGCGACAATACGCCCGGCTTCACGGTCGTGCTCGCGGAAAACGATATGCGACTCTACAAAATCGGGTAGAAGCGTTTACCGGCATAACCTGACTCTATGTAGGTCCCTCGGCTGCGCGGGCTGCGCCCGCTCCGCTCGGGATGACACCGAGGCGGACACCGGC
>JAUNEQ010000203.1 GCA_030525445.1 Coriobacteriia bacterium | reverse complement strand
TGCAAATGCACCAAGAATGCGGCGGCCCATGCGCTTTCGAGTGTCGACCTCATCTCGGGTGGTTTACCATAGGGACGCGATTTTCGTTTATCACGGGAAAGGACCCGGCACGTGGCATTGCTCATAGACAAAGCGGATGAACTCTACGACCCCGACAAGCTGCCATCGGAAGATGAGCTGCTCGACGCATTTGCGGAATGGGCCGAAGAAGAGGGGCGTCCGCTTTGGCCGCACCAGGAAGAGGCGGCGTTGGCCCTGATGATGGGCGAGCATGTCATTTTGGGCACGCCCACCGGGTCGGGAAAATCGATGGTGGCGCAGGCGCTGCTGTTCAAAGCGCTTTGCATGGGCGATAGGCGCGGATACTACACGGCTCCCATCAAGGCGCTCGTGAACGAGAAATACTTCGACTTGGTCGCGCTGTTCGGCCAGGAAAACGTCGGCATGATCACGGGCGACGTCGTGGTGAACCCCGAGGCGTCCATCATCTGCTGCACCGCGGAAATCCTCGCGATGGACTCGTTGCGTTGGGACGGCGCCGACAATGTGGGCTACGTCGTGATGGACGAGTTCCATTTCTTCGGCGACCCCGATCGCGGTTGGGCGTGGCAGGTGCCGCTGCTGATGCTTCCCGATGTGCAGTTCCTGCTGATGAGCGCCACATTGGGTGACACCTCGCAGATCGTCGACCTGCTGGAGCGCCAGACCGGAGGCTCGGTGACGGTGATCGCCGATGCCCCGCGCCCCGTCCCTCTTTCCTATGAATATGTGGAAACCTCGCTCGAGGCGACCGTGGAGCTCGCCTTGCGGGCGCACAAAGACCCTCTATATATAGTTCATTTCTCGCAGCGCGCGGCGCTGGAAAGCGCGCGAAGCCTCGCGAGTTTCGGCGTGGCGAGCAAGGAACAGTGCAAGGAGGTCAAGGCCGCTTGCCGGGGCATCGACTTTTCCACGGCATTTGGCAAGACCCTGCAGCGCCTGCTCGGCTTGGGCGTGGGCGTGCACCATGCCGGCATGTTGCCCCGGTATCGCCTGCTCGTGGAACGTTTGGCCCAGCAGGGATTGCTTTCGGTGGTTTGCGGCACCGACACCTTGGGCGTGGGCATCAACGTGCCCATCCACACGGTGCTCATCACGTCGCTCACGAAGTTTGACGGCCACAAGCAGCGCCGGTTGAAAGCCCGCGAGTTCCACCAGATTGCCGGCCGCGCTGGCCGTGCGGGCTTCGACAGCGAGGGCGACGTGCTCGCGCAGGCGCCCGACTATGCCATCGAAAACGCCCGCCTGCGTGCGAAAGCGGGCGGCGACGAGAAGAAGCTTCGCAAGCTCAAGCTGAAAAAGCCCCTGCCGGGCAAGGTCACCTGGAACGAGCAAACCTTCGACAAGCTGGTGGCGGCACCGCCCGAACAGCTGCGGCCGCGCATGAAGGTGAGCCATGCGATGGTGCTTTCGCTCGCGCAGCGGGGCGGCGACGTGCGCCAGCGCGTGGCCGACCTCGTGGAAGTGTCGCTGCAAACCGACGAGGAAAAGGCGGCCCTCGTCGCCCAGGGCAACGAGATCGTCGACATCCTGGTAGCCGCCCAGGTGCTGGGTTTCGAGGAGCGTCGCGATGGCGGGGCCGACTACTTCGTCTTGGCCGATTTGCCCGAAGACCTGGCGCTTGACCAGCCGCTATCACCGTTCCTGCTCGCCGCGCTCGAGCTGCTCGACCCCGAGGATCCCAACTACACGCTCGACCTCATCTCGATGGTCGAGGCCATCGCGGAAGACCCGCGCCAGCTGCTGCACGCGCAGGAGCGCGCCGCCCGCGCCCGCGCCATTGCCGAAATGAAGGCGTCGGGCGTGCCCTACGAGGAGCGCATGGAAAAGGTGGAAGAGGTCACCTATCCCAAGCCGCTCGAGGAAACCCTGGATAGCGCGTTTGCCATGTATTGCGAGAGCGTGCCCTGGGCGCTCGACTACGAGCTGTCGCCGAAGTCGGTGCTGCGCGAGATGGTGGAGGAGGGCCACACCTTCAAGAGCTATGTGGCCGCCTACAAGGTTGCCGATTCCGAAGGCACGCTGCTGCGCTACCTGGCCGACGTGTACCGCATCCTCGACCGCACCGTTCCGTACGATAAGTGCACGGACCTTCTGGAAGAGGTCATCTCGTGGCTGCACATGACCGTCATCGGGACGGACCGCAGCTTGTTCGAGGATTGGAACAATGCGGAAGCGGCCGCCGAGGCCGCGGCTCCCGGCGTGTCGTCGGTGGTGGCCGACCGCAAGGGCCTCACGCTCATGGTGAGAAACGCCCTGTTCACGCGCGTGAAATTGGCGGCGCGGCCCGGCGATGCGGCGCAGGCGGAAACCAGCACGCTGCTGCTCGATGGCTTCGAGGTGGAAGCCGAGCCCGCCGAGGTGTACGCCGAGGACATCGCCGATGCGGCGGCGGCCTTGGGCGAGCTCGATGCGGAATGGGGCTTTGGCGAGCGTGCGTGGCGCGAGATCCTGGAGGATTTCTACGATGCGCACGATTCGCTGCGCACCGATGCCGACGCGCGGTCTGCCACCTATTTCGAGCTGGACACGTCCGAAGAGGAGACGAAGCACCGGTGGCACGTGCGGCAGCTGTTCCTGGATTCCGACGGTGACCTGGACTTCCGCATATCAGCCGATGTGGACTTGGATGCCTCGCAAGAGCAAGCCGAAGCCGTCTTCTGCGATTTCCAGGCATATTCGCTGTAGGAGCCAACGAGGCGAATGACCCGGTGGCCATCGCGCGCAATGAGCCAAGAGGTCGGGTCATTTGTCTCGTCAATTCCACTACAATGGGGCTGAACGAAAGGATGCCCTGCTCCATGGATGAGAAGAACAACACGAACAGCAACAACGAAAAGCTCTCCATCGCCGCGCTGGTGTGCGGCCTCACGAGCATTTTCATCTTCCCACTGGCGTTTGGCTCCGCTGGCATCATCTTCGGGTTGATGGTGCAGGACCGCGTTGAAAAGGACACGCGGGAATACCAGAACGCGCGCCTGGGCATCGTCTTCGGTATTCTCGGCCTCGTATTCTGGATTGTGTCGCTCGTGACGCTGAATTATCTGGGCTTCGACGCGAATTCGTTCTTCGGCGGCAGCGCTCAACCGCAATCGGCAATCTAGCCCGAACCAGGGGGAAGTTCCCCTCTGCTCTGCGTTAAACCACCGTTGACGCGGGATGCGCGACCCCCGGTGTCATCCCGAGCGGAGCGCCGAAGGCCTCCCCCCCTGTCATCTCGAGCGGAGCGC
>JAUNEQ010000202.1 GCA_030525445.1 Coriobacteriia bacterium | reverse complement strand
TGGGCCCATCCAACGAAGCGGAAACGCTTCTCTCAGTCAGACCTCGCACCTGAAAGGGTTGAATTTGGGGCAAAACCAAGGTTTTTGATCAATCGTTTTTTCAGCAGCTCAAGCAGTTGCCGTTTTGTCGTGATAAAAGCCCTGGTCAAAAGCAGGAATATTCGCGTACGAGAATAGTTGTACTTCAGGCAACCCAAATCCGATTGATCAAAAACCTTGGTTTTGCCCCAAATTCGGCCTTTTCAGGTGCGAGGTTTGACTTTCAGGTGGGTAATCGACGGAGCTGGACAACCCCCGGACATTCCAACAGCGAGTCAACGGCGCGTGGCCTGTGTTACCATGCATGAAAACGAAAGGAGACCATCATGACCGCTTTCCTCAACCGTGAAGTTGCCGAGGTCGAGGCCGCACTCACCGGCGGCGAGGGCATTTACCTGCGCGACAAGTTCGCCGACGACGAGTCCCTGGGCGCCGGCATCAACATGTTCGGCAAGATTACCGTGAAACCGGGCACGCGCATGGGTTACCACCAGCACGTTGGCGACTACGAGTTCTATTACATCCTGAAGGGTGAGGGCAAGTACAACGACAACGGCACCATCGTCGACTGCAAGCCGGGCGATGTGTTCAAGTGCGAAGATGGCGGTTGGCACTGCATCATCAACGACGGCGACGAGGATATCGAGTTCATCGCACTCATCGCGAAGACGATCTAGCACCAACGCGGGCTGCAAGCGACGACAACCATAAAGGATACTAATGGCTGAATGCGATCTTTCGCCCATCGAGGTCGATGAAGACCTCCAGGGCACCTATGAACTGCTGCGGAAATACTTCCTGCGCCAGAACAACCTTTTCAATGTAGTGGCGGACTACGTGAACGAAGACACGTTCACCATCGATATCATCCGCTCGTATAGCGTCATCGCAAGCACGCATCGCGCATCCGTGCATATTTCCGGCACACCCATCGAAGGCGGCACGCGCATCAATTTCCACTGCAAGAGCGTCGAGACGCAGGAGCGCCTGGAGGTCGAGATCCGCGACCGCATCAAGGAAGTCCTAGGGCATATGCTCGAGGAGAAGCGCGGGTTGCCGGTTATCGACCCGAACGACGTGAGCGACCCCGCGAAAGAGAAACGCCAGTTCATCATCACGGCGGTGGTCTTGGGGCTCATCGCCATCGGCGCCGGACTTTCCGCCGTCCTCGGCCAATTCAGCGGCGCCTGGCTAGTATAGCCAGCTGACGTGGGACACCACCCCGTGGGACAGTACCTACGGGGTGGTGTCCCATTTTACGCAAACAGGGCGGCGACCTTTTCCAGTTCCTTGGAGATCTCGATGTGCTGGGGGCAGCGTTCCTCGCAGGTGCCGCAGGCGATGCAGGCATCGGCGCGGGCACCGTTCAGCGGGATGGTCGTGTTCCATTCCCAACGCGCGCGGTCCATGTCGCCAGAAAGCACGTATTGGTTGTAGGTTTGGAAGTTGTAGGGGATCGTCACGCCCTGCGGGCAGCCCGTGCAGTAGTTGCATCCGGTGCAGGGAATAGTGTCGTAGCTCTTGAACGCGGCGATGGCGCGGTCGTACACCGCCTTTTCCTCGTCGCTGAGCATGCCGATGCGGGCGCGGCTCGCGTATTCAATATTCTCGTCGATCTGCTCCGTGTAGGTCATGCCGGAAAGCAGCAGCGAAATCTCGGGGCGGTCCCATAGGAAGTCGAAAGCCCACTCGATGGGCGTACGGTTGGCATCGGCGGCGGTGAAGACATCGGCCACGCGCTGCGGAACATTCACCAGGTGGCCACCGCGAAGAGGTTCCATGGCGATGACGCCCATACCCTTTGACGCAGCATATTGCGCCGCTGAAAGCCCGCCTTGGAACTCCTGGTCGAGGTAGTTCAGCTGCAGCTGGCAGATATCCCACGGAGCATAGTCGACGACTTCCTTGAAGAAATCGGTGGTGTCATGGAACGAGAAGCCGATGGCACCCACGCGGCCGTCTTCTTTCGCGCGCACCAGCGCGTCGATGGCACCGGTGGGGAGCACCTTGTTCTTCCAATCGCCCTGCATCACGCAATGGAGCAGGTAGACGTCGATATGGTCGGTGTTCAGGCGGCCCATCTGCTTGGCGAGCAGGGAGTCGAAGTCGCCGGGCTCCTTCAACATCCAGATGGGCGACTTGGTCGCAAGCACAACCTTGTCGCGGTAGCCATCGGCAAGCGCCTTGCCGATGATCTTCTCGCTGTCGCCATGAAGGTAGTTGAACGCGGTGTCCAGGTAGTTCACGCCAGAATCGATCGCATGGCGAATAAGGGCGATGCCGGCCTCGTAGTCGGCGCCGCGCGAGCTGGTGTAACCCTGCACGCCACCTTCCAACGGAAGCCTCATGCATCCCATGCCAATAGGGGATACCTTCTTGCCAGTAGAGCCAAGATTGCGCAGTTCCATAGCCATTCCTTTCGTCTCCTGATTGGAATGGTATCAAACATTGACCCAGGTGGATTGCAAGAGAACTACGCCGCCAAGGGACGCCCGGGCACGGCGGTTTGCTGCCCCAGGTAGCAGGGCATCGCGCTTACCAGGCGACTGGCTTTCCGAGCTGGGTTTCCGTGAACTCGCGCCAGCGTCGGATGGTGTCTTCGCTGATGGTGTGCTCGATCTCGCACGCCTCTTCTTCAGCGCGCTCCGATTCCACGCCAAGCACGTTATGGAGGAAGCTGTAGAGCGTGGTGTGGCGAGCGTAAATGCTCTTCCCATAGAGTTGCCCCTGGCAGGTGAGGGAAATCGCTCCGTAAGGTTCCTGGACGACCATCTGCTCTTTTTTGAGAATATTCAGCGCGTTGTTTACACTTGGCCGCGAGACCCCCAGCTTGTCGGCGATATCGACGGAACGGACCGCACGATTGTCCTCACCAGCCAATTCATAGATGGCTTCGAGATAATCTTCGCTTGATTTCGAGAGCACCGCCACGGCCGAACCTCCCCTATACACAAATTAGGCGCACCTAATTCTAATGGAAGTTAGGCGACTTTACCTCATGAAATTCAGGTTTTTACCGTTCGTGGCGAAGAGATGCGCCTTTTGTCACCTCGAGCGAACTCGTCGTCGCTTCGATCGGGCCCCGTTGTCATCCCGAGCGAGCGAAGCGAGTCGAGGGACCTCACGCAAGCACTAGTTGGCCCCAATCGCGACCCGGAGGAGGTCCCTCGACTCCGGCGGCTACGCCGCCTCCGCTCGGGATGACAATGGGAGGGCTCCATTCGCCTTGATGGCGGTGGGATTACATGGGCAGGTGGA
>JAUNEQ010000049.1:2744-12765 GCA_030525445.1 Coriobacteriia bacterium | reverse complement strand
GCCGCGTCGATGAGCCCGTATATGCCGTGAATAGCCACATTGTCCATGAGCGCCATGCGCTCGGGGGCGATGGGCATGCCGTCTTTTGCCCAGTCGATGACCATGTTCGCGATGGCGTTTGAGGTGTACCGGATGATGAAGTCAAGCTCCTCGGTATCGTATGTAAGGTCGTCGCCCATATAGCGTTCGATGAGCAGCTTCCAACTGTCGAGGTTCCGCTCGCGCATGTAGTCTTGCAAGCAGTTTTGCCCGGTTATGCGCACTGCTTGGGAATAAAATGCCCGGTCTCCGTACATTACGCGCAGGCAATGCTCGGTTATTCCGCTCCATTCCCCTTGCGCGTGCGAAGAGATATGCGTCTGCAACGGCTCGATGACATCGGTCTCGAAAGTCCAGTTGATGAGGTCGTATATGTCGAGGAAATGGTTGTAGAACGTGCCACGGCTGACACCGCAGGCGCTGGTGAGCTCTCGGATGGTGACAGACGTGAGGGACTTCTGGGAGGCAAGCTGCTTCAATGTGCGGGAAAGCTCGTGCTTCATCAAGTCGTTTCGTTTCATGGCGCCTCCCTCCAAGGGCCTTTGCTTGCGTGAAATTGTACCGCTGGACAATGCGTGTCCACTTGTTCAGCTGCTGCACAATCCGGGGTTGTTTGTTCAATTCATGCACAGGAGGACCCTGGCTGTAAATGGAAGAAACCGCAGGTGAAAGATATAGTTTTCGCATCGGCGGCAGATGCCGCATCCAAGGTAGAAGGAGGAAACCATGGAAGAGTATGCGGGCAAGGTTGCGGTTATCACGGGTGGAACGTCGGGCCTGGGATACGAGCTGGCGAAGCAAGTAGGCGCGCGTGGCGCTCGTGTGGTTATCACGGGTCGCAACGCCGAGCGCGGCGCTGCAGTCGAAGCCGAATTGCAAGGCCAGGGCATCGATGTGAAGTATATCCAGCAGGATGTGTCGTCCGAAGAAGGCTGGGGCATGCTTGCCAAGCAAGTTGCAGGCGCATATGGAAGAGTGGACTACCTCTTCAACAATGCCGGCGTGATGACGCGTCCGAACTCGCTGATGAAGCTTTCCATGAACGACTGGAAATGGATTGTCGAGACGAATTTCTGGGGTCCCCTGTATGGTCTGCGTACCTTTAGCGGCCTCATGTTCATGCAGGAAGATGGCGGCCGCATTGTCACGACCTCGTCAACGGGCGCCATTGCGCCGTTCTCGGGTTGGGCGCCGTATAGCGTCACCAAAACCGCGCTGATGCGATTGGTGGAGTGC
The DNA here is from genome assembly GCA_030525445.1 of Coriobacteriia bacterium. Lineage (GTDB taxonomy): Bacteria > Actinomycetota > Coriobacteriia > Coriobacteriales > Eggerthellaceae > UMGS1519. The sequence continues at coordinate 11,490 of JAUNEQ010000049.1, read as the reverse complement.
TATCAGACCGAGGCTTTGAAGTTCGGGCTGGACAAAGTGAAGTACAACGTGGCGCTGCCTGGCGTGTTCGAGTCCGGTATCGCGAACAGCTCGCTGCACCGCAATGCCGAGTTCAAGAACGAGGGCGTCGAAGAACAGGAAATGCCGCTTTCCAAGGCTGGGACCCCTGCCGGCAATGCACTGGGCATGATTACCGCCGCCGAAACCGCCGAACTCATGCTCGCCGACATCGATGCGGGCAAGTTCTACTTGCTTCCGCATCGCGACCTCACCGAATTCGTTGTGAACAAAGAAGCGGAAGCCCTCAACGGTTCCGGGGAATTTGCCGACCAGGCCGTCATCGATTTCGCGTTCTATGCGCAGAAGCTCGCCGCCGCTGGCCAAGATGCTGGCGATGGCGCCAATGTTTCCCGTTTGTCCATTAGCTAGCGTTTTCGCGCGAATCGCATGCGAAAGAAAGGAGAACGATCATGTCTTACTTCCTTAACGATGAACTGGAACTGTTGCAGCAGAGCGCACGGCAGTTTGCGCAGACCGTGGTGGCGCAGTATGCGCAGCAGATCGAAGACGACAACGCCTTCCCGCGCGAGATATACCTGGAATTGGGCAAAGCGGGGCTGCTGAGCCTCATCGTGCCGCAGCAGTTAGGTGGCGCCGGCGCTGGCTTGACCGCTGTGGGCGTGGTCACCGAAGAGATCGCAAAGGTCTCACCCGCGCTTGCCATCAGCTATTACGTGGATGCTTGCATGGTGAGCTACGTCCTGGAGTCCCCGCATCGCGCAGAGCTTCTGCCGCAGTGGCTTCCCGGCTTGATGAGCGGCCAGATTATCATGGCGGCTGGAATTACCCCTCCCCAAGGTGCGAGTAACATCGCCGAATGGCCTGTGGTGGGCGTACGCGATGGCGACGAGTGGGTGCTGAACGCCACGAAGATGTATGTGACGAACTGCGGAGCAGCCGATGTGGTTGCTTTCCTGGGCCTGACCGATGACGGCGAGATGGGCTGCTGGTTCGTGGAGCGCACGCAGGCGGGGGTGGAAGACAACCACCTGGAGCCGAAGATCGGCCTGTGCGGCAACCGCAGCGGGTCGTACTTCCTCACCGATGTGCGCGTGCCTGCAAACCGTTTCTTCCCCAAGAATCCTTTGAAGGGCATGGGTCCGGGCAATGCCCTGTGTGCGGCTGTTGCTTTGGGATGCGCGGAGGGCGCGCTCGCCAAAACCATCGAGTTTACGAAGCATCGCACTCGCGCGAATGTGCCCATTGTCGAAAAGCAAGTTGTCGCACACCGCCTTGCCCGCATGTGGGGCGAGATTGAGCGCAGCCGCGCGCTCATTTACGAGGCCTTGGGAACCGCAGACAAGGTGCTCGTCACTGGCGATCAGGCTCTTGGCATCGAAGCGAAACGGCTTATAAGCACCTCGAAATACACCACCTGCGAAATGGCAGTCGAGGTTACCAAGCAATGCATTTGGCTGCATGGCGGCCTGGGCGTTGTGCGCGAGACGGGCGTGGAGCATTACTTCCGCGACGCCGAAACCCTGTGCGTGGCCGATGGGACGCCCGATCTTCATGTGGAAACCGTCGCCCATTTTCTTGGATTGCCGGGAAGCGAGCTCGTTATCTAGCGAAATGCGGCGGCGATTGGGGGTTGCCCGATAGCGGTTCATTGCCGCGGAGCGGGTTGAGCAGTCGGCTCGCTCCGCTCCCGGCATCATGCCTGGCGGAGTGAATCATCCGCCAGGCTTTTCTGCTATGGGGCCTCCATTGGGATGACCTCCGCCCGATAATTGCGAACCTCCTGTAGCGTTTTTACGCTCAAGCTGAGGATTCGAGGACGGCCAGGCGATTCCCCGTAGAATAGCCCGCATGAAACGCGCGCTTACATTCATCGCGATTGTCCTCCTCGTTGTGGGGTGCTTGGCGGGATGCTCGAAGCTGTCGGGCTACGGCTCGGCGGCGGCCGAGAGGCTGTTGCCCGCGGTGGAGGAAACCGACGGGCTGCCCTCGCGCGTACTCGACAAGATAGGGGAGTGGGTTTCCTCGCCCGGTGCCGATGGCGAATCGGCCGAGTCGGAAGGCTGGGGCGGATGGTCGCTGCCCTCGCTCGGCGGGCTGTTCGGGATGGGCGAGTTTTCCTCGGCCGATGACGTCGCGCTTGTTCCCACGGACGATTACGGTTGCGGCTACGTGTTCAACTACGGCGGCGAGGAATTCACCGCGTATTTCGACACGTATTCCTGGAGGGTGTACGACTCCTACAAGATCACCAACCACGGCGACATCGTCGCGATTTGCCAGGCGCTCATCAACGTGCATCCCGTGTACGGCGCCGATTGGGAATCGTTCCGCACCGCCGATGACATGGCGTACGAATGGGAGCAGCACAACCTTGCGTACCAGATGCTTCCCGCAAACAGCCACTGGCGCGATGACGCGAAGGACGTGGACCTCGATCCCGACGACCAGGGCAAGTCGTTCCGCGACATGTACGAGAGCCGCACCAGCGAGTAGTTTGGCCGGAATGCGCGACGTGCGCGCGCCAACCTCGCTTACGACTTGAAGACGCTGGCCACGACCCACTCGCTGTGGTCTTCTGTAAGGAACTTGATCTCGCCGTCGTGGGCGCCGCCGGAAAGCATGGCGACGGGGTAGTCGCTGAGGGTGGTGTCGCCGAGGTAGCTCGCCTGGACGCCTGTCGTGAACGTGCCGTGCGAAGAGAGCGCGACCTGCCCGTCCGGGTAGGCGAACTCGAACTCGTAGCCGTGTTCCGAGACCGTCAAAACGCCGTCGCCCTCGTAGCGCCCGGTGGTCACGGCCTCGCCGTTCTCGTCGTGGCCGTAGAACAGGAGGCTGCACGTCCATTCCCCGATCATCGAGTCGGCCACGCTTATCGCCGACGGGTTGTTTGCGCTTTCCGCGGCCGAGGTGGCCGTCGAGCTGGCCGGCGTGCTGGTTGCGGAGGCGGCGCTGGCTTCCGATGCGCTGGGAGTGTCGTCTTGCTCGCTCGAGCAGCCGCCCATGCATGCTGCCAGGATTGCGGTTGCGAACAGGATCGCGAGTAGCTTGGTCTTGCCCATTTCCCACCCCTATATCGGTTTTGCCGGCTGAAGCCCATGATATCACCCGAGGGTGACGCCGCGCGCGATGCCGGCCTGCCCGCTGCTGGCGAGACGAGCGGTTTGCCAGACGATGATGCATTGCACTCGATGGATAACCGTATCATACACAACATATAGATATGGTTTGGTGTTATCCGGCGTTATGCTTTGTGGCTGCTCGAGCAGACACAACATCTTGTGGTTTTGCCTGTTGCAAGTGCCATTTTGAGCCGAAATCGGCCGTGCGTGTAATCACTTTCGCGAAATCTTGCAATATCACGAGGTTATCAGAAGAATTTTGGTGCCGTCAAAATATGCATGACTTGGAAGGCCTCATTTACCAGCCACGATAGGTGTCTGCTCTTCGCCGGGTGACGGATTTGCATGCCAAAACTTCTGATAACCTCGAAAAGGTGCAAGATTTCGCGAAAGTGATTACACGCTGAAGCGCCTGGGAGGAGGTGGCTGCATATTTCGGTGCCGCGAACGCACTCTTTTGCATACAGGCAATTCGATTGCCGCACAGAGGACTTTTCATGCCCGCCCCGAACAGCGCATGGCGTGCGCCATCCCGCATTCAATCCCGCCGCAATACCGCACGAAGCATGAGATAATGCCGGTAGCGCGGTACGGAAAAGGCTCGATATGCAAACAGCGAACAAGCGATATTTGATCATTGCGGTGAACGTCGCCGTGATGCTCGCGATTATTGGCTTCGTTTTGCTGTACGCGCAGCGCGCGGCCAACGAGTCCATCGACGCCGAGGTGGCCCAGTTCGAGACCGCGACCGTCACAATGGAACAGGTGACGGCCAATTACCTCGAAAGCGAGCAGATCATCTGCAACACCTGGGCGCGCTACATCAACAACAACGCGATGACCGTCGACGAGGCGGTGGCGTTCATCCGGGCGTCCCACGCGTCGCCCGACACGGCCGCGCATATCGTTTTCACGGACGACGACTCGCTTGCGGGCCTTTCGACGCGCCCCAAGACGGGCACGAAGAATGACTACGCCGTGTCGTACAAGGCGATTGGCCTGCCCATCCAGCTCGACAACTTGAACGAGCAGGACGGCGCCATCAACGTTTCGCGCTCGTACACGAGTCCCTCGAGCGGCATCCAGTCGCTCGCGTTTTGCAACAAGGTCACCCTCGTGGATTCCCGCGACGCCACGAAGAAGCGCGAGGCGGTCCTGCTGCGCATCATCCCCATGGAAAAGCTCCAGGATAAATGGGTGTTTCCCATCGACCGCTACAAGGACGCCGAGGTCTCGCTCGTCGACAGCGACGGCAACTACATCATCAAGGGCCACGACTACAAGAACAACAACTTCATCGAGTTCTACAAGTCGTACAACGAAGTCGATTTCGCGGGCGTCGAAGACCTGAAGACGCGCCTGAACACGCAGAGCGGCTCGTTCTTCATGACCAACTCGCGCGCCGAGGAATGCCTGATCGCATACGCGCCCATCAGCGCGAACGAAGGCTGGACCATCCTCAACTACATCCAGGCGGGCAACCTGCACCGCAGCACCGTCGACTGGCTGCTGGTGGGCGGCGTCGCCTGCGCGCTGCTGTTCCTGCTCTTCTTCGACATGCTGTTCATGAACTGGTTCAACGTGCGCCTGAACGAGGCCGCGAAGGAAGCCGAGGCGGCGAACCGCGCCAAGAGCGACTTCCTCTCCACGATGTCGCACGACATCCGCACGCCCATGAACGCGATCCTGGGCCTCACGACCATCGCGGAGCGCAACGTCGACGACCCGGCCACCGTGAAGGACAGCCTGCACAAGATCGGGCTCGCGAGCAACCACCTGCTCACGCTCATCAACGACATCCTGGACATTTCCAAGGTGGAAAGCGGCAAGCTCTCGCTCACGCCGGTGATGTTCTCCATCGTGGAGGTCACCGAGAACCTCGTGAACATCTCGCAGCCCATGGTGAAGGAGAAGAACATCGACTTCGACTTCCATATCAACGCCATGGAGCACGAGTTCCTCTACGCCGACCAGCTGCGCATCAACCAGGTGTTCATCAACATCCTGTCGAACGCCCTGAAGTACACCGAGGCGGGCGGCAGCGTCAAGGTGGACCTGAAGGAGCTGCCGAGCGACCTGCCCGGCGCGGTGCGCCTGGTCTATCGCGTGGCCGACACGGGCATGGGCATGAGCGAGGAGTTCATGGAGCACATGTACGAGTCGTTCTCGCGCCAAACCGACAGCCGTGTGAACAGCGTGCAGGGCACGGGCCTTGGCCTGGCCATCACCAAGCAGATGGTCGACCTCATGGGCGGCACGATCGACTGTGAGAGCAAGCTGGGCGAGGGGACGACGTTCACGGTGGCGCTGGACGTGCTCATTGCCGACCAAGAGGCGCAGGACATGACGCTGGAATCGGTCGACGCGCTGCTCGTCGACGATGACGAGGTGCTGCTGCAGACCGCCCAGGACACGCTGAGCTCGCTCGATGCGCGCGTGGAGGTCGCCTCTTCGGGTGCGCAGGCGCTCGAGATGGTGGGCGCGCGGCATAGCCAGCACAACGACTACAGCGTCATCATCGTCGACTGGAAGATGCCCGGCATGGACGGCATCGAGGTCGTGCGCCGCGTGCGCGCCCTGACGGGCGGCGAGGTGCCCATCATCCTGATCTCGGCCTACGATTGGTCCGAAATCGAGGAAAGCGCGAAGGCTGCCGGCGTCGATGGGTTCATCTCGAAACCGCTGTTCAGGACCACGTTGTACCGTGCCATCAACGAGCTTCTGCACCTGGCGGACACGCCGGCCGCGCGTGAGGACGACAACTCCGACATCGCGGGCATGCGCGTGCTCGTGGCCGAGGACAACGACATCAACTGGGAGATCATCAACACGCTGCTCGACATGCACGGCATTCAGGCCACGCGCGCCGAAAACGGCCAGGTCGCGGTGGATGCGGTTGCGTCGGCGCAGCCGGGAGACTTCGACCTCGTGTTCATGGACGTGCAGATGCCCGTCATGAACGGTATCGAGGCCGCGAAGGCCATCCGCGCGCTGCCCGACGAGGCGGCGTCGACTATTCCGATCATCGCGACGACGGCCGACGCGTTTTCCGAGGACGTCGCGCGGTGCATGGATGCTGGCATGAACGGCCATATCGCGAAACCGATCGACATGAAACTGGTTCTGAAAGAGATAAGAAAGGTGAAGGAGGGCAAGTTATGAGGAAGTCCGTTATTCGTTGCCTGCTCGTGTTGTCGCTGGCGGCGCTCGCCTCGTTTGGGTTGGTGGCCTGCGGTTCGTCGCAAGGGTCGTCCGGCGCATCGGGCCAAGCGGCGCAGCAGGAGGCCTTCGCCCCCTCGCTCGACACGGCCACGAAGTGCTCTATTTCCGTGGCGGGCAGCTACGACAACTTCGAGGCGCTCGAAGCTGAATTCGACAAGTTCAACGCAATCTATCCCGACGTGGAACTGAGCTACACCAAGCTCGACGACTACAACAACGTCGTGTCCACGGCCCTGGGCTCCAACGATGCGCCCGATATCTTCTTCGCGCATGACTTCATGCTGGATTCCGCCGACTACGATGCGCTGTTCGAACACACCGAGGACCTGTCTGACGCGGCGCTGAACATCGACCTGTCGTGCGTGCGCCCGAGCCTGCTGTGCAAGGACGAGGCGGGGAAGGTCCCCATGGCTCCCATTTTCTCGAGCACGTCGGGCATCCTCGTGAACGAGGACCTCTTCAAGAAGGAGGGCATCAGCGTGCCGACGACCTACACGGAGCTGCTGGCTGCGTGCGAGGCGTTCAACAAGGCCGGGTATCCCACTCCCATCTTGGCTTATAACGTGCCGTCCGCGTACGGCAACCTCGTGGGCGAGATCATGTACGGCGATGCCGCCAAGGACGCCGAGATGGTGAAGAAGCTCAACTCGCTCGACGCTTCCGCCGGTGAGTACATGAGGCCCACCCTCGAGAAGGTGAGCGACATGGTGGAGAAGGGGTGCTTCAACTTCGACGTGTGCAACGAGCTTGAGGACGGTTACAACGCGCTGATCCTGCGCTTCTTCGAGGGCGACATCCCCATGGCGCTGTGCTCCGGCGACACGGCGTCCGGCACGGCCAAGCGCGAGAGCCAGTCCGAGGCGTTCACCGCCAACCCGTTCTCGTACGCCCTGTACCCGCTCACGCTCACCGATGACGGCGCGTGCCTGCTGGACAAGCCGTCTGTGCAGTTCGCGGTGAACAAGGACAGCGCGAACCTGGATATGGCCAACGAGTTCATGCGCTTCCTGGTGACCCCGCAGGAGCTCAACGACATCGCGCAGGCGAAGCGCCTGCTCACGGCGACGTCCGACCTTGCTTACGATGGCACGTACGCGCCGTTCAGCAACGTCGATGCGAGCCGGATCATCCCGACCCACGAGGTGGGCCTGGCCGATGACGTCACCATCCAGTACCGCGTGGCGGCCTACCAGGTGGCCAACGGCGAAGCGTCCATCGACAAGGCGATCGCCGGCTTCGGGACGTATAAGCTGTAACGCCGAAAGAACATGATGCCACAGAGGCCAGCGCCGGAATGCGCTGGCCCCTCTTAGCTGATGCGGAAGTATTCGAGCAACGCCCGGAAACGATCTTGTGCGGATTCGCACGTGTCCAGCAAGAAACCTCGCTCGGAGTCCCATTGCGCCAGGCCGCGGTAATAGGAGAACTTCATATCGTCGGATAGCACGAATGGCACGATGCCGAATCGCAGGCATTCCTTGAACATCACCAGGCGTCCGACGCGTCCGTTTCCATCTTGGAATGGGTGTATGCGCTCGAAGGCGACGTGGAACGCGACGATGTCCTCCAGGCTGGGGAGCTCGAGAGCGTTATACCAGGTGAGCAAGGCTTCCAGTTCGTTCTCTACTTCTTCGGGCGGCGTCGTGGCACGTCCCCCGACCTCGTTTGGCAGGCGCTTGAAATCGCCTACGACGAACCAGCTCTTGGACGAATCCGTCGTCCCCGCCTTCAGCAACCCATGCAGATTCCTCAGGAGCGCGATCGAGGCTCCCGGTTTGCCTTGTCGAGGATGAAGTCGAAGCAGCGGAAGTGGTTCACTGTTTCGATGATGTCGTCTACGGGTACCGCTCCGTCCGCGATGCCAATGGTTTTAGTTTCGAATATCAAACGCGTTTGCTCATGCGAAAGGGCGCTTCCTTCCATGCGGTTGGAGTTGAAGGCGAGGTCGATTTGCGTTCGGTGGTAGATGCCTCCGCTTATGCCGTGCGCACGTTCGCGGCGGAATGCATCGAGGAGCGTCTGCGCGCGGGCGTTCGCGCGCGCGGGTTTGACCGCCTTGGCGGGAATCCGCCAGGTTTTGCCGATAAGCTCTGCCCCGGGCACCCGCCCCTGCGCGCAATAGTTACGTACACTGCGCTCGGATATTCCCCAGGTCAATGCGGCTTTCGAGACATTCATCCACTCCAAAAGGCCCCCAATCTATCGGCAAAATACGATAAACACATTCGTAGTACATCGAAATATTTGCCGATAAAGCATTGACGACGTTGATGACGGCTGCCAGGGGTTGCGAAGGCGCCTTCGAGCGCGGGGGTTTGCGCAACCAGCACATGCACTCGTCATGCCCAGCTCGTCCCACTTGGCTGCCCTTTTGGGTTGGAAAC
>JAUNEQ010000049.1:0-2644 GCA_030525445.1 Coriobacteriia bacterium | reverse complement strand
CATGCACTCGTCATGCCCAGCTCGTCCCACTTGGCTGCCCTTTTGGGTTGGAAACCCAGCTTGCACTGCCGTACAATGGGGGAACACATTTTCAACATGCAGATTTGGGTGGTCCATCCATGAAGGGGGCAAGGGAACATGGCAGACTGGAAGAATCTCGACCAGCTGGATTCATATAAGGCGCTCGTGGAGGACCCCACCAGGGTCGACCTGCGCTCGGCGCTTGCGGGCGAGCCGGGCGGGCAGCGCGTGCGCGACTACTCCGTGCCCATGGCGGGCGGTCTCTCCTTTAATTATGCCGCCAGGCAGGTGGACGACGGCATTCTGCAGAAGCTCGATGCCCTTGCGAAGGAATCGCAGCTGGCGGAAAAGTTCGCCGAGCTCTATAACGGCGCGATGGTGAACACGGGCGAGAAGCGCCTGGTGCTGCACCACCTTACCCGCGGGCAGCTGGGCGACCCCGTTATCGCGGAGGGCGTGGACAAGCGCGCGTTCTACGTGGAGCAGCAGGAGCGCATCGCGGCATTCGCGAAGCGCGTTCATGCTGGTGAAGTGACCAATGCAGCCGGTGAGCCCTTCACGACCGTCGTGCAGATCGGCATCGGCGGCAGCGACCTGGGCCCCCGCGCCGTGTACCTGGCGCTGGAGAACTGGGCGCGCGCCGAGGGCGAGCTGAAGATGGAGGCCCGTTTCATCAGCAACGTCGATCCCGACGACGCGGTGGGCGTGCTTAGCACCATCGATGTGGCCCATTCGTTGTTCATTCTGGTTTCGAAGTCCGGCACCACGCTGGAGACCCTCACCAACGAGGCGTTCGTGAAGGACGCTCTGGTGAAGGCTGGCTTGAACCCGGCCGACCATATGGTTGCCGTGACGAGCCAGACGTCGCCGCTCGCGCAGAACAGCGGCTACCTGGCGGCGTTCTTCATGGACGACCACATTGGCGGGCGTTATTCCTCGACGTCGGCCGTGGGCGGCGCGGTGCTGTCCCTGGCCTTTGGCCCCGAGGTGTTCGCAGCGTTCCTCGATGGCGCGGCGGCCATGGACAAGCTTTCCGCCACCGCGGAGCCGCTGGAGAACCCGGCGATGCTCGATGCCCTCATCGGCGTGTACGAGCGCAATATCCTGGGCTACGAGTGCACAGCGGTGCTGCCGTATTCGCAGGCGCTGTCCCGCTTCCCGGCACATCTGCAGCAGGCCGACATGGAGTCCAACGGCAAGTCCGTCAACCGCTTCGGCGAGCCGGTGGATTACGTCACCGGGCCGGTGCTGTTCGGCGAGCCGGGCACCAACGGTCAGCATTCGTTCTACCAGCTGCTCCATCAGGGCAAGAACATCGTTCCGCTGCAGTTCGTGGGCTTCCGCCAGAACCAGTCGGGCACGGACGTGCTCATCGAGGGCAGCTCGAGCCAGCAGAAGCTGGGCGCCAACGTGGCCGCGCAGATCGTCGCGTTCGCGTGCGGCAAGGATGACGACGACCCGAACAAGCGGTTCGACGGAGGGCGTCCGTCCAGCATCATCATCGGCGAGCGCCTGACGCCGGAGTCACTGGGCGCGCTGCTTTCGCATTTCGAGAACAAGATCATGTTCCAGGGCTTCCTGTGGAACCTGAACAGCTTCGATCAGGAAGGCGTGCAGCTGGGCAAGGTCCTGGCCAAGCGCGTCCTCGCGCACAACACCGACGGCGCGCTCGCCGTCTATAGCGAGTTGCTGGGGATTTAGTCATTCCGAGCGGAGGCGGCGTAGCCGCCGGAGTCGAGGGGTCTCCCGCACCTGGGTGAGATCCCTTGACTCGCTTCGCTCGCTCGGGATGACAAAGGGTCGCTTCGCTCGTTCGGGATGACAACGTTGCCGCTCGGGATTGATGACAGCGGGGCCGCTTGGAACAGTGTGTGTGGCATTGGGCGTTGTCCCCAACTTGTCATCCTGAGCGGAGGCGGCTTAGCCGCCGGAGTCGAAGGATCTCCCGCTACTTCGCGAGTTCTACTCCCAATTCCGCGAGCCTGGCGATGAGGTCGTCGTACGAGACGAAATCCACGCCCGCAAAGCCGAGGGCGCGGGCGGCTTCCACGTTCGCCGGGGTGTCGTCGACGAAGACGCATTCGCCCGCATCCAGCTGGTATTCCTCCAGGAACTGGCGATACATCGCGGGGTCGGGCTTCGTCTTGCCCACCCGGAACGACACGATTCCGCCGTCCATATAGGGCATGAACGCGAGCGATTCGCCGCATTCGTTGTAGGCCTTCTGCGAGTAATTCGACAGGTAATACACGCGGAACCCCGCGGCTTTCAGGCTCTTCACCAGCGGAATCGCGAAATCCTTGGCGGTGAGCATACCCTCGACGCTCGAGAAAGCCACGCGCAACTCGTGTTCGATTTCCGGGTCGGCGGAAGCGAACCCCTGCAGCGCCTCCTCTTCCGTGATCGCGCCGCGCTCGAACATCTCCCAATACGGCGTCATCACGGACGCCTTCAGGATGCGCTTGATCATGGTTGCGTCGAAGCCCTTGGCCGACAAGAACCCGTTCACGTTGTAATCCGCGAGCACGCCCCCGATGTCAAACACGATGTTCTTGATGGCCATGGTTCCCCCTTCATGTGCGCGCCCAGCCGCCGAACGGTGTGTTTCCTGGTTGGATGATAC
>JAUNEQ010000201.1 GCA_030525445.1 Coriobacteriia bacterium | reverse complement strand
TACTTGGCAACCCAACCGCCGATGATGCAGTAATACGGCGTGATGATGAACGGCACGGCCGCAGCCAGGAAGCCGATGAACTTGTACTTCGAACCGAAGCTGGAGAATGCGCCGATGGCGGATTGGCCGGTCTTACGGCCGAGCGACGTCTCGAGCAGCAGCATGGACACGCCGAACGTGAACACGAGAATGAGGTACACGAAGATGAACGTGCCGCCGCCGTACTTGGCGTCCAGGTACGGGAAACGCCACATGTTTCCCAGGCCGACTGCCGAAGCGGCAGCTGCCAAGATGAACATCCATTTGCCCGACCACGAAGCGCGGGCACCTTGTTTCTGCGCCATTTAAATCCTCCCATGGCGATGGACTGCGGGAAAGCCCAGTCCCCTTCCTACAAAACGAACCGCAAGTATATCGAAACTCTCACGCTCTCTTTTCAAGAAAACGCCTTTTGTGTGATTTTCCCTGATGAAAGGAGGTATTTACTTTAGCTGTGCATAGTGGTAAAGCGCCGATGTCGTAACCGTCAGCCGTTTTCCCCGGCGTTCATGCGGCGGCCGAAGATGACGGTGGCCATGCCGGTGGCGAACACGATGGCGATGACCGCGAGGACGGTGATGAACAGCAGGTCCCAGCTCGCCTCGGAAAGCGCCGAGAACACGACGAGCGCCGCGGCGGGCATGAGGTTCATGACGGTGGTGATGCGCGAGTAGATCTTCGTGTACTCACGCGGCCCGAACAGGCGCAACGTGAACGAGGGGCCCAGGACGTTCGTCATCGCGAAGTGCACGCCGAACAGCGCCGCGCCCGTGTAGACGAGCGGCTGGCTGAAATACCCCTGCCACACGAACAGGATGCCCGCGAACCCGCAGCCGCAGCCGATGACGAGTGCGAGCACGTTGCTGTAATCGACCACCTGCCCCAGGCAGATCTTCGCGATGGCATGTGCCGCCTGCAGGCACGCCGCGATCACCGACGCCATGATGACAACGCTCGCCGCCGTGAGCCCAGCCACCTGCATGTCGGCGAGGTGATACAGGTAGGTGGGGAGGTAATTCCCCAGCTGGGCGGTGGCGTTCGTGAGCATGAACGTGATCATGAGCGTGTAGAACACCGGCATGCGGAAGGCCTTCTTCGCCTCGATGCCGGGGCGCACGGGCGCGCCTTCACCGCCCACCGATGCCTCGGGAAGGTCGTCGCGCGGCGGCCCGTAGGGCTTGAGCCCCACGTCTTCCGGGTAGCTGCGAATGAAGAACATCGTCGCGGGCAGCGAGATGAGCGCGCACACGATGCCGAACACGAAGTAGGCGTCGCGCCAGCCCGACCCATCGATGATGATGCCCGCCACCATCGTCCACACCACCGCGCCGGCGCCGCTCATGGCCGCGCAAATGCCGATGAGCAGGCCGTTGTGCACGTTGAACCATCGGCTCACCAGCGTTGACGGCGTGAGGAACAGGATGACGCAGGTGCCCGCGCCCTCGAGGACGCCCGAAATGTAGAACTGCCAGGCTTCGGTGTAGAACGAGCAGAGGAACAGGCCCAGAGCGCACAGCGCGGCGGCCGCGGAGATGACGATGCGCAGGTCGGCCTTCTGCATGAGGTTGCCCGCAAACGGCGAGCACGCCGCAGCCGCCAGGAACAGCAGCGTGACGTAGAACGTGAAATCGCCCGACGAGATGCCCAGGCTCTGCGTGACGGGCACCAGGAACACCGACCAGGTGTTGATGACGAGCGCAGCCGGTCCGAACAGGCACAGGATGCCCGTGACCACCACGAGCACGTGCCGGACGGTCAACGGTTGAAGCTGCTCTTGCGCATCGGGCATGACGGCCCCTCTCTCCCCTGCGCGCACGATACACGACAGTCTGGGAATTTGTCAAAAATCGCAGATGGGGGCCAAGGATGCACCCACCATAGTGGTATGATAACCGCCCCGTTGGACGCATCGAGCGGCCGCCATCCGGGCAAGCGAACCGAACACGAAGGACCTATTCATGCCGAATGCAGCAAGCGCACTTCGCACCCCATCCCGCACCATCGTCTTGGCCGCAGGCGCCTTCACCGCCATGGGCACGGGTGCCATCTACATGTGGAGCATCTTCAACAAGCCCCTCATGGCGCAGTTCGGCTACAGCGCATCCGAAGTCTCGCTCGTGTATTCGCTGTTCATGTTCATGTCGCTGGTAGGCAGCATCATCGCGGGTTGGCTGCAAAACCGCATGGCGTCGCGCTGGATCGTGCTCGGCAGCGGCATCTTGTTCGGCCTGGGATGGTTCCTCACCGGCTTCGCCGACAACCTCGCGATGCTCTACCTGTGCTTCAGCGGCATGGCGGGTTTGGGCAACGGCTTCCTTTACAACACCATCGTGGCCGTGGTCATCAAGTGGTTCCCCGACCGCCGCGGCTTCGCCAACGGCATCTGCATCGGCGCCATCGGCATGAGCTCCATCATCTTCGCGCCCTTGGGCAATTTCCTCATCGAGTCGTTCGACGTGCAGATGGCCTTCCACATCGTGGGCGTCATCTGGCTCGTCATCTACCTCGTGTTCTCCAACCTGCTGCAGACACCGCCTCCCGACTGGACGCCGGGTGGCAAGGCCGCCGGTGCGCAGGAAACCGCCGAGGCAAGCGATTCGACCACATCGCGCCAGGTGAACTACACGGCGGGCCAGATGGTTCGCACGCCGCTGTTCTATTGCCTGTTCCTCATGTACATGACCGCCGTGACCAGCGGACTCATGATCACCGGGCACGCCTCGAACATCGGCCAGGAGCTCGCCGGGCTCACGGCGAGCGAGGGCGCCATCATGGTCGCCGTGCTTGCCGTGGGAAGCACGGTCGGGCGTTTCGGGTTCGGTTCCGCATCGGACTACATCGGGCGTTTCAACACGCTCGTCATCGCGCTGGGGCTCAACGCACTCGTGATGTTCCTGATCATGCCGCAGGCCACGTCGTTCATCCCCTTCCTCGCGAGCGTGTGCGTCGTGGGCGCGTGCTTCGGCGGCATCCTCACCGTGGTGCCCGCCATCGTGGGCGACGCGTTCGGCTCCGCGAATTTCGGGCAGAACTACTCCTTCGTCTACGCCGGCTACACCACCGCCTCGTTCATCGGCCCGCTCGCCGCGGCGACGGCCATCGAGACCGCCGGCAGCTACCTGCCCGCATTCGCCGCCGCCGGCATCCTCTCGCTCGCCAGCATCGCCCTCGTCTTCGCCTGCAAGCACTTCTACAAGAAGCTGGGGTAATATTCGCGGGGCGCCCGGGATCCGGAGGGTGGGACAAGCCGGCCCGCAGCATATGGGACAAGCGTG
>JAUNEQ010000048.1:7271-12824 GCA_030525445.1 Coriobacteriia bacterium | reverse complement strand
TGTCAACGGTTTAACGGAGAGTGCCCCATCTTCAATATGGCATTACCGCGTAGGACCCTTGCATCTTCGGGGAAGTGCGATATTATCGAACAAGTGTTTGTTACCAAGGGAGTTCAATGGCAGCATCGGGCAAGCAGATAACGGTTGCGCTGGGCATCGACCCGGGCCTTGCGAATACCGGCTGGGGAATCGTCGAGCGGGATGGCTCGCGATACCGCTGCCTTGCGTATGGCTGCGTGTCCACGTCGCCTGACATGGAGCTCTCACGTCGCCTGAAGAAGATACGCGACCAGATCGCGGCCGTCATCGAGCGGTACCGCCCCACGTGCGTGGGCATCGAGACCGTGTGGTTTGGCCAGAACATCACGGCGGCATTCGCGACCGGCCAGGCGCGTGGTGCGGCCCTCGTGGCCTGCGCCGACGCCGCACTTGCCGTGGGAGAGTACACGCCCAAGAACATCAAGGGCACGGTGGTGGGCACGGGCGACGCCGACAAGCACCAGGTGCAATACATGATGAAGCAGCTGCTTGGCTTGGAGCGGGAACCGAGCCCCGACCACGCGGCGGACGCGCTGGCAGCCGCGATGTGCTATCTGCTGAACAATGGCCCCACCTCACGCGACGCGCTGCGGTAGGGCGAAAGATAGGAGTAACGGATGATCGCGTACCTAACGGGAACGGTTGCGGGAACCGACCAGACCACCGCCGTCATCGACGTGAACGGCGTGGGGTATGCCGTGTTCATGTCGAGCCGCGCCCTTTCGCGCCTGCCCCATGCGGGCGAGCAGACGCGGGTGTTCACCTACTTGCAGGTGCGGGAAGACGACATGTCGCTGTACGGGTTCCTCACGCTCGAGGAAAAAGACCTGTTCCAGCGGCTCATCGGCGTGACGGGTGTCGGCCCGAAGGTCGCGCTCGCCGCGCTGTCCACGTTCGAGCCCGACGAGCTGGTAGAAGCCATCGTGGCCGAAGACGTGAAGGCGGTCTCGCGCATTCCCGGCGTGGGCAAGAAGTCGGCGAGCCGCATCGTGCTCGAGCTGAAGGGGTCGCTCGATTCCGGATTCGGACAAGCCGCCGCGCCATCGCGCGAAAACGCGAACATCAAGCTTGCCGCCGAGACCCTGATGGCGATGGGCTTCAGTCCCACCGAGGCCGAGGTGGCCCTGCGCGATGCACCGGAAGACGTGACGGAAGCCGCGCTGGTAAAATATGCGTTGAAGCAGATTGGTTCGTAGGTTCCAGGAAAGTGACCGGCCGCTTTTGCGTCGCGCCGGGGAAGGGAAGATGTGGCATCTTCAATCGAAATAGAAGGTATCGGATACGAAGCGCCATCGGGCGATACGGGCATGTCGCACAAGCCGAGCGCCCGCGAGCGTATCGCGCAGTCAAACTTGATGCCCGAAGACCTCTCGCTCGACCGGAGCCTGCGTCCGAAACTGCTCGACGACTACATGGGCCAGCCGAAGATCAAGGAAAGCCTGGGCATTTTCATCGAGGCCGCGAAGGCGCGCAACGACGTGGTCGACCACATCCTGCTCTCGGGCCCTCCGGGGCTTGGCAAGACCACGCTCGCGAACGTCGTTGCAAATGAGCTGGGCGCGAACCTGAAGACCACGAGCGGTCCGGTTATCGAGCGCACGGGCGACCTTGCGGCCATCCTCACGAACCTCGAGGACGGTGACGTGCTCTTCATCGACGAGATCCACCGCCTCTCGCATGTGGTGGAAGAGGTCCTCTACCCGGCGCTCGAGGATTTCGCGCTCGACATCGTCATCGGCAAGGGGCCGGCGGCACGCTCGATCCGCCTCGACGTCCCGCGCTTCACGCTCATTGGCGCAACGACCCGCACCGGTTTGCTCACCGGGCCGCTGCGCGACCGCTTCGGCATATCGTTCCGCCTGGACTACTATTCGCCCGACGAGCTCGCACGCATCGTCACGCGTTCGGCATCGTTGCTCGACATCCAGATCACCGAGGACGGCGCGCTGGAAATCGCCCGCCGCAGCCGCGGCACACCGCGTTTGGCGAACCGCCTGCTCAAACGCACGCGCGACTGGGCGCAGGTGCGCGGTTCGGGCATCATCGACCGCGAGGCGGCGTCGGGCGCGCTCGACTTCTTCGAAGTGGACGAATACGGCCTCGACGTCATGGACAACCGCATCCTCAATTTGCTCACCGCGCAATACGGCGGGCGTCCCGTGGGGCTTTCCACCATCGCGAGCGCGCTTTCGGAAAGCGAGGACACGGTCGAGGACGTGTACGAGCCGTTCCTCATCCAGCAGGGTTTCGTCATCCGCACGCCGAAAGGCCGTGAGGCAACCGATAAGGCGTTCCTCCATTGCGGCGTCACGCCGCCCGAGCGGGGATAGCCCCGCCGCGGCCGTAGTGCACTGCGCCCGTTTGGGGCGCGTGAGAAAGGATTTCCAGCATGTTGCATCGTGATTACCTGGTGGAGCAGTTCATCCGCTTTGCCGAGGCCATCCGGCTTTCGTGGACGAAGGCGAAAGGCGATCCGCGTGATCCGCTGGATGCGGCCGAGGTGCTCGAGGCGGCCGTGGGCAGCGCCACCAATATCGATGGGGCGACCCTGCTGCTGCTCTCTTCCGATTCCATCGCGAGCATCTTGCAGGTCACCGATACCGATCCCGATGTCGTGGAGTATCTCGCGCGCACGTTGTTGCTGGAGTCGGAGTACCTCGAAGAGGGCGGCGAGCATGTGCGCAGCCAATTGCGGCGTGACCAGGCCTATGCCATTGCCCAAGGTTACGGAATTCCCCTTTCCCCTGAGGCCATCACCGAAAGCGAATTCGAGGATTTCTTCGAGCGTACCGAGAATCGCGCGTCATAATCTGCCGTTTTGGCAATTCCGGCTTCCGCTGGCGGGAAATGTCTTAACGTATAGCCAAGCTTTGGTGTATCTTTTTCGACATATTCTCGCCGATAGGCGGGGACCGCACGCCATGCGGATTATTGTGTTCACGAAGAAAGAAGGAAACATGGCGCAGGGTACCGTGAAGTGGTTTAGCAACGACAAGGGTTATGGCTTCATTTCCCAAGAAGGTGGAGACGACCTGTTCGTGCACCACTCCGAGATCAAGATGCAGGGTTATCGCACCCTGAACGAGGGCGAGAAGGTCACGTTCGAGGTTGGCGAGGGCAAGAACGGCAAGCCCCAGGCCATCAACGTGGAGCGCATGTAATCAGGGATTATTGGGCGGGCTCGGAAGGGCCCGTCTGCATATTGGAAATGGGGCGACGGCACATGGTGCCGGCGTCCCATTTTGGTTATCCCACGTGTCTGCCGGCTGCGGCCTCATCGTCGGGGTTTGCGGCTTCCTGCGACTGCGCCTGCGCTTGGGCTGCGCGCAATGCCTGCTTTGCGGCCTTTCGGGCCAGCTTCTTCGCGTGCTGCTTGGCATCGTATGCCGCCCGTTCGGCCTTGCGGCGTTCCCGCTCGGCCGCTTCCGCCGCACGTTGCGGTGCCAGCTCGGCTTCGCGGCGGGCGCGTTCCTCGGCGCGACGGCGCTTGAATTCCTCCCGCTCGGCAGCTGCTTCCGCATTCGAGGGCGCGCATCCGCAGAAGTTTTGCCGGTACATGCCCAGCGCACGGCTGCGACGGGTGGCCTCGGGATAATACGGGCGGAAGTCCTCGAACACGACGGCGAGGCCATGGGCGGCGGCGACGGATTCCAATTCCTCGTGTATGACCTCGGTGAATTGGTAAGGGCTCACGGCCAACGTGGTCGAAAGCGCGTCGTAACCGTTTTCCACGGCATACTGCGCGGCGGCTTCCAAGCGCATGCGATAACAGGCGCGGCACCGGTTGATGTGGTTTTCTCCCCAGGTGCTGGCAGGGCCAACGGCATCGGCCCAGTCGGCGGGGTGGTACGCGCCCTCCACGACGGGGATGCCCTCGTCACGCGCCCATGCGAGCAGGGTCTGCAGGCGATGCTCGTATTCCTCGCGCGGGTGAATGTTCGAGTTCATGTAGCCGATCGTGATGTCGTGCCCCTGCTCTTGCAGCAGGCGAACCGGCTCGAGCGAACAGGGCCCGCAACACGCATGCAGCAGCAATTTCATGGCAAAGCCTCCATCCCTCAAACCAGCGCACCCTATCCCGGGATGCCCCATTCATAGGTTTCCGTGTGCATCTCAGCCGGCGTAAACCCTGTGCTTTATACTACCTTCTCGAAAGTGAACCCGCCTACAACTCAAAGGAAACCCATGGAGCAGCGTCGCTACAAGGCAATATTCTTCGACTTGGACGGCACCTTGCTGCCCATGGACATGGATGAATTCCTGGCGAAGTATTTCAAGCTGCTGGGCGAATATGCCGTGAGCGTCGGGCTCGATGCCCAGCGGTTCAACAACGCGCTTACCGGGGGCGTGCGGTCGATGGCCGTCGATTCTTCCGACCGCATGAACGACGAGGTGTTCTGGACCACCTTCCACGAGTTGTATGGCGAAGACGACCCGGGCGTCGATGCGCGTATCAACGAGTTCTACGGAACCGTGTTCCCCCACATCGGCGATGGGTTCGAGCCGAATCCGGCTGCGGCGCGCGCCGTTGCCACGCTGAAGCGAAAGGGCTACCCCCTCTTCCTCACGACGATGCCGATGTTCCCGCGGCTCGCCGTGGATTGGCGCTGCCAGTGGGCGGGGGTGAATCCGGGGGATTTCGAGCGCATCACCACGTATGACAATTCCTTTGCCTGCAAGCCCGACCTGCGGTATTACCGGCAGAACCTGCAGATCGCCGGCTGTACGGGCAGCGAGGTGCTCATGGTGGGGAACAACACGCATGAGGATTTGGCCGCGATGGAGCTTGGCTGCGATGCCTACCTCGTGACCGATTGGCTGCTCGACCCAGTGCATTTCCCCATAGATACGGTGAAGC
Organism: Coriobacteriia bacterium; assembly: GCA_030525445.1. Taxonomy (GTDB): domain Bacteria; phylum Actinomycetota; class Coriobacteriia; order Coriobacteriales; family Eggerthellaceae; genus UMGS1519. Next base: position 7,927 of record JAUNEQ010000048.1, on the reverse strand, counting down.
ATGGCAGCTTGGCCGATTTCGCCGACTGGGCGGAAACCCTGCCGGCATACGAGAAGACAGGTGAATAGCATGGAGCTCTTCGAAACCAGGGTAGACGCGACGAGCGGGCATGCACGTGCGCTCACGTTCAACACGGCGCATGGCGAGGTGCATACCCCCATGTTCATGCCGGTGGGAACCCGTGCGAGCGTGAAGGGCATCCTGCCCGAGACGCTCACGCAGCTGGGAAGCCAGGTCGTCCTCGCGAACACCTACCACCTGTTCCTAAAGCCGGGTATCGAGGTGGTCGAGGAAAACGGCGGCATCCATACGTTCATGAACTATCCGGGGCCGATGCTCACCGACTCCGGCGGATTCCAGATTTTCAGCTTGGCCGACACGGTGAAGCTCGACGATGACGGCGTGACGTTCGCGAGCATCTACGATGGCACGAAGATCCGTTGGACGCCCGAGGACAACATGCGCATTCAGGAGCATATCGGCGCGGACATCGCGATGCAGCTCGACCAATGCCCGCCGTATCCGGCGACGCGCGAGTTCGTCGAGCGCGCCGTCGACCTGTCCGCGAATTGGGCACGTCGCTGCCTGGCGGCGCATCAACGTCCCGATCAGGCGCTTTTCGGCATCGTCCAAGGCGGCATGCATCTGGACTTGCG
>JAUNEQ010000048.1:0-7171 GCA_030525445.1 Coriobacteriia bacterium | reverse complement strand
TGCGCCATTTGGTGAAGGTGGACGAGATGCTCGGCGGCATCCTGCTGTCGATGCACAACATGTATTTCCTGCTGAACCTGGCTGATCAGGCGCGCGAGGCGATTCTCGCGGACGATTACGAGACGTTCTACCAGAGCTGGATGAACTCGCCTGCGTGCAAGGACTACTAAGTTATCCGGTTGAACCCCGGCCCTCCGGCTGTGAACCAAAGGGGGCTGCCCCCATTGATTCCACGGGGGTGCTGGGGTTTCCTGCGTGGCCTCTGACGGTTTCCGGGGAATGTTAAACAATATCGCCCATACTAATGAATTGTTTTCGTGGCATAATAGCTTGGTTATGCACTTGGAAACCGAGTAGCACGAAGGATAGTTTTATGGCTCAGGAAAAGGATACGCTCCGGCAATTCGCCGCCGAGGGGCGTAAACAGCAGCGGAACGCGGGGAATACCGCGTATTCCGGTTCGACCAAGAAAAAGAAGAAGTCGAGCAGCGACCGCCGTAATGTGTGGTTGCTCGTCCTCACCACGTTGCTCGTGGTGGGCGCCATCTTCTTGTTCATGCCCCCGCAGGAAAAGATCACACAAGGCCTGGACATCCAGGGCGGCCTGTCGGTGACGCTCACGACGAGCGATACCTCCGGCGAAGGCACCGTTTCCCAGGAGAACATGGAGAAGAGCCGCTCCATCGTCGAGAACCGCGTGAACGCGCTCGGCGCTGCCGAGACCTCCGTGTCCGTCCAGGGCACGAACCAGATTCTCGTGCAGATCCCGGGCATGTCGGACGCCGAGGAAGCCCTGCGCATCATCGGCCAGACCGGTAAGCTCGAGTTCGCCCGCCTGGATTCGTTCACCGACCAGAACGTCGTGCAGCAGATCGAGTCCGGCAACTACGGCACCGAAGGCACCGTCACCGACAGCTACGGCAACACGCTGCCTTCCGGCAAGACCCAGCACCTGAAGGTGGAAGAGGGAACCTACACCGATATCGTCACCGGCGAGAACATCGAGCTGGTGACCGTTGACCGCGCAAGCGAGACGAGCACCGACTACGCGGTGAACCTGCGCCTCGACTCCGCGGGCGCTGCCGCATTCCACCAGGCGTCCAAGGACCTGCTGCCCACGCATGGCAAGATCGTCATCATCCTCGACGGCGAGGTGCAGTCGGCGCCGGCCATCCAGGGCGAGATCCCCAATGGCCAGGTCCAGATCACCGGTAACTACACGCAGACCGAAGCCCAGCAGCTGCAGACCATCCTCGAGTCCGGCTCGCTGCCCGTGAGCTTCACGGTCTCGCAGTCGCAGGTCGTCGGCCCGACGCTCGGCCAGGAAGCCCTGTTCGCCGGCCTCATCGCCGCGCTCCTGGGCCTCGCGCTCGTCATGCTCTACCTGCTGTTCTTCTACCGCGGCCTGGGCCTCATCGCCGCCGCGGCCATGGGCGTGTTCGCCGTGCTGTACCTGGGCATCCTCGCGGGCCTTTCCGCGCTTGGCCTGTTCAGCCTGTCGCTCGCCGGCATCGCCGGTATCGTCCTCACCATCGGTATGGCGGCCGACTCGTCAGTCCTGACGCTCGAGCGCTTCCGTGAGGAAATCCGCATGGGCCGCTCCGTCAAGGGCGCATCCATCACCGGTGTGTGGCACGCCATCCAGACCTCCATCGACGCCGACCTCGTCTCCCTCGTCTCGGCACTGTGCCTCTTCTTCCTGGCAAGCGCTTCGGTCAAGGGCTTCGGCATGACGCTCGCGCTGGGCATCCTCTGCGACATCGTGATGATGCTCATCTTCAAGGCGCCGCTCATCCGCCTCATGGCCCCGCGCATCATCACGAAGAACCCGGGCCTGTGGGACATCAAGGACGGCCAGATTGCCGCCGAGAAGTACTCCGTGCTCGCCGCCGCTCAGGGCCAGATCACCGATGCCACGATGTCCGGCATGATGATCAACGCCAAGGAGAGCCTGCGCGTGGCCGTCGCCCGTTCCGGCGACATCGGCCAGAAGGCATGGGACGCCGTCGAGGGCCTGAAGGGCCGCTTCATCAAGCACGACTTCAACATCCTGGGCTACCGCAAGTACTTCCTCACGGTGTCTGCCGTGCTCGTGGTGCTGTGCTTCGTCGTCCTGGGCGTGCGCGGCCTCAACTTCGGCATCGAGTTCGTCGGCGGCACGTCGGTCACCATCAGCAACACGGGCGACCTCACCACCGAGCAGCTGCGTTCGGCCTATGCCGACGCGGGCGAGCCGGATGCCGTCATCCAGACCACCGAGACGAATGGCGAGCAGGGCTTCCTCGTCCGCACCGCCACCACGTCCGCCGAAGAGGCGGCCGCCACTTCCAACGACGTGGCTGATGCCCTCGGGTTGAACAAGGAAGACATCCAAGTCGACACGATCGGCCCTGACTGGGGCGCCTCGGTCGTCCAGTCATCGCTCATCGCATTGCTGGTGTCATTCCTGTTAATCATTCTGTACATCGCGATCCGCTTCCGCGACTACCGCATGGGCGTCATCGCAATCGTGGCGTTGCTCCACGACCTCATAATCGTCGTGGGCATTTACGCCCTGGTGGGACGCGAGATGAACCCGAACACGATCGCCGCGTTGCTGACGATCCTGGGTTACTCGCTCTACGACACGGTCGTCGTGTTCCACCGCATCAACGACAACATGGACAACCTCGATATCCGCTGCTCGTTCATGACGATGGCTAACCACTCCGTGAACCAGGTGCTCGTGCGTTCCATCAATACGACGCTCACCTCGCTCGTCCCGGTCGTGGCAATGCTCTTCTTCGGCGGCGAGACGCTGAAGGACTTCGCGTTCGCCATGGTCATCGGCCTGATCATTGGCGCCTACTCGTCCATCGGCGTTGCGAGCCCGCTGTACTCCATCTGGAAGAGCCGCTCCGAAGAGAACCAGCGCCTCATCAAGCGCTACGGTCCCGAGGTTGGCAACTTCGCCTTTAAGAACGCTCCGAACATGTCTGCCCAGAACGCCGCCATCGCCGCCAAGGGCGTGAGCGATGCGGTCGAGCGCGAAGCGGAAAAGGTTCCGGTTGAAGTGGCGACCGGCGAAGCCGAAGCTGCTGCTGCCGAAGATGCTGCAGAGAAGCAGGGCATGGGCGCGAAGAACCAGAGCAAGGCGAAATCCAACAAGGGTAGGAACAAGAGCAAGAAGAAGAGGAAGTACTAATGGCTGAAGGCATTCGCGAGGGGAGCGCCCCCAATTTCTGCCCGCCGGTCGAAGAGGGCCAGGTGTTCGTCTTCGAAGACGAGAAGGGCGAGCTGCTGAACCTCGAGTTCCTCGGACTCGTGCTCGACGGCGACACGCGCTTCGGATTCTTCTTCCCGGTGGACGACGAGAATCCCGCCCTGTCCTCGGGCACCATCATCTGCCTCGAGGTCGTCGAGATGGATGAGGAAGGCCAGCCGGCCGCTTTCGAGCTGGTGGAGGACGAACAGGTGGCCCAAGACGCCTACGCCCTGTTCGCCGAGGCGACCAAGGACCTCTACCGCTTCGAGTAAGCGAAACCTTGCATCATGAAGAGACGCCGTTCCCGCAAGGGAGCGGCGTCTTTTGTCATTGCGCGATTGGATGCCCGCGGCGGGTGGGACGGAATGCCCCGGGGGTGCGGACGATTTTTCGTACCGGCCTAGGCTGCGTAGCCGAGCCTCCTGCGCCGGTTGTCGATCGTATCGTACACCTTGCCGCCGTCGGCCTCGACGAACAGCTTCAGCCTCCCCTCGCTGTAGAAGCGCATCCAGCCCTCGAGGCGCCCGATGAACTCCTCCGCCGAGACGCCGCTCCAGTCCCTGCCGTGGAAGAACTCGTTCTTGAGCCTGCCGAAGAACCCCTCGCAGGCGGCGTTGTCGGGGCTGCAGCCCTTGCGCGACATGGAGCGGACGACCCCGTGCCTCTCGCATATGGCCTTCCACCCGGGCCAGCGGTAGTGGCACCCGCGGTCGGAGTGGCAGACCGGGTGCTCGCCGGGGCGCAGCGTCGCGCACGCGGCCTCGAGCGAGGAGTTCGCCAGGGCCGCGTCCGGCCGCAGGCCTATCGACCAGGCGACGGGCTTGCCGTCGAACAGGTCGACGACGGGGCTCAGGTAGACCTTGCGCGCGTCGTCGGGCAGCTTGAACTCGGTGATGTCGGTCACCCACCTCTCGTTGGGGGCGTCCGCGCGGAAGTCGTGGGTGCCGTCGGCCCTGAGCGGGAGGTTCGCCGGGGCCTCGTCGAGCTCCCCGGCGTACGAGCTGTACCTCCCCGGCTTCTTCTTCTTGTAGACGACCTCGAGGCGCCTCTCCCTCATGACGTCGCGCACCGCCTTCTCGGTGACCGGGCCCCGCTCGGCCGCCAGCCTCGCGTGCACGAACCGGTAGCCGCGCGCGCAGTCGCCGTCCTCGCGGAATATCCGCTCCACGTCGTCGGCTATCTCCTCGCGCAGCGTGGGCCCGGGGTCCCGGAGCCTCCGGCGCCAGTACTCATAGGAGCTCTTCGAGATCCTCAAGAAACCGGTGAGTTCTCTCAAGGACCGTCCGGTGCCCGCCCTCAGCCACTCGATCAGCTGCGACTTCTCCCTGTTCGTCAAAGAGCTGAGGGCGCGTCCTTTTAAAACTTCGTGCGTTCCCCGCAGCACCGCGTTCTCGAGCATCAGCCTGTCGATGATCGCGTCCTTGTCCTCGGGGTCGATGTCCGGGTAGATGGGGCCGTCGCCCACCACTTCGGGCAGATCCACTGCTCGCCTCCCTCGTGCGGCCTTCACGCGGGCGCCCGGCCCGTCGTGGGCGCCGGCCGTCCAGCGCCACACCGTCATTCTACCCGGGCCGGCCAGCTCGCGCTCGATCTCCCTCACCGAGAGGCCGCTCCTTCGCAGCGCCCTCGCCCTGTCCTTGACTTCCTCTGGGTATGCCATGCGGACTCCTAACCGGACCGGATCGGTCCAACTTTTTGTCCGCACCCCCGGGGCATTCTGTCCCACGGGGGCGTCCCGCTACATGAGCTCCTTGGCCTGCTTGCCGGTGAGGTGCTCGATCTCCATCACGAACACGGTCATGTGGTCGAGGCGCGGGGCGATCTCATCCTCGCGTTCCGCCTCGTGGCCGGGCCAAAAGCGGTCGGAAAGCTGGCGAAGCGCAGCGAGCTTCTCGTCACCCTCGAGCACGCGCATGCGGCCGAACGCGATGACGCTGCGGAAATACGTGGTGAATTCCTCCGGAACGACCTGGTCCTTCTGCACCACGGTGTAGCTCGCCTTGGGATTGGCGCGCATGGCATCGAGCTTGTGCCCCTTCACGGCGCCGTGGAACACCAGGCGGCCGTCGACGAACGCATGGCTCAGGGGCACGCCATAGGGATACCCGTCATCCCCCACCAGCGAGAGCACGCCCGACGTCGCGGCGGCAAGCACCTCCCTCGCTTCGGCATCTTCGAGCTTCTGGCGTTTCCTGCGCATCTCCCTGAACACGTCGCATCCTCCTTAGAATTGTTTCGGGAAGATTATTCCATGACTTCCCCGCAACGCAAACGTCGTAAAACGGTAGGATAAGGAAGTTAGTTTACGCATAGACGCAAAGGGGCTTCCATGCAAATCGGGTTCGACAACCAGAAATACATCGAGCTTCAGGCCGAGCACATCCGCGAGCGCATCGAGAAATTCGGCGGCAAGCTCTACCTGGAATTCGGCGGAAAGCTCTTCGACGACTACCATGCCGCACGCGTCCTGCCCGGCTTTGCGCCCGACACGAAGATCAGCATGCTGAAGAGCATGATGGAGGACGTGGAGATCATCCTCGTCATCAGCGCCGCCGATATCGAGAAGGGCAAGATCCGCTCCGACTTGGGCATCACGTACGACGAGGACCTGCTGCGCCTGATGGACAACTTCATGGCCATGGGCTTCTACGTGGGCGGTGTCGTCATCAGCAAGTTCACCGGCCAGCCCGATGCGAACGCATTCCGCGACCGCCTGAAGAACCTGGGCATCAAGAGCTACCTGCACTACCCCATCGCAAACTACCCCAACGACATCGAGCACATCGTGAGCGATGAGGGCTACGGAAAGAACGACTACATCGAGACCACGCGTCCGCTGGTCGTCGTCACCGCACCGGGTCCGGGCTCCGGCAAGATGGCCACCTGCCTGTCCCAGCTCTATCACGAGAACAAGCGTGGCGTGAAGGCAGGCTATGCGAAGTGGGAGACGTTCCCCATCTGGAACCTTCCGCTCAAGCACCCGGTGAACATCGCTTACGAGGCTGCGACGGTCGACCTGGACGACGCGAACGCCATCGACCCCTTCCACCTGGAAGCGTATGGCGAGACCACGGTGAACTACAACCGCGACATCGAGATCTTCCCCGTGCTGAAGGCCATGATGGAGAAGATCCTGGGCGAAAGCCCGTACAACAGCCCCACCGACATGGGCGTGAACATGGCCGGCAACGCGATCTTCGACGACGAGGCGGTATGCGACGCCGCCAAGATGGAAATCGTGCGCCGGTACTTCCGCACGGCCGTCGAGGTGAAACGCTCCGGCGTGGGCCAGGAACAGGTGGACAAGCTCAAGCTGCTCATGAACCAGGCGGGCATTGACAAGAACTATTCGCCGGCCCGCCGTGCGGCGCTGCTGAAGGAGGAGACCACCGGGGCTCCCGCAGCGGCCATGGTGCTGCCTGACGGCCGCGTGGTCACCGGAAAGACGTCCTCGCTGCTGGGCTGCGCCTCTTCGCTGCTCATGAACGCGCTCAAGACCGTCGCCGGCGTCGAGGACATCGACGTCATCTCGGACGACGCCATCAAGCCCATCACGCGCCTGAAGTCGGCGAAGCTGCACAGCCGCAACCCGCGCCTGCACTCCGACGAGACGCTCATCGCGCTTTCCGCCACGAGCGCCACGAACGAGGAAGCCGGAAAACTCATCGACCACCTGGAAGACCTCCGCGGTTGCGACGCCTTCTTCTCGGTGATCATCTCGAGCACCGACGAGAAGCTCTACCGCACGCTCGGCATCAACGTCTGCTGCGAACCGAAATACGAATCGCACCGCTACTACCACAAGTAACGGCCTGGGTGGGACAGAACGCCCCGTCACCTGGCCCCCTGTCCCCCATTTGCCGCGGGGCGTTCTGTCCCACCCAGGCTTCTCGTCTCAGACGTCCTTCGCGCAATGAGTTATCCTCT
>JAUNEQ010000200.1 GCA_030525445.1 Coriobacteriia bacterium | reverse complement strand
GAAGGTGCCCTCCTTGTGTCATCCCGAGCGGAGCGCCGAAGGCGCGTAGCCGAGGGATCTCCCGCAAGCTGTAGTTGGCGCCAACCGCCACCTGAGCAAGGTTCCTCGGCTTGCTTCGCCGCTCGGGATGACGCATTCGGACATTCCGTCCACCTGTCCCTTCAATGGGACTCATCAATGTCCGAAAAATGGGACTATGTCATTGTCCCGCACAAGGGCGGGAAGGGAGAAGGGTGGCATGTATGAATGTTTGCGTTATGCCCGGCGGCAATGCCGGAAGGGCGGGCATCGAGGTGCCCGCACAGGGGGAGCTTTCTCCTGCCATCGAGGACCTGCGTGCTCAGATCGCGGCGTGCTTGATGGAAATCGACGAGATCACGCTGCAGGTGAACCCGCGCATCGAGGCCGACTACGCGCTCAAGATCGGGTGCTGGGAGAACGTCCTGCTGGAAAGCCAGCTGGCGGCGCGGCGCGCGAAGCGGCGGCTGGCGATGGCGCAGGCTGCGGCGAACCAGGGCGGCGAGGTTTGTGAAGACGAGATCGAGCAGCGGCTCGACTGCGAGTTCGCCGACTGGGAGCGGCAGGTGCGCGCCGCCATGGACGACTACCTGAGGAAGATGGAGGAGCGCGCGGCTTCGCGGCCGATGGCGCCCGCGGAAGCACGCGAGCTCAAGACGCTCCACCGCGACATCATCAAGCGCCTGCACCCCGACCTGCATCCGGAACTGGGGCTCGAGGGGCGGCGGTACTTCGAAATCGCGCAAGCGGCGTTCAGGGCCGGCGACCTGGACCTGCTGCGTTCGGTCGATACCGTGACGATGCATCTGGAGCCAGAGCCGGAGCCGGAGGCGCCCATGCCGGAAGACGAGCAGGTCGCGGTGGCCGAGCTGCTTGCGGCGCAGCTGCGCCTGGTTCAGGAGCGCCTGGAGGCGCTGAAGAACGCGCGGCCGTATGCGCTGCTCGACCAGCTTGCGGACCCGGACTGGATCGAGCGGACCGTGGATGGGCTGAAGGCGCAAATCGCGCGCCAGGACGAGGCGTGCAAGGCGTATGACCTGCGGTATCGCGCGCTGAGGGGCGAGTAGCCATGGAAGCCGTGCAGGAGACGACGCTCGCGACCATCGCGAAGACGCTCGGGTTCGCCGGTGATGCGCCGGGCGCGGCGCTGCAAGTGCCCATGCCGTTTTCCCAGCACATCGTGCTCGTGGAGGACATCCATGTGGCGGGAACCACTCATGTGGCCGATATCGACGAGATCGTGTCGGACGTGCAGGTGGGGCATGAGCTCGTGTTCGAGCGCGATCCGGGGAACAGCTATGACTGCTGGGCCATCCGCGTGTTCGCAGGCGGGCGGCGCGTGGGCTACGTGCCGTGCGACTGCAACGAGATCCTCGCTCGCCTGATGGACGCCGGGAAGCGCATCGCGGGCCAGGTCACCGCGAAGGAGCGCATCGGCGCGTGGCACAAGATTCATATGGAGGTGTATCTGGATGATTGATTCCGCAGGATACGACCCGGATGGCTATCAGGCGATGCTGAGCGGGGCGGGGCATTACGATGCCGGCATGCGGTTGGTGGAGGAGGACGAGCATGACGCGCGCGTCGCGGAGTTCCAGGAAGCCGAGCGCTGCTATCTGGCGGCGGCTGAAAAGGGCAACGTGCACGCGTGGCTGTGCCTGGGATACGTGTACAGCTACGACCGCTGCGAGGGGGAGTACGCGCCGTTGCCGGAGGGCGGCGGCCGTCCGTACCCGCGCGAGCAGCGGGCGTTCGAATGCTTTTCCCGGGCCGCGCAGGCCGGGTTGGCGGAAGGGTGCTACAAGCTCGGCGACCTGTACAAGGCGGGCGTGGGGTGTGCGCCCGATGAGGGGCAGGCGTTCGTGAAGTATGCGGAAGCGTGCCGGCTTGCCCGCACGGACCCGCCTGTGATCTGGGGAAGCGCCGCCTTGCGCCTCGCGACCTGCTTCGAGAACGGGTGCGGTTGCCCGCAGGATTTCTCGGATGCCCTCCGCTGGTACCGCCGCGCGCAAACCGGCCTGGAGATTGCCGTGAACGATGGCGATTGGTACTACGAGCGCGTCCTCGCCCGCGCCAAGAAGGGCGTCCAGCGCATGCGCCAAGAGCTGCACCCGGAATGATCCGTGAGACAGGACGACAACGCGCGCGGTCATTCTGCCTGCGCGGTATAATGCGCGGGTCGACAAACGGGAATGGAGCGGCCATGCAACTTAAAGCCTTCGAACAGGAACTCAGCGTCTGCAAGCTGTCCGATGCCAGCGGCATCGACCTTTCAAACGAGCTCACGTTCGTGGGCATCACCGACGAGGAGGTCTCGCTCGTGTGTCCCACCGCGCACGTTCCCGCGAACACCATCGCGCGCGAGGACGGCTGGCGCGCTTTCCGCGTGCAGGGTGTGCTCGACTTCTCGCTCACGGGGATCCTCTCGCGCATCAGCAGCGTGCTCGCCGACGCGCAGGTGGGCATCTTCGCCGTTTCCACCTACAACACCGACTACATCCTCGTGAAAGCCCCCAACTTCACCCGCGCCCTCGATGTCCTGCGGGAAGCGGGCTTCAGCGTCGCGTAGGAGGCCGCGGGGCGGGCTCCCTTTGGCACACTTGCTTCAAAAACTTTTCGCTATCCCATAAACAGGACACGCAGAAACACGGCGCCTGGGACAATACCATTGTCCCGCAGAAAGGCGGGAAGGGCGTAGGGTGGCGATTATAACCATGGATGTAGGGCTGCTACATCGAAACCATCCGGGTGCTTGCGCGCTCGGGTGTAGGGGGGCGTGGCCGTGATTGCCACCCGGCGTCTGGTCTTTGGCTACTGCCGGATGAACTGGGCGTCGCCTTCGGGCTCGTCGAGGTCGGCGTATCGCCGCACCTCCATATGCAGGTCGTACCGGTCGCGCAGCTCGGCGATCTTCGCCATCATCGGGGACGCGTGGTGCACATCGAGCGATTCCTGGTCGCGCCACCGGTCGATGAGCAGGATGGCGTTTGGGTCGTCGAGGGGCTGGTAGTATTCGTACGCCTCATTGCCGTCTTCGGCGCGGATGGCGGCTACCGTCCCGCTGGCGATCATCCTTTCGGCAAACGCTTGGGCCGACCCGCCTTGGCCGTGGTACAGGATGTTCACCGTGATGCTCATGCCGCGCGCCTCGCTTTCAAACGCAATGACATTTGCCGCTATAGTAACGCATCACCGCGGGCGTGCCTATGCCCCGCCAGCCCGCCCCAACCCCCGCGTTTACCGCTCGCTATCGTGCGCGGGACGCCCTGGCCCCCCCGGAAACCCGGCGGTGGGACGCCCAGGCTCCGGAGGA
>JAUNEQ010000199.1 GCA_030525445.1 Coriobacteriia bacterium | reverse complement strand
CCGGGGCATTCCAAAGCGCAAACGCGAGACAATTCCCCCTGAGGTCTTTGTCTCACCTCGCGGGTTCGATCCCCGTGAAACGGGCCCATAAATGAAAAGAAGCCGTTGTTTGGACGGCTTCGAAAATGTGGTGGAGCCTAGGGGGATCCGCGCGTTCGCGAAGCGAACGCGCAGGCCCTCGCCCTTCGGGCTCGGGCGAAAACGCGCCACTGGCGCGTTTTCCCCTCTCGGGTTCGATCCCCGTGAAATGGGCCCATAAATGAAAAAGAGCCGTGCTAGTGACGGCTCGAGGAATGTGGTGGAGCCTAGGGGGATCGAACCCCTGACCTCATGGCTGCCAGCCATGCGCTCTCCCAGCTGAGCTAAGGCCCCTCAAAAAATGCAAGTGTTACTATACCCGGCTTTCGCAGACGGTCAAGGGGGTATTTTCGCAAACTTCGGAACTGTTCACGATTTCGCCACAGCCTCCCCTATTGGTACGACAGCTTCACCTTTTTGCCGGAATTCGATTTCGCGAACCACTTCTGATACTTGCCGAACACGCTTTGCTTCACGTTCGCGCTTTTCACCTGCACCTTCTTCACCTTCGACTTCGAAAGCGCCTTTTTCAGGCCCGCCTTGGTAAGCGAAGGCGTCTTCACGACAAGCGTCTTGGCTTTCGCGCCCGCAAACGCTTTCGCATCGATGCCGGTGATCTTGTATGCATGCCCGCGATACGCCGCCTGCTTGGGAAGCGTGAGCGTGGCCTTCCCCTTCGATGCGCATTTCACGGCCTTCACCTTATGACCCTTCAGCACCTTAAAGGTGAAGTTCCCGCAGGTGAACGTGCTGCCCACCTTCATCCAGACGCGGTTGGTCTTCGACCAATCCTTGCTCAGGTACTTCTTCGCGTAGCTCGATTTCGTGTTCTTATTCGCCGCAATGAATCCGCGATGCCCCGAATCGTTGAAATTCTCGGGGCTGCCGTATTCCATCACGTGGTCGTTCACCAGCAGGTACATGTGGCAGATGCGACCATCCCAATACGACGGATACTTGCGGGTGTACGTATTATCCCAAGTGGCATCGACGTTATACCAGACACCGCCCAGCTTCACGCGCGTCCAGGAGTGGTCGTCCGCTTCGGTGTCTATGTAGGCCACATCCGTCGTGAAGCCGGCGGAATTGAGCAGGGCGTTCATTCCCAAGGTGAAGCTCTGGCAATCGCCCTTGTGCAGCACGATCGACCCATACGCCAGCTTGTGGTTGATGTCGCCATCGTGCGTCCAGACGCCACCCCGCGTGCACAGCCAGTCGTGCAGCATATGCACGCGCTCGGCAGCAGGCAGCTCCTCGGGCGCCCAGCTCAGCGCCGTCTTCACCTGCTTGTCGAACTTCTTGCGCATCTTGGCGATCTTCGAATCGGAATAGAGGCACGTATACGTGATGGACTTCTTCGTCTTCGGCGGCTGGCCAAACGGATTCACCCAGAAGTAGCGCCCATCCCACGCAACGCGGTCGTACACGGCGCAAATCTGCTTGTACGTGAGCCCGAGGTCGGACACATCGACGACGATGGAATTTGGCTGATGCTTGTAGTCGCAAATGGCCGCGACGCTGCGCGCATATGCGGTCTTCTCGGCCTTGCTGAAGGCATGCGCGGTCCCCGGCGCTGCGCCCGCAACCGTAATCGCAAGGAGGCACGCCAACGCGCATGCGGCAAGCACCCGCATCGGGGTTGCAACCCCAATGCCCTTCGTCACATCACTCATAGCAGCCCCCTCGTTTCACGCGCACCTATCACGGGGACTGTCCCCGTGATAGGTGCGCGGCCCAAATAGAAAAGAGATGGGAAGCACCGGCCTCCCATCTCCCATTCAGTTCGAATTCGGCGGAGTTACTTCGTAACCTTCACGCTCGCCTTGCCGGAATACGCCTTCTTGGAAAGGCTCTTGAACAGCTTGACCTTTGCGGACGGAGCCTTGACGGTCTTGATCTTGGAGCCCTTCAGCCAGTTCTTGGCGACATTGCTCTTCACAAGCTTCTTGTTCTTGATGATGAGCTTGGTAGCCTTGGAGCCCTTGAATGCGTTCGCCTTGATCTTGGACAGCTTGGACTTGGCGTTTGCCTGCAGGACGATGGTCTTGGCCTTCGTGCCCTTGAAGGCTTTGGCATCGATGCTGTACACCTTGTACACATGGCCATTCAGCTTCACCGTGTTGGGAACGGTGATCTTGCTGACGCTCTTCAGCTCCTTGACCTTCACAAGCGTGACGCCTTCGGTCTTGAGGCTCTTGTTCTTGAACGTGAACTTCACGTTCTTATAGGTGACGCTTGCGGTCTTGCCCAGGGCAACAGCATCCTCGGCGTAAGCCTGCTGAGCGAAAGCGCCCATGCCAAGCGCGACGACAGCAGCCATGACGACGGCAACAACGCTCATCTGCATCTTCTTGATACTGAGAGTTTCCTTCATTCTTCCCCCTCGAATTGTCGGGCTTTATTCGAACTCTGCGAAATTATACCCTTTCGAAGTTGAAAATTTGACGCAATGCGATTCTTATTATGCTTTTGGTACCCCATTCGCGACATATCGTAAACATTATAGTAGCTGCAGTTACCTGCATGAACGGGCGAAGGAGATGGGTGAATACAGGGGGGAACACCGCCCGTGAAGGCACCGCCGCGCCTAGCGCCCGGGCGTCCCGTTACTTCCAGTACTTGTCGCGCGCCTTGCGGAATTCCGCATAGTGCTCGGGGCGGTGCGCATCGCTCACGAGCGCGTCGCAGAGGCCCTCGTCGAGCATGCGGCGTGCGCACTTGCGGGGCTTGTTGAACAGCCCTCCCAGCAAGTCTCCCGCGCTCACCTGCAGGCGGCAGCCCATGTCGCGCAGGCGGTACACCATATCGAAATCATCGAGCACGGTGGAATAGCGCTCGGGGTGCGCGACCGTGATATCGAGCCCCATCTTCGACTGCAGCTGCCAGAACGCGCGGTCCCAGCCATCGGGGATCTCGCCGCCGCTGTTGAATTCCAGCAGTATCTGGTTCGTGTCACCAATCGTGAACTCGGGTGCCCGCTCGATCCCGATCTTCATCAGGCGCTCGTAATAGACCTCGTAGCCCAGCGTCCATTCGATGTCAGGCGCTTCGGCGCGCAGGCGCTCGAAATGCGCATGCACCTTCGATGCATCGAAATCGTGCCAGCGCATGTGCGGCGTGCACACCACCTGGGTGATGCCGCTCTCGCGCACGCCCTGAAGCATGGCAAGCGTCATGTCCCAGCTGCTCGAGCCGTCATCGACATCCCACAGGATATGGCAGTGCTCATCGCGCATGGCGTTTCCCCCTGACTCTATGTTAAACCACCGTTGACATGTGCGCCCGGGGCTGGTGTCCGCCATCGG
>JAUNEQ010000198.1 GCA_030525445.1 Coriobacteriia bacterium | reverse complement strand
GGATGCATTCGACGTTGAACTGCATCGCGTTGATGATCTGCTGGGGCATGTCTGCGACATACTGCATGTGCGGCATGAGGTTGGTTCCGCTGATGTCCATGGGTCCTCCTTTTCGTGTCCTGTTCAGCGATAACTGCACTTTATGCAGGTGGGTAATACGCCGGTAGATGCATCGGTACTAGTACTTGTGGAATAATGGATGGGTACCCGGATGGCAGGAGTGCAGGCATGACAGAAATCGTGACGATGTCGGGCGAGGAGCTCGCGCGATTTGTCGAGTTCCACACCCACGAGATTGTGGATACGTTGATCGAGCGGTTCCTGCTGGAGTATCCCGATTCCAACTCGGGCGCCATGAGCGAAGGCGATCTGAAGGCGTGGAGCGCGATGGAAGTCGCCGAATTCTGCCGCGTGCTGCGTGGGGAAGCGCCAGAGATTCGCCCGCACGACGTGTACGAGGGCGATACCGGGCAGAACGTCGACGAGCTCATCCAGCCCATCACGACGTTCATCGAGGGGCGGCTGTTCATCGCGCGCACGATAGCGAATTTCCTGTGGCGCAACCTGGATCGGCCGGTGCAAGCGAAGAAAGCCGCGTTTGCTCTGCTTGACGCCGCGACCCTGCGGATGATGCGCGGAAACCTGCAGAGCTTCATCGATAACGAACTACCCGATGGGTGCGTCATGCGAACCTGGGATTTCTCGCTGAAGGGGACGCGTCAGCGCAAGGGGTTTGCCAACAGCGCGCCACGCGAAGCGTCTGCGGCGAATCAGGCCATGCTGACGAAGCGCGAGGAGGAAATCGCCTTGCTGGTGGCCGCCGGCCGCACGAATGGCGAGATCGCCGCCCAGTTGGGGCTTGCGCAGAGCACGGTGAAGAACCGCCTCGTGCGCATTTTCGACAAGCTTGGCGTGAACACGCGCGCGGAACTCGCCGCACGCATGGTTCGCGCTCGCGGCGTGTGAGACGGTTTTCCCGGGGCTATCGATCCGGATAGCCGATGGGGCTGAGTGCGGCCAGGATGGAGGTGCGCGTGCTTTCTGCGAGCAATTTATACCTGCAGCGTTTTGAGCTGGGGGAGGACCTGCCTCCCGAGGACTACGTGGGCCGGCTGCCCGTCGTGCGCAACCTGCGCGACTGCGGCGGTTTCGATTTCACGCATCCGGTGACCGTGTTCGTGGGCGAGAACGGCGTGGGGAAGTCCACGCTGGTGGAGGCGCTGGCCGTGCGCATGGGGTTCAACCCCGAAGGCGGCACGGTGAACTTCAACTTCGCGACGCATGACAGCCATTCGAGGCTGGCGGAGTACCTGCGCGTGCTGCGCGGCATCCGGCGGCATCGCGATGGGTTTTTCCTGCGCGCGGAAAGCTTCTACAACGTGGCTTCGAACATCGACGACCTGGATGCTGCGGGCGGGATCGGGCGGCCCGTCGTGGACAGCTACGGCGGCGTGTCACTGCATGCGCAGTCGCACGGGGAGAGCTTCATGGCGCTCGTGGAAAACCGCTTCGGCGGCAGGGGCCTCTACATCTTGGACGAGCCCGAGGCCGCGCTCTCGCCGATGCGCGTGATGCGCTTGATGGCTCTGATGAAGCGCCTCGTGGACGCCGATTCGCAGTTCGTCGTGTCCACGCATTCGCCGATGCTCATGGCGTTTCCCGGCGCTGATGTGGTCGAGATTGGCGACGATGGCATGCGGCGCGTGGACTACCGCGACACCGAACATTACCAGGTTATGCTTCACTTCCTGGAGAACCCCGAGCAGATGCTCGCGTACCTGTTAGACGAGTAGCGCGCAAGGCTGCGGCTCCGGGCATCTCGTTGCATAGCGCTCGATGCAAACCGCCGTTGGCACGGGACGCGCGACCCCCAGTGTCATCCCGAGCGTAGGCGCGAAGGACTGGAGCCGAGGGATCCCCCTCGGCGCTTGCCGCAGGCGGGGCTGCGACCGCGTTGCACCGGCGGGAGATTCCTCGACTACGCGCCTTCGGCGCTCCGCTCGGGATGACAATGCCCCGGCGGCCGTGCCGCCTCCGCTCGGGATGACGACGGCGGACGCCAGGCCCCGAGCGCGCATACCAACGAGGTTTACCAGCGGGTCATAGCGTGTGATTGAACGTCGTACCCGGTAGGGCGATTGTTTTCCTTTTTTTGGCTGTTCACCTGGGGTTGCAACCGCGGGTTGCGTTTGGTTGCACGGTTTGCCAAGCGTGGTTGGTGGGCAAATGCGCGCCGCAACCGCACGATGGATCCCGCAAAGCACGTGCATGGATTACAATCGACGTATGAAAGGGACACTCATGAAATTCAGGGATAACCTGCTGTACCAACGCCAGCAGCGCAACATGACCCAGGAGCAGCTGGCCATGCTGCTCGGCGTGTCGCGGCAGTCGGTGGCCAAGTGGGAGGCCGGCCAGTCCACGCCCGAAGTCGACAAGCTCATGCGCATGGCGGAGCTCTTCGGCTGCTCGCTCGACGATCTCGTGTCCGGCGACCTCACCGTGGTGCCGGTGGCGCCCGAGGAGGTGCTGCCCCAAGACGTGCCCGCGCAGGACGTCTGCGGCTACGACGAGCACTCGCGCACCTTCGCGCTGCGCATCGCGCTGGGCGTGGGGGCCATCATCCTGGGCGTCGCGGCCGGATGCATCCTTGCGGCGCTCGCGGTGCACGAGGCGGTTGCGACCACGGTCATCCTGGCCGGCGTGCTCGTGGGCTTAGTGTTCATCATCCCCGCCGGCATCGAGCATGCGGCGTTCGCGAAAGCGCATCCGTTCGTGGAGGACTTCTACACCGCCGGGCAGAAGGACGAGGCGCGCCGGTGGTTCACGCGGCGCCTTGTGGGCGGCATCGGGCTCATCTTCGTGTCGATCGTCACGATCATCGCGATGGATTCGGCGGGCAACGACGACCTCGGTTCCGGCATCATGCTGCTCATCATGTCCGTGGGCGTGTTCCTCATCGTGCACGGCAGCGTGTATTACGCGCTGGTGAACGTCGAGGGCTACAACCGGGAACGCGCGAACGAGCAGTGGGAGCGCGACAACCCGCGCGTCGGGCGCATCTGCGGCATCATCATGCTGGTTGCGACCATCGTGGGGCTCGTGCTGCTGTTCTGGGGCATGTCGGCCGCGCAGAACAACGAACCCATGAACTACGCGATGAAGTTCTTCTGGTTGGCGTGGCCCATCGGCGGCATCCTGTGCGGCATCGTTCCGCTCGCGATGCGCCGCGACGATTCCCGGTAGCGATTATGATGAAGGGCCAATGGAAGGCCGGCCGTTTCCCCGGGAAGCGGCCGGTTCTTTAGCGCTTCAGGTACTGCGACGAAACCGGGAAGTCGAAATACGTTTCGGGGTAGGGCTCGTCCTTCAGCGTGAAATGCC
>JAUNEQ010000197.1 GCA_030525445.1 Coriobacteriia bacterium | reverse complement strand
AACAAACAGGGCCCGCGTGATGCGGGCCCTACGGTTACTCGGTTGTCACGAGGCGTTATTCCTCTTCCTCGCCTTCGTTACCTTCGTCGTACTCTTCTTCGTCGGTGTATTCCTCTTCGCCTTCGCCTTCGTAGGTGCCGTCGTCGTAGTACTCATCTTCGTAGTAATAGCCGTCGTCATACGCGCCATTATCGACATAGGCGCCTTCGGCTTCATCGCCGTAGTTGACGATGGTCTCGATGCCTTCCTTCTTGGCCTCCTTCGAAGACGTCACGGTCGTGTCTTCGTACTCGAGCTTGGCCGGGTTCTTGCCCTTGTCGATGTAGGCCATCATCTTGGCGAGCGCGTCGGTGTCGGTGATGACGTAGGAAACGCCATCGATCTCGTCGGTGGTGGACGGCACCAATGCCGAGTACATCTTCATCTCGGGCTCATCGGCGAACGCCTGGGCCAAGCCAAGCAGCTCCTGAACCGAGAAGTCGGTGTTCATGCATTCGCTGATCTTCATCAGCAGGCCCGGATATTCCGTGGGGTCCATCGCGAGCACCTTTTCGGCCGCCGCCTTGATGAGCAGGCGCTGGCTCGTGGTGCGCTGGAAGTCGCCGTTCGTGTACGAACGGGAACGCGCGAAGATCATGGCATGCTCGCCGTCGAGGTGCTGCATGCCGGCCTCGACCTTGCCTCCCGCATCGACGTCGTCGATGCCGATGGGCACGTCAACGTCCACGCCGCCGATGTAGTCGATGATGTCGATGAGCGCCTCGAAGTGCACTTCCGCGTAGTGGGAAATGTCCACGCCACACAGTGCCTTCGCCGCCGCAATGGTGCCGGAGGGGCCGCCAAACGTGTAGGCGGCGTTGAACTTCTGCATGCCCTGGCCCTCGATATCGATGGCGGTGTCACGCGGAATCGAAAGCAGCGTGACCCGGTTCTTCTTCGGGTCGAGGCGCGCGAGAATCGTGGTGTCAGCGCGGACACCGTCGACGCCCTCGCGGTCGTCGCAGCCGATGAGCAGCATGTAGAAGGGCTCGTTTTCGATGGGAGCGGCGGTCAGGACTTCCTTGACCTCTTCGGCCTCCTGCGCGTCGCCCGCCAGGTTCTGATTGAGGTTGTGCAGGTAGATGTTCGCACCCGCGAAACCGGCACCCGCCAGGCAGGCAAGCAAGATCAGAACAACCGCAACGATGGGGCCGCGCTTCTTCTTGCGCTTCGGCGCGGGCGGCTGCTGGGGCTCAAACTGTCCGAACTGGCCGGAAACACCGCCAACACCAGCCGGCACGTATCCGCCGGCATCGCTTGCGCCACCGGCGTTGATGCGCTCAGTAGCAGCGTTCGTGGGCTGTTCGGGCATCGTACGCGGAAGGTTTTCCAACGGGTTCGCCACAGCGGTGGGCTCCCCAACCGGCAGAATCTCCGCCGTCACCGCAGCGGAATTCGCATTCGAAGCAGCAGCCGCAGCGGCAACATTGGCGGCCGGCACCGTGTGAGCCGTGGCAGAGGCGACGGGCGCCACCATGCCACCGCCCTTCTTGGCAGCCTTCTCAGCAGCCTTCGCAGCGCGTTTCGCCTGCTTCGCGGCATCTTCAGCAGCCTTCTTCGCCGCCTTCTGCGCGCGCTTCTGCTCGCGCTTGGTAAGAGGCTGCGGGGCAGCTGCGTGTTTGCCTGCGCTCTGCTCGATATTGTCTGACGCCATTCGTTCCAACTCCCGTTTCCGGTCGATGATTAATCTTAATCACGGTATCTGTTAAAACCGCAGCATGAAACGGCATCTGGGCTTTACCGCAAGATTTCCATTCAACAGCGCTGACCCGGCATCTTGCTACCCGATGAAATCGAGCAGTTCAGAGGCCGTGTGAATGTATCCGTCCAGCTTTTCGATAGGCATTGGGAGCGCTTTGTCGTAACCCCACGAAACGCCGACGATTTTCGTGCCCGCGTTAAACGCCGTTTCCGCATCGACGCTCGTGTCTCCCACGTACACGGTTTCCTCGGGCGTCGCGCCCAAATCCTCGATGAGTTTCAGCAGCGCATCCGGGTGCGGCTTGCGGGGTATGGGCGGAATCTCGCCGCGCGCGATGTCGAACAGGCCCGGCAGGTACTGCTCGGCAAGCTCCTGCACGGCGGCGTCGAACTTGTTGGAGAGCACCGCGGTCTTGATTCCGCGCGCCCGCAGCTCGCGCAGGGCCTCCTCGATGCCCGGGAACGGTTCGGTGAGGTCGTTGTCGTAATCCAGGTAGGTCTGCTGCCATAGCGCGAGCGCCTGGGCGCGCTCCTCGTCGGTGAGCGAGGCGGGGCACGCCTGGGCCACCAACCGCGCGGCGCCATTGCCCACGTAGGTGAGCACCTCTTCCTGGGTATGCAGGGGGTATCCCAGCTTCTCCATCGTGCGGTTGGTCACGACGGTGAGATCGGGAAGGGTATGCAGAATGGTCCCGTCCATGTCGAATACGAATGCCTTCATTGCCATGAGATGCTCCCTGCGTGTGATGCGTACCTGGTTTCAAGGTACTTTAGCAGAACGGCGGCGGCCCTCTCCCAAACGACATGAAAGCGGAAGGCGCGGGCCTGCGGCTGGTTCACCTATACTGGTGATGCGGCCTGGCGCACCGGGTCGCGGCAACGAGCACACGAGACGGAGACAACATGAAGACGAACGACGGCATGAACGCAGACCCAGCCCTCGACGACACGCTCATTTTGGTGGACGGGCTCGACCGCGAGATCGGCGTCGCCACCAAATGGGAGGCTCATGCCGAAGGCCTGCTGCATCGCGCGTTTTCCGTCGTGCTCACACGCGAAGATGCCGAAGGGAATGCGCAGCTCATGCTGTCACAGCGGGCAATGGGCAAGTACCACTCGGGCGGGCTGTGGGCAAACTCCTGCTGCTCGCACCCCCGCGTGGGCGAAGCCGTCGTGGATGCCGCGTACCGGCGCGTGCAAGAAGAGCTGGGCTGCGTCGCTTCCGGCCTGCGGGAGATTGGCGCCTTCGCATATCGCGCCGAGTTTGCGGACGGGCTGTCCGAGCACGAATACGACCATGTGCTCGTCGGCCGCTGCGTGGGAGAGCCGTCCCCGGACCAGTCGGAGGTCGCGGCCGTGCGCTGGGTGGGCTATGACGAACTCGCCCGTGAGCTCGCCGAACAGCCGAAGCATTTCGCCGCATGGGCACCCATGGTGCTGAGCATCGCGCTCGCAACCCTCGCGCGCTAACGCCTCTTCACCCCGAGCGAAGCACCTCCATCCCGAGCGCAGGCGCGAAGCGCCCTGCATTGTCATCCCGAGCGCAGGCGCGAAGCGCCGGAGTCGAGGGACCTCCTCCGGGTCGCGATTGGGGCCAACTAGTGCTTGCGTGAGGTCCCTCGGCTCGCTTCGCTCGCTCGGGATG
>JAUNEQ010000047.1 GCA_030525445.1 Coriobacteriia bacterium | reverse complement strand
TTCATCGAGATTCGCCAGGCCATCGAGATGTGCACGATTTACTCGAACATTTTGAACGGCACGATGGACACGTATGGCAACGTCATCGCGAACAACATGAACATCGTCATGCGTACGCTCACCATTGTCGCAATCGTGCTCGCATTGCCCACGATCGTGTTCAGCTTCTACGGCATGAACGTCGAGCAGCTGCCCTTCATCATGTCGCCGCTGTTCCCGCTTGCGCTATCAGTCGTGGCGGTGGGCGTCGCCATCTTCGCGATGCAGCGCATGAAGCCGTTCAAATAGTTCTTCGGGCCGTCGAGCCGCGGCGATTGTTGCCTGCCAAGCCAAACCTCGGAGTGACTTGGCCTATTTTGACCCCAAAACCAAGGTCTGAGGTACGCGAAAACTGGTTGCGCCAAGTAGAGGCGATTTTGGCGCGATAAAGGGCCAGGTCAGAGCCTTCTGTATCTCTGATGAGAATAAAGATTTTCATCCGCCGCGAATCGGGTATACCTCAAACCTTGGTTTTGGGTCAGAATCGAGCATCTGAGGCTCGAGGTTTGAGAATTTCCATGCCAATGCGGCATCCGCAGACGAAAAACAGCGGCACCTTGTGCCGCCGTTTCATCTTCATGTTGCCCGATAGCCTTGTTTGGCGCCTCTTTAGCGGCGGAAGCCCTTCTTCACGGTGGTTTTCAGGGCGGTCTTCGCGGTGCCCATGACCTTGGGGGCGTTTTCAGTGACGGTGCTCACCTTATCGGTGATGCCAGAGAGCTGATCGAGCTTATCGTCGACCTTTAGGAGCTCGACGTCCAGGGCATCAAGCGTGAGGTTCACTTGGCCCATCAGGCCATCCACCTGGGCGACCGCTGGCTTGAGGGCAGCGGTCTTCGTTTTCACGTCGTTAAGCTTCGGCTCGATTGTTGCGTCGAACATGCCCAGGAGCTGGCGAATCTTAAGCACTCCGAACACGCATCCGCCCGCCACGCCAAGCAAGACGACGATTCCGACGATAGTGAGGATGCTGTTCATGTCCATGGACGCTCCTTGGGTTGGTATTGCGTTGCATCCACTATATCCGATTCCCTCGATGCGTGTAACCGTTTCCATGTAATGGGTTGAGCGTGGGCGTGGCCGCGGCGGTATCATGGATGAGTCCACCGTTTTGCGATAGGGGAAACCATGGCCAAGCCCATCACGCATGCTCGACAGTTCGCGACATCACAGGTGCAGCGGGTGCAGTTGCTCTTGCAGCCGCAGGTGATGGCAGGTCCTGGTGTGCTGTATGACCTTCCACGGCACCTGTATGAGCAGGGGATGCTCCGCATCATGCTCGTCACCACGCCGGGGTTCGTGCGGCGCGGCGTCGCGGGGCGGTTTGAAGAGGCGGCAAAGGCCGCCGGTGTGAGCGTCGAGACGTTTTCGGACGTGGCGCCCGACCCCGACACCGAATGCGTCGAGGCCTGCGCGCGGTTCTACCGCACCCACCGATGCGAGGCCATCGTCGCCCTGGGAGGCGGCTCGGTCATCGATTGCGCAAAAGTGGCCGGCGCGCTCGCCGTGCGGCCGGGCAAGCGGGCGAAGGACCTGATGGGCACCATGAAGGTGCATACCGTCACGCCGTTTTTGGCGGCGGTGCCCACGACCGCGGGAACCGGGTCCGAAGCCACGGCGGCCGCCGTCGTCACCGACGCCGGGCGTCAGCGCAAGATCGCGGTAAGCGACCTTGACCTCACCCCCGATATTGCCGTGCTCGACTCGCAGTTGCTCGTGGGGCTCTCGCCGCAGATGACGGCCTACACGGGCATGGATGCGCTCACCCATGCGGTTGAGGCCTACACGAACCGGTTGGGCTCGCGCGAGGCGCGCCGCTATGCCCGCGAGGCGGTCGTGCTCATCTTCCGCGCCTTGGCTGCGTCATGCGCCCATGGCGACGACCTGGCGCTGCGCGCCGATATGCTCACCGCTTCGTACTATGCGGGCATCGCCTTCACGAACAACATGGTGGGTTACGTGCATGCGCTCGCGCACGGCATCGGCGGGCGCTATCACGTGCAGCATGGGCTCGCGAACGCGGTGCTGTTGCCCCTGGTGCTCGAGGAATTCGGAGCGCCGGCGGAAACTCGCCTGGCCGAGCTCGCTGACGCCATCGGCCTGACCGGGCTCGATGCCCATGAGAAGGCGGCATCGTTCATTTCCGCAATTAGGACGCTTTCGGCGTCTATTGGCATTCCGGCAACGCTTCCGCAGATCGAGCTGTCCGACATCCCCGCTCTCGCGCTCGAGGCGGTGGAAGAGGGGAAGGCGTATCCCACGCCTGCGACCTGGGGTTGCCGCCGATTCCGGAAGGTGCTGCGCCGGGCAGCGGGGTTGCCGGCATTCGACGGCGTGCTCGACGCCCACGGACAGGTTCGCATCACCACGCCAGGGCCGCTGCTTGATGAGACGGGCATGCTCGCACAGCCGGGCTACGCGACTTCGCTGCTGCTCGAGTACGACCGCATGCGCATCGGCGCCAACCCGCTGCGCATCAAGGAATGGGACTACTACCTGGTGAACGACGGCGATTACGCCCTCGCGCTCACTATCGGAGACATGGGATACGCGGCGCTCGTTTCGGCATCGCTGCTCGATTTCGAGGCGGGGTCGTATACCACGGAAAGCACGATGGGCGTGTTGCCTCTGGGGCGTCTCCATCTGCCGGCCAGCTCGGCGGCGGGCACCACGCGCTACTCGGACAAGCGTGTGAAGATGTCCTTCGATGTTGCGGGCGGCATGCGCCTGCTTTCGGTGGAGTTCGCGGATTTCAAGGATGGCCAGGTGCTTTCCGCGGAAATCGTGCTCGATGAAGAGCCGCGCGATTCCATGGTCATCGCAACGCCGTGGGCGGAAGACGATTCCGCGTTCTATTACAACCAGAAGATCGTGGGCATGCGCGCCATCGGGCGCCTTACGCTGGGCGAGACCACGCACGACTTCATTCCCGGGCGTGCGTTTGGCCTGCTCGATTGGGGCCGCGGGGTGTGGACGCATGACAACACCTGGTTCTGGTCGGCGGCCCAGGGGATGCAGGCCGGCCACGTCTTCGGCTTCAACCTGGGTTATGGCTTCGGCGATACGACGGCTGCTTCAGAGAACATGGTGTTCGTGGACGGTGTGGCGCATAAGCTTGGGCGGGTGGATTTCGGCATCCCCATGCGCGATGTGGCGGCGCCGACGGTGGGGGAGCGCTACCTCTTGCTGCGCCCCTGGCACATGCATGACGACGAGGGCAGGCTGCACCTCACCTTCACGCCCGACATCGACCGGAGCGATTTCATGGATTTCAAGGCGGTTGTGAGCGACCAACACCAGGTGTTCGGACTGTTCGACGGCTGGGTCACGTTTGATGATGGCACCCGCTTCAAGGTGCATGGCCTGCGCGGTTTCGCCGAGGCGGTGCATAACAAGTACTGAGTCGCGCAACAAGGAGCGTGCGGCGTCGATTGAGCCAAAGGGGACAGTCCCCTTGGTTCAAACGGCCCCGGGTGGGCTGGTGGCTGGGAACGGGTAAGATGGTGCGCGAGGAAAGGAGCTTTCATGGGTAATGGGAAAGCAATCACGTTAGACGAAATCGCACGCAACCATGCTGCGTTCGCGGCGGATCGCGCGAACATCATCGCGAAGAATGCTGTCACGAGCCAGGGGGTGCGCAGCGTGGCAAAGGTGCCCGAGGCCGCCGCGCTCAATACCGCGACGTTCGATATCGAGGTGAAGCAGGGCGCGCGCACCGACCAGCAGCGTTCGGGCCGGTGCTGGATGTTCGCCTCGCTGAACACGATGCGCACGCGCGTGATGAAGAAATACGGTGTGAAGGAATTCGAGCTGTCGCAGGCGTACCCGCTGTATTGGGACAAGCTCGAGAAGAGCAACTGGTTCTTCGAGAACATCCTCGACACGCTCGACGAGCCGCTCGATGGCCGCATGATGGCCTTCCTGCTGGCCGACCCCGTGGGTGACGGCGGGCAGTGGGACATGTTCCGCGCGCTCGTGAAGAAGTACGGCGTGGTGCCGAAGGAGGCCATGCCCGAGACCGCGAACAGCAAGAACACGGGCAGCCTGGACAAGTACCTCACCCGCTACCTGCGCAAATGCGCATGCGCCATGCGCGATGCACATGCGGCAGGCGAAACGACCGATGCCGTGCGCGCCATGAAGCCCGCGTTCATGGCGAACGTGCAGAAGCTGCTGACGATCTGCCTGGGTGAGCCGCCAGCGAGATTCGACATCCGCCTGCGCGATGGCGACGGCAAGCTCGTGCTGCAGGGGGCGTTCACCCCTCAGGAATTCTTCGCGCAGGCCGTGGACATGCCGGTGGACGACTACGTTTCCATCGTGAGCGCGCCCACCGCCGACAAGCCCTTCAACCGCACGTATACCGTGGACAAGCTCGGCAACGTCGTGGAGGCGGGTGGCGTGCGCTACCTGAACCTCACGCCCGCGGAAATGAAGAAGCTCGCCATCGCCCAGCTGAAGGACGACCTGCCCGTGTGGTTCGGCTGCGACGTCGACCAGTCGTACCTGCATGAAGAGGGCATCATGGACCTCGATGCGCTCGACGTGGATGCGCTGTTCGGGTTCGAGGTGGAAGCCGGGTTCGGCAAGGCGCAGCGGCTCGATTATGGCGAGTCGGCAATGACGCATGCGATGGTGCTCGAAGGCGTGAACCTCGATGTGCAGGGCGATTCCACGTTGTGGAAGGTCGAGAACAGCTGGGGCAAGGACCACGGCAAGGACGGCTTCGACAGCATCGCTGACAGCTGGTTCGACGAGTACGTGTACCAGATCGTGGTCGACAAGAAATACCTCACTGACGAGCAGCGCCGCATCTTCGACGAGGACGAGCCCATCGTCCTCGCGCCCTGGGATCCGTTAGGGGCGCTGGCGTAGGCATCGTTAGACGGTGGTCGACGGGTTGGCTATGGGGTTTCTTTTAGGTTGGGGCTGCTGCGAAGCAGCCCCTTTTCTGAGATTTGCCCCGAAACTGTCACAAAAGTGCGTTTGCGGACATTTCACCGGCCTCTCCCCGAGAAACCGTGGGTTTCAAACGCTGGAACCGGAGAGATTTTGGGTAAATCCGGGCCCTTGTGCTGCGTTTTGCAAGCGCAAACAGGCGAATCATTGTCCGCAAACGCACTTTTGTGACAGTTTCGGGGCGAATTGCGGGAAGCGCTGTTTTGCTGCAGGGATCCGGTCATGGAGCCGGCAGCAAATGGTCAGGACGCTCGCGCAATCCTTCGGTGCTGGTTGGCCAAAGGGGGACGGTTCCCTTTGGCCAACTTCCCTGAGTTTTTTGCCGCGCCCCTTTTTTCAGGGCCTAGTCGCTGATATCGGAGTCCATTACCGCGTTGAAGCGGTAATCGGGGAAGCGGCGCTTCATCTCGTCGAGCACCGACTTGAACGTGGCGTAGCGGTTGGGGTCGTCGAAGCCCACGATGAGGTCGAAGTTCACAAACTTGGCCTGTTCGTCCACGTAGAAGCCATGCACCTGCAGGATGTGCGGCTCCTTGGCCACCGCCAGATCGAGCGCATCGCGGATGGCCTGTGCCCGCGGGCTCAGGTTCTCGTTCGATGCGTACACGCCCACCGTGTGCACGAGTACGCCCGTCTGCTGGGCGACCGCCTGCTGCACGCGTCGCGAGAGCGCGTCGAATTCCTGAATGGTCATGTCCTCGGGAGCTTCCACATGCACGCTGCCGGAAAGGCGCTGCGGGCCGTAATCGTGGAGCACCAGGTCGTAGGCGCCTTTCACGCCATCGACGCTCATGATGGCGTCCTTCACGTCGCGCGCGACCTCCGAATCGACGCGCGTGCCCAGGATCTTGTCCACCGCCTCGCGCAGGATGTCGTAGCCTGCCTTGATGATGACGAACGAGATGATGGCGCCGAGCCATGCTTCCAGGCTGATGCCTGCGAAGATGTAGATGAAAGCGGCGACGAGCGTGGAAGCCGAGATGATGGCGTCCATGAGCGCGTCGGTACCCGAGGCGATGAGCGTGCCGGAGTCGACCTCCTCGCCCTTTCCCTTCACGTAGCGCCCGAGCACGATCTTGGCAACGACGGCGACGGCGACGATGATGAGCGTGACCGCCTCGTAGTTCGCGGTTTCGGGGTTGATGATGCGCTCGATCGATTCTTGAAGCGCGGTGATGCCCGCCCACAGCACGATGACCGCGATGACGATGGTCGTGATGTACTCGATGCGGCCGTGCCCATAGGGATGGTTGCGATCGGGCGTCTTGCCGGCGAGCTTCGTGCCGATGATCGTGATGATGGAGGACAGCGCGTCCGAGAGGTTGTTCACCGCGTCGAGCACGATGGCGATGGAGTTCGAGAGCAAGCCCACCGCAGCCTTGAATCCGGCGAGCAGGAGGTTCGCGACGATGCCGACGATGCTTGTGCGGACGATGATCGCATCGCGGCCGCTCTCGTTTTGCTGCAATCCCATGGTTTCGGGCATGGTTCCTCGATTCGTCTTGAAAAAACGCGACGACCGATTGGCCGCCGCGCGAAAGGGAAGGCTCTCTGTGAAGCTTACACCAGTTGGGCGACCGCTTTCTCCACGTCGGCCATATCGGCGATGGGCTCGAAGCGGGCGACGAGCTTGCCCTCGCGGTCCACGAGGAACTTCGTGAAGTTCCATTTGATGTAGGCCTTGTCGCCGAACTGCTTGTTGTTGGCGTCCGTGAACTTCTCGAGCGCCTTGGCCTTGATGCCCTTGCCGAAGCCTTGGAAGGGCATCTCGGTGGCGAGGTCGGCGAAGAGCGGCAGGGCGTTCTCGCCGTTTACGTCCACCTTCGTGAACTGCGGGAACTCGGTTCCAAACTTAAGCGTGCAGAATTCCTTGATCTCGTTATCGGTGCCGGGTGCCTGGTTGCCGAACTGGTTGCAGGGGAAGTCGAGCACCTCGAAGCCCTTGTTGCGATAGGTGGCGTAGATCTTCTCGAGGTCGTCGTACTGAGGCGTGAAACCGCAGCCAGTGGCCGTGTTCACGATGAGCAGGACCTTGCCCTCATACTGCTTCAGGGAAACGGTGCTGCCGTCTTGCGCGGTTACTTCGTAGTCGTAGTAGCTCATGGGAATCCTTCCGTCGTGTGCCCTTGAAGTCACTATAGCGCGTTTCGAATACAAACGCAATTAAATCGCGCACAATATAAAATATTCACGATATGGCGTTTTGCCCTTTTCCGGTGGGCTCGGTCGGTTTTGCTTGCGGTGGGCTTTGCCGAATGGATTCGCGTGCTTGGGTTGTCCGCCATGTTCATCCGGTTGTTACCTGCGGCATAACGTGGATAATGGACGCACGAAACAGAAGGGGTGACACGTGGAACAAGCGAAATGGGAATACTTCGCGCGATGCGCCGGCGGGTTCGAGGACGTGCTGGCGCGCGAGCTCAAGGCGTTGCGCATCCGGCAGGTACGCCCCCTGAAAGGCGGGGTGGCGTTTTTCGGCGGCCTGCGCGATGCATACCGCGCGTGCCTGTGGAGCCGCACGGCCACGCGCATCCAGCTCGTGCTCGCCCGTGTGGGTGCCCGCGATGCGCAGATGCTCTACGACAGCGTGTTTGCCTTCCCGTGGGAAGAGCACGTGCTGCCGGGCGCGACCATTGCCGTGCATGCTCACGGCGAGAATCCCAACCTGCGAAACACCCAGTTCACGGCCCTGAAGGTGAAAGATGCGGTGTGCGACCGCCTGCGTGCGAAGCGTGGGAAACGCCCCGATGTCGACCCGAAGGACCCGGATTTCGCCATCGATGTCACGTTGCGCAACGCGAAGGCGACGCTGTACCTGAACGTCTCGGGCGAGTCGTTGCACCGCCGCGGTTACCGCAAGGAGGGCGTGCAGACCGAGGCGCCCCTGAAGGAGACGCTCGCGGCCGGCATGCTGCTTGCTGCCGGTTGGGACCGCGCAGCGCGAGCCGCCGCGGCCGGCGACGCCGCGTTCGCGGACCCCATGTGCGGGTCCGGCACGCTCGCCATCGAGGCGGCGCTCATCGCGGCCAACGTCGCACCGGGGTTGCTACGCAATCGCTGGGGCTTTGATGGCTGGGCGCTGCACGACGAGGATGCTTGGCAGGCGGAGCGATCGGACGCGCTCGCCCGGGCTCGCGTGGCCGATGCCGCGCACGTGTTCGACGGCTTGCCCGCGGCGTCCAAGGCAGAAACGCCTGCCGATGAGTCGGCAACGCCGCTACCCCGCATCATCGCGTCCGACATCGACGCGCGAGCGGTGGAGCTCGCGCGGGCAAACGCCGAGCGTGCGGGCATCGGCTCGCTCATAGAATTCCACGTGTGCGATGCCGCGGACCTTCCGGCGACGGTTTCGCCCGATGGGGAAGCGCTTGCCCCGCGTGGCGTGATGGCGGTGAACCCGCCGTATGGCCAGCGCCTGCAAACGGCCGAGGAGCTGCCGGCGACGTATGCCGCCCTCGCAAAGGCCGTGGCCGGCATTGCCGGCGGTTGGACGCTTGCGGTGGTCACGCCCGATGCGGCCATCGATACGGCGCTTGGCTTCACGCCCGCCCAAACCCTCCCGTGCTTCAATGGCGCCATCGAGGTGGCGCTTCGCCTGTATCAGGTGGATCTCGCGCAGCGCAAGGAGCTGCCGCTCATCTCGCTTTCGGGCATCGAGCGCACCGTGACCGTCGCCGAAGACGGGAGCGAGCAGTTTGCCGCGCGCCTGCGCAAGGTGGCGAAGGAGCGCGCGAAGTGGGCGCGTCGATCGGGCATCGCGTGCTATCGCGTGTATGATGCCGACCTTCCCGACTACGCGCTCTCGGTGGATGTGTATGAGGGCACGGCGGCGGACGAGGGCATGAAATGCCTGCGCATCGCGGAATACAAGGCCCCGGCCTCGATTGATCCGGCTCGCGCGGCACGCCGGTTCGCCGATGCCCTTGCCATTGCCCCGGCTCTCTTTGATGTGGAAACCTCGCGGGTGTTCAGCAAGGTGCGCAGGCGCGAGAAGGGCGGCAGCCAGTATCGCGAGGCGCAGGGACGCTCGTTTGTCATGCGCACGGCGGAGGGCGGCTACACCCTCGAAGTCGACTTGAACGGGTACCTGGACACCGGCATCTTCCTGGACCACCGCGTGACGCGCGAAATGGTGGGCACGCTTGCGGCGGGGAAGCGCTTCCTGAACCTCTTTGCCTATACGGGCACGGCAACCGTGCATGCGGCTGGCGGCGGCGCTGCGCGCACGACGACGGTCGACCTTTCGCAGACCTATTTGGATTGGGCCCAGCGCAACATGCGCGCAAACGGATTCACGGGGAAGGCTCATCGATTCGAGCGCGCCGACGTCATGCAGTGGCTCGCCCGTGCGGCGGAACAGGCGGAGCGCTATGACCTTATCTTCTGCGACCCGCCGACGTTCTCCAATTCGAAGTCGAAGAGCGCGGGGACGTTCGACGTGCAGCGCGACCACGTGGAGCTGCTGCGTTTGGCGGCGGGCGTGCTCACGCGTGGGGGAGTCATCGTGTTCTCATGCAACCTGCGCAGCTTCAAGTTGGATGCCGATGCGCTAGCGGCTGCCGGCCTTGCGGTACGTGATGTCACCGCGCGCACCATCCCACACGATTTCGAGCGCAACCCGAAGATCCATCGTTGCTATCTGGTGGCGGCCGATGCCGGCGCCCTCGAGGCGGCGGAAGAGCGTCTGCGCTGAGAAGTGCCTTCTCTTTATGTTAGACCGCCGTTGACACGGGAAACGCGCGACCCCCGTTGTCATCCTGAGCGCAGGCGCGAAGCGCCGGAGCCGAAGGATCCCCCTCGGCGCTTGCCGCAGGCGGGGTTGCAGCCGCTCCGCACCAGCGGGAGGTCCCTCGGCTGCGCGCCTTCGGCGCTCCGCTTGGGATGACACCGACGGCGGACTCCGGCTCCCGAGCGCGTGACAACCGACCGGAGTCGTTTGTCAGGGTTTGTTCGCGATTCTTGTTGACAGGTGTGTTCTGCTGTGTCTATAGTGTGCATGTAGGGTATATACACTATGCTCGGCGTAAGCCCGACGGGGCGATAGCCGGGCACCGTGCCCCGGGGACGCCCGGGGTGCGGGCGGCCGAGAGGCCCGGACGCGGTGCGTCCGGCGATGAAGGAGCAAGAGCATGGACATCATCGTCTCGAATGCGAGCGACAAGCCCATCTACGAGCAGATAACCTCGCAGTTGAAGGGCGCTATTCTCTCCGGCGAGCTCGCCGAGGGGGCAGCCCTTCCCTCCATACGCGCACTTGCAAACGAGTTGCATGTGAGCGTCATCACGACCAAGCGCGCCTACGCCGACCTGGAATCCCAGGGGTTCATCGACACGGTGCAGGGCAAGGGCAGCTTCGTGGCGGGCGGCAACCTCGAGTTGCTGCGCGAAGAGCGCTTGCGTCAGATGGAAGGCCACTTGCAGCGCGCGCTCGACGAGGCGCAGGCGGCGGGCGTTTCGCTGGCCGACCTGCACGAGATGCTCGATGCTCTTGCCGATGCCGACTAAGAGAAAGACCCTGCCATGGAAAACCTCATTGAAGCGCGCGGATTGGTGAAGCGCTACGGTGATTTCGCCTTGGACCGCGTGGATTTGGAAGTGCCCGCCGGCTACGTCGTCGGGCTCGTCGGAAGCAACGGTACCGGCAAGACCACCATCATCAAGTCGCTGTTGGGGCTCATCCGTCCCGAGGCGGGCGAGGTGCGCATGTTGGGGCTTCCGCTGCCCGACGGCTCCTGGCGTCAACGTGTGGGCGTCGTGTTCGACAGCTGCTCCTTCCCAAATGATGCGCGGATCGAGGACATCGTGCGCATCGGGCGCGCGGCGTATCCCCGCTGGGACGAGGCACGGTTCTGGGAGGTCGCGCATACGTCGGGCATTGCCAAGGGCAAGATTGTGAAGGACCTTTCCCGCGGCATGGGGATGAAGCTTTCACTTGCCTTTGCGCTCGCGCACGACCCGCAGCTGCTCATTCTGGACGAACCGACGGCGGGACTCGACCCGCTTGCCCGCGGCGAGGTGCTCGACCAGCTGCTCGACTTCATGGCGGATGGCACGCGCGGCATCCTGATGTCCACGCATGTCACCACCGACCTCGAGCGCATCGCCGACTGGATCGTGTGCGTAGACGGCGGGCATGTGGTGTTTACGCAGGCCAAAGACGATATCTGCAGTCGCGCCGGCATTGCCCGGTGTCGCGCCGGCGAATACGACGTGCTGGCCGCAAGCGGCCTCGTTCCCGTGGGGGAGATGCGCTGCATCGCGCGGCCATACGGTATGGATGTCCTGGTCCCCGACCGCTTCGCGCTCGAACGGGCGGGGCTCGGCATCGTCTGCGAACCGGCATCGATCGATGCTTACCTCGAACTCGTCATGAAAGGGGAGACGCGATGAGAACCATGTTCCTTTCCGACCTCGCGACCGTGCGTCCCGCGGTGAAGCAGACACTCGTCACCTTCTTCATCGTATTCCTGATTCTTCTCTTCTGCATGGCGCCCGAAGGCGCGATTGCCGCCGTGGTCGTGATGATTCCCTATCTGTTCTTCTACACCCTGGCCGTGGGCGACGAGAGCAGCGGGTGGGAAAAGATGCGCGCCACCTTGCCGATGAGCCGCAAGCAGGTTGTGCTCGGCCGATACGCCGTGGTGGGCTCGTTGATTGTCGCGGCTTTCGTGGTGGCGCTTGCGACGGGGGTGGTCGTGATGGCCATTGCCGGAGCCATCCCAAATGCACCGGACTGGTTGGCACGGCTCGCGTTCAGCTCCGAACGGCTGGGCAATGCCGTGGCGAGCGGGGTCTTGGGCGCCGCGTGTTCCCTCCTGTTCTGCGCGGCAACGTTACCGTTTGCCTTCCGCTTCGGCATTACCCGCTCCACGCGCGTGTACCCCATATTGGCCGTGCTGGCTTTCGTGATGGCCTCGGCTTTCATCGTCGACCAGGGAATCCCCGTCAACCTCGATGCGGTTTCGCCCGTGCTGATATGCGGCGTCCCCTTGCTCGGAGCCATCGCGCTGTGCGCGGTGAGCATGTGGGCTTCCATCCGCCTATACGAGGCGCGCGAACTGTAGCCCCTGGAGTCTGGAAGTCCCCGATGCGCCGCTCGTCGCGTATACTGGAGCGAGGGGATTAATAGGAGGCTTTCATGAACCAGGTCACGTTGGGTAGTACGGGCATCACCGTCGATCAGAATGCATTCGGGGCGCTGCCGGTGCAGCGGCGCACGCTTGACGATGCGGTGAAGATCATCCGCCGCGCGTACGAGGGCGGCATGCGGTATTTCGACACAGCGCGCGCGTACACCGATTCCGAAGAGAAGCTCGGCGTGGCATTTGCGGGCATGCGCGACAAGGTGTACATCGCCACGAAGACGCAGGCCAAGACCCCCGAGAAGTTCTGGGAAGACCTGGAAACCTCGCTTGCCAAGCTGCAGACCGACTACATCGACGTGCATCAGTTCCATATGGTGGACACGGTATGGAAGCCGGGTGACGGAACCGGCATGTACGAGGCGATGCTCGAGGCGAAGGCCCAGGGCAAGATTCGACACATCGCCGTGACCGCCCATAAGATCGAAGTGGCCTTCGACCTGGTAAAAAGCGGGCTCTATGAGGTGTTGCAGTTTCCGTTCAGCTACCTTTCGGGGCAGCGCGAGGAAGAGCTCGTGAAGCTCTGCGCCGAGCGCAACGTGGGTTTCGTGGCTATGAAGGCGATGGCGGGCGGGCTCATCACCAATTCGCGTGCTGCGATGGCGTTCATGGCCGACCACCCGACGGTGCTGCCCATTTGGGGTGTGCAGCGCGAGGAAGAGCTCGAGGAGTTTCTGGCGTTCTTCGACGGGCAGCCAAAGATGACGCCCGAGATTCAGGCGTTCATCGACCGCGAGCGCAGCGAGCTGTCGGGCAGCTTCTGCCGCGGCTGCGGCTACTGCATGCCGTACTGCCCGAACGAGATCATGATCAACCAGGCTGCGCGCATTGGCTTGATGCTGCGCCGCGCACCGTCCGACTACTGGCTGAGCCCGGCCATGCAGGCCGAGATGGAGAAGGCGGCCGACTGCACCGAGTGCTACAGCTGCCAGCCCCATTGCCCTTACGAGTTGGACATCCCCGCGCTGCTGAAGAAGAATT
>JAUNEQ010000196.1 GCA_030525445.1 Coriobacteriia bacterium | reverse complement strand
CGCTTGAGGGCGCAAGCCGCATGCGCGAGCCCATGCAATGGCGTAATATGTGCCCGTCGTTGTGGTCCGTGATGCGTCGAATCAAAGCTTGGGAGGTGAGCGTCGTGTCGGGAGAACTATTGCATGCCAAGAGGGCGTGTGAGCCGAACCGTCTTGATATGGCTGCGTTTTACCGCGAACACGACCTTTTGCTCGCCCCGATGGCTGGAATCACCGACCGCGTATTCCGGCAGCTGTGCCGTGAGCAGGGCGCAAAGCTCGCGTTCACGGAAATGGTTTCGGCAAAAGGGCTCAGCTACGCGAACGAGAAGACCGCGCACCTGGTGGACCTGGGCGAGGGCGAGACGGAAGTCGGCGTGCAGCTGTTTGGCCACGAGCCTGGCACGATGGCTTCGCAAGCCGTTTGGTTGCGCGAGCGCCTGGGCGATGCGCTTGCGGTCGTCGACATCAACATGGGCTGCCCGGTTCGTAAGATTGCCGGGAAGGGCGATGGCGCGAGCCTCATGCAGCGGCCCGACGAAGCGGCCGCGATTGTGCGCGCAGTTGCCGATGCCATCGATGTCCCGGTGACCGTGAAGTTCCGCCGCGGTTTCGCGATGGACGACGAGACCGCTCCCGAATTCGCGCGACGCATGGAAGATGCGGGCGCTGCGGCGATCACGGTGCATGGAAGGTTCGCGCAACAGATGTACCGGGGCCAAGCGGATTGGGGCGTGATCTCCCGTGTGGTCCAGTCGGTGTCCATTCCGGTGGTGGGCAACGGCGATGTCCGCTCGGGAGCCGACGCGGTGCGCATGCGCGAGCAAACCGGGTGCGCTGCCGTGATGGTGGCCCGCGCGGCCCGCGGGAACCCGTGGATATTCGCGCAGTGCGCGGCTGCACTTGCGGGCGTGGAAGCACCCGCTCCGCCGACGGTGCAGGAGCGCCTCTCCGTGGCGCGCCGCCACGCGGACATGCTTGAGGCGGCCTATGGCAGGCGGATCGTCAAGATGCGCACCGATGCCATGTGGTACGTCGCCGGGATCCCGGGGGCTGCCGCTGCCCGCCGTGAGCTCTCCGCCTGCACGACGGCCGAGGAATTCAATGCGGCGTTCGACAAGCTCGAGCGCCACTATGAAGCGAGTGCCTTGGCGGAGCAGTGAGCCGGTTACGTCCGGGCGGCGTTTCCCATGAGGTAGACTCGCATATATGGAAGAGATACTTGCACAATCCGATCGCTGGGAGCCCTACCGGGCGCTGTATGTGCACGTGCCGTTTTGCAAGCAGCGGTGCCGCTACTGCGATTTCTCGACGGCTGCGGTTTCGGCGGCCGACCCGGCTATCGATGGGTATATCGAAGACCTCGTGATGAAGATTCGCCGCGCGAGCAAGTTGGGGCTGCTCGGCGCGATCGAAACCGTCTACATCGGCGGCGGAACGCCGAGCCATATCGGCCTTTCGCGCCTGTCGATGCTTCTCTACACGATCTCGCTTTCCATGCACCTCACCCCCGATGTCGAGTGCACGATGGAGGCGAACCCGGAAAGCCTCACCCCGAACATGGTGCGCGACCTGTGGGCGCTCGGCGTGAACCGCCTGTCGATTGGCGTCCAAAGCTTCGACGACGAATTGCTCCGCACGCTCGGTCGCATCCACGATGCGGAAGCCGCCCGCGAGGCGGTACGGATGGCGCAGGAGCGTTTCCAAAACGTGAGCATCGACCTCATGTGCGGGATTCCCGGGCAGACCATGGAATCGTTTGAGCAAAGCGTGCGGGAAGCGCTGCGATTGGGCGTGAAGCATGTGAGCGTTTACCCCCTCGCCATCGAGGAGGGAACCCCGTTTGACCGGATGGTCGAGGCAAGCGAGATGGACGAGCCCGATCCCGACATTCAGGCCGACATGATGGAGGCGGCCGAGCGTATCCTCGTTGCGGCCGGCATGCACCGCTATGAGGTGGCGAGCTATGCCTACCCCGGTTACGAAAGCAGGCACAACACCGCGTATTGGACGGGCGTGCCGTATCTGGGGTTGGGCACGGCGGCCGTGACGATGCGCCAGGACGCGCAATGCCGTGAACGCATCCGCGATGGCGAGCTCGAAGACAGGCTCGATGCGCGTCAGATGGCGGCGGAAGACCTCATGCTCGGCATGCGCATGACCAGGGGCATCGACAGGCTTGCCGTCGAGCACGCGCGCGAGCTGCTGCCCCATGTGGATGAGGTCTTCGCCGAGCTCGAGCGACTGGGGCTAGTGCGACGCATCGAAGGCCGGTTTGCGCCGACGGAAGCCGGTTGGCTGCGCGGCAACGAGCTTTACGGCCGAATCCTCGACCTTGCGCCGTGATGCCGAAGGCCCCCCGCCGTTGACCTACGAATCGACGTGACTCGTGATTGATTCAATCGCCGGCTCGTTGTAGTCGTCGTAATCGTCGTACTCCGACATCGCCATGCCGAAAATGATGAGGGCCGTGAGCGCGATCATCGCGAGCACGTTCGTGACGATGGCGCAGATTCCCAATACGAGCGTCGCGCTCTCGTGCTTGTCATAGGCGTTGAGCTTCTTATAGCTCGACCGCATCACGAGGGCGATGATGGCGAAGATGATTCCCAACGGCGCGATGATGGCTCCGATGCCAAACGTGAGCAATCCGGCACAACCGATGACCAGGCCGACGATGGCGAGGACAAACGGCGTTGCCGGCGCGGAATTGTCCGCGCTTTCGTAGCCCCCATAGGTTTCCGGGCTCGAAACCGGTTGCGCGTAGATGGGCTGCGCGTAAGGGGCTTCTGAGTGAGCGGCGTTTTCGGCTGCTTGGGCCTGATATGCCTTGCCCACCGCCGCCGCAGCGGCCATGACGCTTTCCGCAAGCTTCGGATCGATGTCGCCGTTCATGCTTTCCGCAACCGCGGCTGCATAGGGAGAATGCGCGTGCTCAACCGGTTTGGGCGTTTCGGTGGGAATAATCGTCGGCGCGACCTGGACCGGCTCTGGTTCAACCGCATTGCCTGCCGGCGAATCAGCGGGGATGGCGGCATGCGATGAATCGGATGCTGCTGCATGCTTGCCGCTTCTCGAGGCGGTTCCATACGGCGAGCTCGGCGCGGACTCTTCGTGTTCGGGCTTCGCCGGCTCGAGGAAGGCGCCGCAATTCTCGCAGAATCGGTCGAACAGCTCGATGGGCGCATTGCAGTTGGGGCAGTTCACAGGTGGCTCCTTTCGCTGCTAGTCATCATATCGCGACTTGTCCCCGGTAGTCGCTGAAAGTGTTGGGTGCCATACCGGTGAAACCTATAACTGGGATATCCCCCGTGAGAGTCGGACGCTTTTCCTCGTAGCCCTTCTGTCAGATAATGACAATCG
The DNA here is from genome assembly GCA_030525445.1 of Coriobacteriia bacterium. Taxonomy (GTDB): domain Bacteria; phylum Actinomycetota; class Coriobacteriia; order Coriobacteriales; family Eggerthellaceae; genus UMGS1519. The sequence continues at coordinate 88 of JAUNEQ010000196.1, read as the reverse complement.
CTATTTTCTGACAAAAGGGCTACGAGGAAATGTGTCCAACGAGAGACCGCGGGAAGTGGAACGATACGCCTCAGGCGATAAGCCGTGT
>JAUNEQ010000046.1 GCA_030525445.1 Coriobacteriia bacterium | reverse complement strand
ACGATCTTCTTCATCTCGGCCTCGATGGCGGCGAAGTCCTCTTCGGAAACCTTCTTGTCGCCCAGGTCGATGTCATAGTAGAAGCCGTTCTCGGTGGCCGGGCCGTAGCCAAACTTGGCCTGCGGGTACAGCCGCTTCACCGCCTGCGCGAGCGTGTGCGCGCAGGTGTGGCGGATTATGTGAAGCTCCTCCTCGGGAGCGCATTCGGCAACATGGCCGTCGTTGTAAAGGACCTTCATGCGGAACCTCTTTCATGTTCGTAACCTAACCGCATAGGATACCCCAGAAACGCCGCCGCTGCACGGCCGTACGCCAAGTACACGCGAAATGGCAAAACCCGCGAAGCGGAAGGTAGGCCAGGCCGCCCGGGGACGGTGGCTCAGGTGGCAGGGGCCCGTCAGCTCGTGCAAACATGCACGCGCACATTTGTACGCATTATGCGATAATCGTTGCGTTGAGGAGGTGAACTGTGGATCGCGAATACCTGTGCATCGATTTGAAGTCGTTCTACGCGTCGGTGGAATGCGTGGAGCGCGGGCTCGACCCGCTCACGACCGACCTCGTGGTGGCCGATGCCACGCGCACGGACAAGACCATCTGCCTTGCCGTCTCCCCCAGCCTGAAGGCGAAGGGCGTGCGCAACCGATGCCGCGTGTTCGAGATCCCGAAGCACCTTGACTACATCATGGCCCCGCCGCGCATGAAGCACTACATCGATGCGTCCGCGAACATCTACGCCATCTACCTGAAATACATCAGCAAGGAGGACATCCACGTCTACTCCATCGACGAGGCATTCATGGACGTGACGCACTACCTGGATTACTACGGGTGCACGACGCGCGAGCTGGGTGAGCGCATCCGGCGCGACATCCTGGAAACCACCGGCATCCCCGCCACCTGCGGCATGGGGCCCAACCTGTACCTGGCGAAGGTGGCGCTCGATATCACCGCGAAGCACAGCACCGACTTCTTCGGCGAGCTCGACGAAGAGAGCTACCGCTCACAGCTGTGGGGTCACAAACCGCTCACCGACTTCTGGCGCGTGGGGCGCGGCACCGAGCGACGGCTGCACGAGCTGGGCATTCGCACGATGGGGGAACTTGCGCTCTACCCCGACCAGGAACTCCTCTACCAGACCTTCGGGGTGGACGCGGAAATCCTCATCGACCACGCCTGGGGCATCGAGCCCGTCACCATCGCCGACATCAAGGCCTACCGGCCGCAGACGCACTCGATAGGCAACGCGCAGGTGCTCGGATGCGCGTATGGGTTCGACGATGCGCTGCTCGTGGCCAAGGAGATGACCGACCAGATCTGCCTCGAGCTCGTGGAACGGGGGCTCGACGCGGAATCGCTCACGCTCTCCATCGGCTTCGAGAAGCAGGGCGGCGTCATTCCGCCCCATGCGCATGGCACCGCGCACCTGCCCGGCCGCACGAATTCGCGCGCGGCGATCTTGGATGCGATGGTGGGGCTGTTCGGCCGCATCGTCGCCCGGGACGCCCGCGTGAGGCGCATGTGGGTGGTCGCCAACAACACGCAACCCGAAGGCGAGGGCCAGCTGAGCCTGTTCTCCCCCGCCGCCGAGACGCCGGAGGCCGCCGCCGAGGAGCGCATGCGCCAGGAGGCCATCCTCGACATCAAGCGCAAGTTCGGCAAGAACGCGCTGCTGAAGGGCATCGACCTCATGCCCGCCGCGACCCAGCGGGAGCGAAACGCGCAGATTGGAGGGCACAAAAGTGGCGAGCCCCTCTAGCAACCGCGGGTTCCAGGCCGTCCCCGGCCCCAGCACGGACCCGCGTCTCAACGGCATCGGCCGGCCGCGCATGACGCCGGCGGAACGCGCGAAGATCTTCATGCCCTTCAACCCGCTGAAGGGTTTCCAAGAAGCCCTACGAGAAAAAGAAGCCGAGGCCGAAGCCCGCTCCGCCACCGACGTGCACGTGGATCCCTTCGAGTGAGACAAAGACCTCAGGGGAGTTTGTCTCAGCCGGCCAAAAAGGAAACGCCACCGGGAATCGGTGGCGTTTCGTTTCAGGAGTTGTTAGCGCGTAACGTCTTAGCGCAGGACCTCCGCGAGCAGGCAGGCCTCCAGGTACAGCTGGATGGAAACCTTACCGGGCTTGGCGGCGTTCTGCTCCTCGATGTAGGCTTTCAGCGACTCGGCGGCGCTTTCACCGGCGTCGATGGTCTCGTAGCCATGGCCGCTCGCACCGGCCGCCTTGAGCTCGTCTACCGTCGCGTCGATCTCGGTGAGGCAGTAGAAGTCGGGCTTCATGCCCTTCGGCACGCGGGCCATGCCCAGCACCTTGGTCTTCAGCTTGAAGTGCTTCGGGATCTCGCACTCGATGCGCAGCTTGTACTCCGCGCCGTGGATGACGATGCCCTGGAGCGTGTCGACATCCGCGTCGTCGATGTAGTCATGCCAGCTCGTGACGCCAGAGCCGCTGGGCATGAGCTTGCCCTTGTTGTTCTGGGCATCCCAACCCTGGCGGGTGATGATGATCTGGTTGTCCTTGGTGATCGCGATGGTGTTCGCGCCGATGGGGTTCACGGCGTGGTTCGAGGAAATCGGGAACACGACGCCGTAGTCGTTGTAGAGGTAGTTCGAGCCGCGGAACTCGATGGTGCCCTTTTCGCCGCGGTAGTTGTACGGGAAGGAGTAGAACGTCGCGAGCATGTCGAAGTACTCGGCGCGGGCGATCTTCACGACCTCGGTGTCGGAGTACAGGTCGCTCTTCAGGTTGCACACGCGGTGGTTCTCGAACTTCTCCTTGTCGTCGCGGTTCAGCTGGAAGTCCAGCATGATCTGGGAATACTTCTCATACTGCTCGGGAATCTTGTACGGAGCGGTCTCTTCCACCGCGATGTCGGCCGAGCGCAGGTGGTTGTTCACGGCATCGCTGATGATGTACTGATGCTCATACTTGCCGTCGTCGTACTTGCGGAACTCGAAGCCGGCATTGATGTCGGTCTGCGACAGGGTCGCATTCTCCAAGAGGGTCAAAGAAGGTTCTACGGGCATATCCGAACCAATCCTTTCCAGGAATCGGGTATTTGCACAGCGGTGCAACAGTGTAGCGGTTCGCCCGGGAAAATGTTACCCATTCGACAACTTTCCCAGATGATTTCGGCTAAAACCCGCAATCTGTCGGGATGCGGTCTCGCTTTCGCCGCGGAACGCCCGGCTCCGGAGGGATTCCGGCCCACCACGATAGCCGGTGTCTATCGGCCGTTCCAATCCTTCGAGCGCAGCTGCTCGTGCTCCGCCGTGCGCTCGGCGGCGCGGCCCGCTTCTCGCTCGAGCTTGCGCGCGCGTTTCACCTGGTACATCTCGATGTCTGCGAGGTTGATGACCTGCTTGTGGTCGAGGCCCTTGTCCCAATGCACCACGCCGATGCTCAGCATGAGCTGGTAGGTCTGGCGCGCGGCATTCACCTTCTGCAGCTCGGCGTTGATGGCGTCTTCCAGGTCTTGCATATCGTACCCATCCGCCTCGGCGATGATGACGAATTCGTCGCCGCCGAAACGGGCGATGTAGGGGCGCCGGGGAAACGGGCCGCAGGCGCGCTTCAGGATGCCCGCCACCGCCACGAGGGCGGCGTCGCCCTCAAGGTGCCCGTAGTTGTCGTTGATCTGCTTGAACTCGTCAACGTCGATCATCATCAGGTAAACGTTGCCGTTGTTGTTGCGTTCCTTGTAATCCATGAACCCGATGAGGTTCTGGCGGTTGTTCACCTGCGTGAGCTTGTCCATGGAAATCTCGTTGCGCGCGCCGCCGATGTAGAGGCACAGGATCTCGGCCGTGATGGCCACGCAGATCACCGGGAAGGCCTCGCCCATCCAGCTGAGCAGCCATGCGAGCGCGATGCACAGCGGGAACGTCGCGGTGAGGTACATGTGGGCGCGCTGGTTGGGGTCGGATTCCGCGCGCGTGCGGAGCACGAGGCGCACGGCCAGGATGCCCGAACCGAAAAGCAGGTAACCCATCTCGACCTGGAAGAGGATATGGCGCACGTACGCGCCGGTATCCGAGATTTCGAACACCAGGTGGTTGTAGAGGTTGAACAGGATCATGAGCAGCGGCAACGCGAGCGGTATAAGCAGGATGAGCAGCGATTTCCTCCGCTGGAAGATGCCCGAACCCTGCTCGGAGTCGGCGTAACCGCACCACGCGAACACGCCCAGGCACAGCGACAGATGATAAATCGTCTTCAGCGCATACGAGAACTCATGATGCGCAGGCTCGGCGAAAACACCGCCGTTGACGAGCTTGAAGAAGAAGTTCGCCACGAAGTTGAGCAGGAACATCGCGAGCATGGCCTTGAACCAGCGGTCGGACGACGAATCGCTCCCGCCGCGAACCGCGAAGAACGTCACGATGCCCAGGACGACGATGCACACCAGGTACACTTCTGCATAGAGCATAACCTCCATGCGCGATGCATCCTTTCGCTCGTTGCCCACCCAACGCTATTCAGGGTAGCAGATTGCGCATTGGAATAATGCATGGGCGGCACGGTTGTGCGACATATAGCGCACACTGACATGCAACCCGGCAACCGTCCCCTCTGCGCAATATGTGGCCGTCCCCTTTCGCCGGTTACTGCAGGGCTGCCTCCCATTCCTTCTCGCGGAATCCCACGAGCACGGTGTCGCCGTTCACGACCAGCGGGCGCTTCACGAGCATGCCGTTCGTGGCCAGCAGCGCGAACATCTCGTCGTCGGTCATCTCGGGCAGCTTGTCCTTCAGCCGCATCTCGCGGTAGAGCATGCCGCTCGTGTTGAAGAACCGGCGCACCGGCAGGCCACTCGCCTGCTGCCATCCGCGCAGCTCGTCGGCCGAGGGGTTGTCTTCGACGATATGGCGATCCTCGTAGGACACGCCCCGATCGTCGAGCCACTTCTTCGCCTTCTTGCAGGTGGAGCATTTGGGGTATTCGATGAACAGCATGGCGCTTCCTTACCTCGGTTTCGTTCTTTTCCATGGTAAACGAAATGCGCGCCCGCGGCATTGCGGCCGCATGCGCACGCCGCCTGCGTCCGTTTGGTTTACCATAGGAACGGCCCACCCCTTCGGTAAGGAGAACGCCGTGGATCTTCCCGCGCAACCGCAACGAATCGAGCTGCCCGACGCCCCGCATGGGGGCTTTCGCCTGCATGTGCTGGCAAGCGGCAGCAAGGGCAACGCCGCCATCGTGGAGGCGGGCGGCCAGCTGGTGCTCGTGGACTGCGGCATCACGAAGAAGGCGTTCATGGAGCGGTGCAGCGCCTGCGGCATCGACCCAACGCGCATTTCGGGCATCATCGTCACGCACGAGCATTCCGACCATACGAAAGGCCTGGGCGTCGTGCTGCGCGGGCTCGCGAAGCTGGGCGCACGGCCCACGGTGCACTGCACGCCGGGAACGCTCGGGGGATCGCGCGAGCTGATGGGGCTGCAGGGCGCGTTCGACATCCGCACGGTGCGCGACACCGCCGAGCTGCAGCTCGGCGGCATCCACGCGCAGCTCTTCCCCACCTCGCATGACGCGGCGCAACCCGTGGGGATGGCATTCGAGGTCGCCGCACCGGATGCCCCGGGCGGATTCGATACGCTGGGCTATCTCACCGATAGCGGCGTGCTGCCCGATGCGGCCGTGGAGCTGTTCGCGCGGGCGCGCATCCTCGCGATTGAGGCAAACCACGACCCCAAGATGCTCGCCGAGGGCCCGTACCCCTATCCTCTTAAACAGCGCATCGCATCGGACGCCGGGCACTTGTCCAACGTGCAGTCGGCCGACGCGCTCGACCGCATCTCGCCAGCCAGCCTGCAGGCCATCTGCGGCATGCACCTCTCCGAAACGAACAACCTGCATCGCCTCGCGCGGCAGGCGCTCTCCGGCGCGCCCGACGGCGTGGCCGTGGCCGCCGCCTGGCAGGACATGCCCCTCACCATCGGCTGAGCCCAAGGGGACGGAGCTTTTTACGGGCGGAGCGATTTTTTTCGAAAAAACGCTTGCTCGTGACGTAACGTGATGGTGTTAGCTACTCCGTGAAAGGAGGTGCTTCCCATGTTGGAGAACCAAGAGAAAGCCACCTATTCCACCGGCGAGCTCGCCGAGGCGTGCGGCGTGTCCGTGCGCACGGTGCAGTACTACGACGAGAAGGGCCTGCTGCCCCCGGCGGCGACATCGGAAGGCGGCCGGCGCATCTACACGGAAGACGACGCCGCGAAGTTGCGCAAAATCCTGCTGCTGAAGTCACTGGGGCTCAAGCTGGGCGCCATCCGCGGCGTGCTCGAGAGCGAGGTATCGGCCCAGGTGATGAGCGACATCCTAGCGGAACAGGACCGAAAGCTCGAGGACGAGATCGCGCAGCGGCAACACGCCCGCGAGGTCATCGCCCGCATGGCGCAGGGGCTCGAGGAGCACGATGCGCTGCCGGCGGAATCAATTTCCGGCATGGAGGACATCATGCAAAACGACAAGTCGTACGAACAGCAGCTGCAAAAGGTCTACCGGACCATGATGGTCATCGGGCTGCCCGTCGGCGCAATCGAGCTCGCCGCGCTCGTCCACTGGATTCGCAAGGGCGACTGGAGGCCCTTCGCGGGCGTGGAGCTCGCAGCCATGCCGCTCGCGCTCGCGCTCGTGCGCTTCTACCGCGAGCGCGTGGCATACCTGTGCCCGCATTGCCATGAGGTGTTCCGGCCCGAAGCCCGCGAATGGTTCTTCGCGAAGCACACCCCCACCACGCGCAAGGTGACCTGCCCGCATTGCGGCAAGACCGACTGGTGCACCGAAGTCGCCGCCGCCCGCCTGGCGGAAGCGTAGCCAACCGCGAAGGCTTCGCGCCGCAGGCTCCCCGCGCATGCAATCGGCCCTCCGGCCGCAGGAAACACGGTCAGCCATGATGCAACGGGCGGAACCGGGTCGAACGAACGCCCGATTCCGCCCGACGCGTAGAGGATTGACGCAATAATGCCAAAAAAATCGAGTAATAGGAAGATTTTCAGCACCTCCAAAAGTTAGGTTATCCTAATAGGCACATTTGACCTGGCGCTTTAATGGTCTTCGCTTTCCCGGGTGCGCAAATCTCACCGTAATTCTTCCTATTACTCGATTTTTTTGGCATTATTGCGTCAATCCTCTACGCGAAGGAGGTGAGGCGCTGTGAAACTCTACCTTGCAGCGGATGCTTCGCTGGAGCTCATCCGCTATCTGCGCTCCGTGAACGGCAATGACGGCCTGGGCGGCTCAACAACACGTGGCCGCACATTGAAGGATGCCATAAGCAGCATGCACGAAATCGAGGAGCTCGATTCGACGGCGCAGCTCTGGCTCGATCACGTAAGCCGACCGGTCCACGCATTCGTGGGAGACCGCTCGAAGGAAACGCGCACGCAGCAGCTGGTCACACGCGTGTTCAGCCAAGACGTGCCTTACGGCGCCTTCCTCAACCTAGGGCATGGCGTCTGCATTTGCGCCCCTTCTTTCACGTTCATGCTTCTCGCGAAGACGCTGGATACCGCCCGCTTGCTGCAGATTGGCATGGAACTCTGCGGGACCTACTCCCTTTATCACCTCGCGCCCGCATTCAGACCGGGCCTTCCACACCCCGACTTCGATGAGCGCGGCAATTACACGTACGACCTTCCGCCCGCAATGAACGCGCAGCTGATCAGCGGATTCCTCGAGCGGATGAAGGGGTACGACGGCGTGCACAATGCCACCCGCGATGCCCGTTGGCTGCTGAACGGAGCCGCATCCCACATGGAAGCCGCCACGTACCTGCTGCTGTGCCTGCCCCGGCGCCTGGGCGGATACGGGCTGCCGAAACCCCTGCTCAATCCATTGATCAAGGTGAGCAACCCCGATGGCGTGAAAGAGCGGTATCCCGACCTGTTCTGGCCTGGCCCCAATATCGACGTGGAATACAACAGCGATGCCGAGCACAGCGGCGAATGGGCCCGCTACCGCGATTCCCGGCGCGAGGTGGAGCTCACCGTGGCAAGCGTGCGCGTCCTGCCGCTCACACGGCCCCAGCTCATGGACGTGGATTCGTTCGATGCGTTCGCGCAAGGCCTCCGGCGCATGTTGGGCATCCGCAGCCGCACTCCCGATGAGGGGTGGGCGTTTCGCCGAGCGAACCTCCGACGTGCGCTGCTCTTGAACGAGTGACGTTAACTCACCATAAAAAGAGGCCGGAGTTCCGATGGACCCCCGGCCTCATTTGGTCTTGGTTAGCGCACGGCCTCGCCGGAAACGAGGGCGGCGGTGTCGCGGGCGATGCGCATCTCCTCGTCGGCGGTGACCACGAAGATCTTGATGGGGCTGTCGTCGATGGACACGATGCGGTCCTCGCCAATGGCGCCCGTGAAGTCGTTACGCTCCTTGTCCAAAATCATGCCCATGTGCGCGAGGCCGGCAAAGATGCGCTCGCGCAGCTCGGCGGAATTCTCGCCGATGCCGGCCGTGAGCACGACGGCGTCGGTGTGCGTCATGAGCGCATAGTAGGAACCGATGGCCTTCTGCACGGCATGCACGTACATGTCGATGGCAAGCTGGGCGCGCTCGTCGCCCGCATGCGCGGCTTCCGTGACATCGCGCATGTCGGCGGACGTGCCGGAAATGCCCAGGATGCCCGACTGCTTGTTCAGGATGCGGTCCATCTCGTCGTAGGTGAGGCGCTCGTGGCGCATCACGTACGTGACGATCGCCGGGTCGAGCGAGCCGGAACGCGTGCCCATCATCAGGCCGTCAAGCGGCGTGAAACCCATCGTCGTGTCGATGGACTTGCCGCCCTCGACCGCGCAGATGGAGCCGCCGGAACCCAGGTGGCAGGTGATGACGCCCATGTGCTTGATGTTGCGGTGCATCATGTCGGCCGCGCGCTGGGCCGCGTAGCGGTGGCTCGTGCCATGCGCGCCATAGCGGCGGATGTGGTACTTCTCGTAGTACTTCATCGGCAGCGGGTACATGAACGCCTTCGCAGGCATGGACTGGTGGAACGCCGTGTCGAACACCGCGGCCTGCGGCGTGTCGGGCAGCATGCGGCGCATCATCTTGATGCAGGTGTCGGCCGGCGGGTTGTGCAGCGGCGCCAGGGCCTCGCACTTCTGAATGAGCGGGAAGGTCTCGTCGTTCACGAGCACGGAACGATCGAAATACTCGCCGCCGGAAACGATGCGGTTGCCGATGGCGTCAAGCTCATCGAGGCTCGAAATGGGGCTTCCGGGTTCGCTCACCATGAGCTCGAGCACCTTCTCCAAGCAACGGTCGATGGACACGCCGCCGATCTGATAGCGCTTCTTCTCGCCATCGGGCAGGAACTGCAAGCTCATCGTGGCGTCCGACTGGCCGATCTTCTCCGCCAGGCTCTTCATAAGGCTCTTCTTGCCATCCGTCTCGATAAGCTGGCACTTCAGCGTGGAACTGCCGGCGTTTACCACCAATACGAGCATACGTTGCCCCTTCATTCATCCAATTTCACTCGAATCAATGAGGGTACGCGAACGGTCGCGTCCGGTCAAGGAACGACCAGGCGGAAAACGCCACGCGATTGTCATGCGCGCACTTATCGCGGGAACGGTCCCGGCGATAGATTGCGCGCGACCTAACACGGGAACTGGCCCCGTGATAGGTTCTGGCGTCTGCGCACGAAACGCGTAAGATGGTTGCCAGAGATTAGGAGAGCATCATGAAGCAACACGAGCATTGGGCGACCCCCACCAACGAACCGGGAGAGGGATGCCGCAGCCCCAAGCGCAACCAGGGCAACGTCGTCGTTAAGGTGTTCGACCAGCCCGAACGCGCGAAGTCGAAGGAAGAGAGCGACCATCCCGAGCTGTGGGATCCCAATTACGTCTGGCGCCCCGACAAGCCGTATCGGCCTGCAAACCCGAACGACCCGTACGAGCCCGCGATGCAAATCGACCCGGCCACCCGACCCGAGACCATGAAGCTCGCGAAGATGATGGTCGACCGCATCCCGAAGAAGCTCGGCATCCAGAAGATCACGCCGGCGGACCCGGAATGCTGGGGCCTGCTCTCCGTCTTCACTGAGGAAACGGCCTACATCGCCAACCATATGGGCATCCGGCACCCCATGACCATGGCGCAGATCGCCGAGGCCTGCGAGTGGCCGCTCGAGAAGGTCGAGCCGCTCGTGAACCTCATGGCCCAGAAGGGTAACCTGGAATACAACTGGGAAAACCTCGACGGAACGAACCCGCGCCACGAGAAGCGCTTCTCGCTGCCCGTGCAGCTTCCCGGCATGGGCGAATTCTACGCGATGAACGAAGCGGCGCTGGAAGAGCATCCCGAGATGAGCACCTACTTCGAGCGCGTCGCGTACCTGGGCCCCGCCGCGATCGCGGATATCGTCCCGCCTGGCGGCGGTGGCGTGGGCATGCACGTCGTGCCCGTGGAAACGGCCATCGAGCAGGTGGAATCCTCCGTCGACGTGGAGCACATCTCGCATTGGCTAAAGAAGTACGACCGCTTCTCGTCGGCCGTGTGCTCGTGCCGCATGAGCGAGACCGTGCGCGGCGTGAACACGGGCGATGACCCCGAGGGCTGGTGCATCGGCGTGGGCGACATGGCCGACTACGAGGTCCAGACCGGCAAGGGCCGCTACATCACCTACGAAGAGGCGATGGAAATCATCCAGAAGGCCGAGGACCTGGGTTTCGTGCACCAGATCACGAACATCGACGGCAAGGAGAAGATCTTCGCCATCTGCAACTGCCAGAAATCGGTGTGCTACGGCCTGCGCACGAGCCAGCTGTTCAACACGCCCAACTTCAGCCGTTCGGCCTACGTGGCGCACGTCGACCCCAACGAATGCGTCGCGTGCGGGCAGTGCGTCGAGAACTGCCCGGCCGGCGCCGTGAAGCTCGGCCAACGCCTGTGCACGCTGCATGGCCCGGTAGAATACCCGCGCCACGAGCTGCCTGACGACGTGCCGTGGGGTCCCGAGAAATGGGATCCGGACTACCGCGACAACAACCGCATCGAGACCTACGACACGGGCACCGCGCCGTGCAAGGTCGCGTGCCCGGCGCACATCGGCGTCGAGGGCTACCTGCGCCTCGCCGCACAGGGGCGCTACACCGAAGCGCTCGCCCTCATCAAGAAGGAGAACCCCTTCCCCGCCGTATGCGGGCGCGTGTGCAACCACCGCTGCGAAGACGCATGCACCCGCGGGCTCGTGGATGACGCGGTGGCCATCGAGGCCGTGAAGAAGTTCATCGCCGAGCGCGACCTGAACGCCGAGACCCGCTTCATCCCGCCCATTCTGCAGCCCTCGCTGCGCGGGCCCTATCCCGAAAAGATCGCGATCGTGGGCGCCGGCCCCGCAGGCCTCACCTGCGCATACTATCTGGCCACGCTGGGCTACAAGCCCACCGTGTTCGAGCGCAACCCGCTGCCCGGCGGCATGATGACCTACGGCATCCCCTCGTACAAGCTGGAAAAGAATGTCGTCGCCGCCGAGATCGATGTGCTGCGCGAGCTGGGCGTGGAGATCCGCTGCGGCGTGGACGTGGGGCGCGACGTGACGCTCGACGAGCTCCGCGAGCAGGGTTACCGGGCCTTCTACCTGGCCATTGGCGCGCAAGGCGCCCGTAAGGCAGGCGTTCCCGGCGAGGATGCGGTCGGCGTGACCTCGGCCATCGAGCTGCTGCGCACCGTGCTCGCCGACGAAACCCATGAGCTTCCGGGCACGACCGTCGTCATCGGCGGCGGCAACGTGGCCATCGACGCCGCCCGCGCGGCCGTGCGCGCGGAATCCTCGCAGGTGAGCATGTTCAGCCTGGAAACTCGCGAGATCATGCCCGCAACGCCCGAGGAGCGCGACGAGGCCGAGTTCGACGGCGTCGTCATCGATTGCGGCTGGGGCCCGAAGGAAATCATCGCGGAAGGTGGCCGGGTCACCGGCGTCGTCATGAAGCGTTGCACCCGCGTCTACGACGAGCGGGGGCGTTTCTCCCCCGCCTACGACGAGGACGACACGAAGCTCGTGCCCTGCGACAACGTCGTCATGGCCATCGGGCAGTCCATCGAATGGGGCACGCTGCTGGACGGTTCCGCCGTGCAGCTGGGCAGCGGCGGTCGCGCGCAAGCCGACGCACGCACGTTCCAGACCGCGCAGGCCGACGTATTCGTGGGCGGCGACGCCTACACCGGCCCGAAGTTCGTCATCGACGCCATCGCCGCCGGCCATGAAGCCGCCATCTCCATCCACCGCTTCGTCCAGCCGGGCAATTCCCTCACGCTCGGACGCAACCAGCGCCGCTACATCGAGCTCGACAAGGACGATATCGCCATCAACCCGATGAGCTACGACCACGGCCCGCGCCAGCGCGAGGGCATCGATTCCTCCATCGACCGCGCACGGTCGCATCGCGACTGGCACCTCACGCTCACCGAGGAGCAGGTACGCGCGGAAACCGCCCGCTGCCTGAAATGCGGCGCGAGCGTGGTGGACCCCAACAAGTGCATCGGCTGCGGCGTGTGCACCACGAAGTGCGACTTCGACGCCATCCATCTGAGCCGCGACCTGCCCGAAGCCTCCACCATGTGGAAGAACGAGGACAAGCTGAAAGCCATCATCCCCTACGCCGCCAAGCGCGAAATGAAGATCCTGAAAAAGAGGCTGTCGCGGAAAAAACCTTAGGGTGCCGTTCATTGTCATCCCGAGCGCAGGCGCAAAGCGCCGGAGTCGAGAGACCTCCCGCAGGAGGCCCCTCGACTCGCTTCGTTTGCTCGGAACAAAGCGGGGGTTTCTCAGCTCACGATCGTACATCCAGGCGCGAACTCGCGTGCAAAGACGGCCGGCTGACCGCAGCGGCCGAAGTTCGACGCTGCATGCGCGATTATCGACGCCCGATGCGCACTGGGGCCCCAAGTGCGCTGGATGTATGCTGTTTCTGGCCGATTTTCGGCTTGTTTTACATGCGACCTGGGGGAATGCTTTTCCGCGAGCGTACATCCAGGTACGAACCCGGTTGCAGCGCACACGCGGCGTCGAAAATCGTGCATCCAGGCGCGAACACGGCCTCGGCGCGCATGCAGGCGCGTACCCGTGCGTGCATCCAGGTGCGGACTATCGGGCTTGAGCATCCCGGGAAACCCGCACCCCGCACGCGGCCGGTTCTCAGCCAGACCCCCGGCTTTCGTGGCACGAAACCGGCGCCGTGCCCAGCACGCTGCCGGTTCTCAGCCGGAAACTGGCACGAAACCGGCTCCG
>JAUNEQ010000045.1 GCA_030525445.1 Coriobacteriia bacterium | reverse complement strand
GCCTCGTACACGAGGGCCGGGTCGTTCAGGTGCATCTTCTCGAGCGCATCCTTGAGCGCCTCGTACTGGTCGCCCTCGATGGGGAAAATGCCGGTGAATACCATCGGCTTCACCTCGCGATAGCCGGGAAGCGGCTCCGCGGCCGGACGTGCGGCCAGCGTTACCGTATCGCCCACGCGCACCTGGCTCGGGTCCTTAAGGCCCGTCACCAGGTAGCCCACCTCGCCGAGGCCCAGCTCGGGGGTCGAGATCTCGTAGGGAGTGCGGAAGCCCACGTCTTCCGCCAAGGCGAGCGCGCCGGTGGCCATCATCTTCACCTGCGCGCCGCGCTTGAGCGTGCCCTCCATGATGCGCACGAGCGCCACGACGCCGCGGTAAGCATCGAAGAAGGAGTCGAAGATGAGCGCCCGCAGCGGCGCATCCGCATCGCCTTCTGGCGCCGGGATGTTGTACACGACCGATTCCAGCAGGTCATGCACGCCCACGCCGGTCTTGGCGCTCGCGAGCACCGCCTCGTCGGCGGGAATGGCGAGCGATTCCTCGATCTCGCCGCGCACCCGCTCCGGCTCGGCGGCGGGAAGGTCGATCTTGTTGATGAGCGGGATGATCTCGAGGTTGGCGTTCATGGCGAGCATGGCGTTGGCGACCGTCTGCGCTTCCACGCCCTGCGTCGCGTCCACCACAAGCACCGCGCCCTCGCATGCAGCAAGGCTGCGGGACACCTCGTAGGTGAAGTCGACGTGGCCCGGGGTGTCGATGAGGTTGAACTCGTATTCCTCGCCGTCGTCGGCCTTGTAGGACACGCGTACCGCCTGGCTCTTGATGGTAATGCCGCGCTCTCGCTCGATATCCATTGTATCGAGCAGCTGGCTCTGCATGTCGCGCTGCGCGATGGTGCCGGTCTGCTCGAGGATGCGGTCGGAAAGCGTCGACTTTCCGTGGTCGATATGCGCGATGATGCTGAAATTACGAATCTTGCTGGGGTCCCCGGGCATGTTCACCTTCCTCGTTTGCGCCAGATGCGTTCACGGTGAGCGTCGCATTCTCTCGATTGCATCCGAATACTATAGGGCAACTCAAGCCGGACGTGCCCATGTTTGAAGAATTCATCGAATTCCCGGCATCAGCTGAAGCGAATTGAAATTCTCGTTCCATCTGGGAAATTCCATGGTAAGATTTTCGAGTTTCGTCGCGAGTAACTTTCCCCACACGCGAAGTAACGCAAACGTATTGCAACATGGAGGAACAACACAGTGGCTAACATCAAGAGTCAGAAGAAGCGCATCATCACCAACGAGAAGTCCCGTATGCGCAACCGTGCTTACAAGTCCCAGCTGAAGACCGCCATCCGCGCGACCCGCGAGGCTGTTGAGGCCGGCAACGGCGAAGAGGCCTTCGCCCTGGCCCAGAAGGCCTGCCGCCTGCTCGACAAGGCTGCCAGCAAGGGCATCATCCACAAGAACCAGGCTGCCAACCGCAAGAGCAACCTCATGCAGCTCGTGAACACCGTTGCCACTGCCGAGGATCGCGCTGCTTACCAGCCGGTCAAGCATGAGAACGTCGTCAAGGGCGGCACCAAGAAGGCTGCTGCTAAGGCCGAGCGCGTTGCCGCCATGCAGGCTGCCGAGGCCGAGAAGGCCAAGCGCCGCGAGGCTCAGCAGAAGGCCGAGAAGAAGGCTGCTGAGAAGAAGGCCGCCGCTGAGGCCGCCGAGGCTGCTGAGGCTTCCGAGGACGCCGAATAACCTCTGTTTACGGTGACCGGGATTAACCCACCCGATCTATCCGCATATCAAGTACGAGAGCCGGGAACCATTGGTTCCCGGCTCTCGTTTTTGCTGGAAAAGCTGCGTGAGGCAAAGGCACGGAGGGACCCATCACGGGTGTGCCGCTGAATTAGCGTGAAACGAGCGAGAGGTACCAGGTCTCGAATGCGGTTTCGGGGTCGGCGCCGCTCTTCATGGCGCGCTCGGTATCGCGGGCGCTGCGAAGCGCGGCCCGCAGCTCCTCGGCGGAATAGTTGCGCGCATAACGGGGGTAATGCTTCACTTTCCACGGCGGGCCTTTCACGAATTCCGAAAGCTGCCCCACTTGACCACGCGTCATGAGGGCGTGGGTCATGGCGAGCTCGCGAATCCGCGTGATGCACATGGCGAGCAGCGCATACACCGAAGTCGATTCCATGCGTGAGCGCAACCGCATGCATTTCGCCGCATCGCGCTCCGATAATGCATCGACGAATTCCCAGGGCTTCGCTTCCGTCGTCCGGCCGACAAGGCGCTTGACCTCTTCTGCGGTAACCGCCATGTCGCCCACATGTGCGAGCGCGAGCTTCCTGAGTTCAGCATCCAAACGCACCGTATCCTCGCCGGCAAGCTCGATAAGCGCACTTGACGCATCGGACCTGAGCGTGATGCCATGCGACTTCGCCATCTGCGCGACGAGCGAGGGAAGCTCGCGCTTGGTCACCGACGCGCAATCGATGACAGCCGCCTTCCCCAACTTGGAAATCGCCTTATAGAGGCGCGTGTTCTTCGCAAGCCCGTTTGCATAGAGCGCCAGCACCGCGGTTGGAGCCGGTGACTCCAGGTAATCCACAAGGGCATCCGAATCGGCTTTCCGCAGCTTGTCGGCATTTTTCACGGTCACCAGGCGCACATCGCTCATGAACGGCAGCGTGTTGCATGCCGCAACGATATCGGCACCGCGTGCCGACTCGCCGTCGAAATCCTCTGAGTTGAAGGAGATATCGCCCATCTGCGCCACGCGCCGGTTCAGGCGTTGCGCGACTCGCTCGCGCTTCAACGCATCATCGCCATTTGCCAGGTACGCTGGCAGCAAACCGCTTTGCTCAGCCAAATCGGCCACCTCCTTCCGGGGACTCATTGTAGCGCGTCGCCGTGACATGTATGCCATCCGGTCTGAGGAAGCAGCTAATCATCCCATTTTCATCGGTCCTGAAGACCTCGCTTCCCGACTCCTCCAGGAGCTCGACGGTTTCGGGAACAGGATGGCCGTATCGATTGTAGGCGCCAACGCTAATGAGGGAAATCTCGGGCCGCAACACATCAAGCAGCCTCCCATCGACCGCACTGCGGCTTCCATGGTGGCCCACCTTGAGGATGTCGACGTCGCCGATGCGGCCCTCACGCGCATATGGCGAGAGCTGCGGCTCCTCGGCATCGCCGCAGAAGACGCCCGAATAATCGAAGCGGGCATCCCCATCCACATCGGCCTGCACGAGCAGCACGACGCTATCGGCGTTTCCCCCTCCATCGACGAACGCATCAGGGCCGATGACCGTGCCGTGCAAGGCGCCCACATCTATGTGGTCGCCCGCCGAGAGCCCCCGCATTCCCGTATCTCCGACAATCTCCTGCGCAGCTCGCCTGAGCTTTTCGCAATGCTCATTGCGCTCGGTCAACAAATCATGCGCGACAAGCACCTCGCCAACGTCGACGATTCCCCGAAGCGATGCGAGAGACCCGCAATGATCGTCGTCGGGATGCGTGATGAGCACTGCATCGAGCGAGCGTATCCCACACGACGCAAGCCCCTCGAGAAGCGCAGTGTCCTCGGTGCCGGTGTCGATGAGCAGGGAGCGCCCGCGGCTCTGCAAGAGTATGGCATCGCCCTGGCCGACATCGAGCATGGTGATTGCATCGCCCCTGATATGGGGAGCGACGAGCGAGAGGCATGCCATCACCACCAGAAGCGCAACGCAGAGGCAACCCATCGCAAGGCATGGGCGCGGCCACGTCACCCATACCGTCACCGGCACAGCGGCTCCGGCGGCGATGGCGCACCAGACATCGAGCGATAGGGGGAACGCCGCACCGGGCAACCTAGACAGGAAATCAAGTGCCATGCAAACGCCGTGCAGCAGCATCAGGAGCACCCCAAGCGCACATGCACCCACAAATGGCAGCGCCACATTGACGATGACAACGAGCGTTCCACCTGCGCAGATGAAGGGAACGAGCGGCGTGATGACGAGATTCGCGAGCAACGAGACGGCAGATACCTGCCCGTAGAGGCATGCCGATATGGGTCCCGTCACGATGGATGCGGCGGCGGTGAGCGCGACGGAATCTCGGATGAGTCCCACGGGGAGGCGCAACGCATACGCGAGGAGATCGCCGAAGTAACCGCTGAACAGGACGATGCCTGCCGTCGCGGCCGCCGACAACAGCAATGATGCGGAGAATGCGGCTGCGGGATCGCAGGCGATCATCAAGACGACGCAGCAAGAAAGCCCTCCCAGGGCATATGGGCGGCGTTTCGAGAAGAACGAGAACATGCCGATCGCGGTCATCATCGCCGCCCGAATCGCCGAGGTCGGCGCTCCGGTGAACACGAGGTATCCACCGATGAACAGGCATTGCACCGCAATGCCTGCCGCGCGGGGCAACGAAAGCCGGCGAAATGCGACGGCCACCATGCCGCACACGAGCGATAGGTGGGTGCCCGACACCGCGACTAAATGCGCGAGCCCATCGACTTTCACCGATTGGTATAGGGCGCTTGCATACAGCCCGTCGGTGTACCCCATCGCCATCGCGCATAGCAGCAGGACCGCATCATCGAGGGAAACCCGAATGCGATCGCCTGTATCGCGCCCGCACTGGATGGTCGACTCGATGGCAGCACGGCGAAACCCCCGCAGAAGCTCAAGGGGCGTTGCACGCTCTTCCCCCGTCATCGCCTTTGCCGACGCGACGGCGACGATGCCATCTCGCCAGCAGTCGCGGGCGTTGCGCGCTTGAGGGGCCTTAAACGATTCGGCAACCACGCAATCGCCAACCATGAGACGCTCTTCCGGCCCCATGCTCAAGGAAATACGATGTCCTCCCCGCGCCATCCCCACGGCGCTCCTGCCAAAGGATCCCTCATGCGAATCGCGGACGAGCTCTATCGTCGATGCATCGCCTTGGCGCTCGAGCGCTTCTGCACCCGCTATCATCGCGTGTGCGTGGAACGAGCCGATGGCGCACCCCAATGCGACTCCCACGAGAATGCAACCGATGAATGCATGCAGGCGAACGAGCGCGACGAGAAACATGAGGGCGACGATAAGCGATAGCATGCCGAGATTCCAGCAGAATGCCTTCGGCGCCCCGAATAGCGCCTCCACCGTCAGCGCGACGCCCAACCACAGGGCGATTGCGAAGAAGAACGCCGGGGGGAGGTAGGGCCTCCTGCAAAGCCATTCCGCACGGCCGGGCAACGCTCCGTCTGGCCCCTGCGCATGCGAATCGATCTCGCCCCCTGCCGTGAGGAAACGGGCTATCACGCTTGCACCGGAATGCTTCATGGCCGTTATACGGTGATGAGATCGGCGATTGAAGCGTATTTCTTCTCGCCTATGCCGGAGACGCGCATGAGGTCTTCAGGTGCCGCAAACGGCCCCTGTTCTTCGCGGTCTTCGACGATGCGCCCCGCCATCACCTCGCCGATGCCCGGCAGGCTTTCCAACTCGCTTTCCGTCGCGGAGTTGATGTTGACCTTCCCGTCAGAAGATCCACCCGATGAAGTTCCGGCGGAGGGCGCCTTCGATGATTCGTCCGCTTCGGGCACGGGGGCCTGCTCCCCTTCTTCGGGAATGTAGATTTGCTCGCCATCGACGATGGGCCGCGCGAGGTTCACCGCCGCCCTATCGGCGGACTGGTCGAATCCCCCCGCCAAAGACACCGCATCATTGACCCGTGAATCGGCATCGAGCTCGTATACTCCGGGTTTCTTCACGGCACCGACGACATATACGAAGCATGACGACGAGGAGGCGCTCTCGTTAGCTTGCTCCTGGGTGCCATCCTGGCCGGAGGCGTCATCGACACCGTCGTCGCCCGCAAGAGTCTCAGTAGCCGCCGAAGAAGAGGAGGCGGTGTTTCCCACGACGAAGTCACCCCGGGCGGTCGAGGCCACTCCCAATGCCGTCAGCATCACAATCGCCGCAGCGAGACAGACGATGCCAACGAGCATCGGTCGTGACAGCCGCCGCGCTGGAAGCTTATCCTGCACACGTTCTACTTCTTCCAAAAACGACATGGGCGCACCTCCTCTCCTTCCGCCGAGAAAGACTAGAGGAGCACTCTCAAATATCGTTATGACAACGTTCAAAAATGCCTAAAACAAGGCTCAAATATCAGTCAAATATCTCTCAAACCGCAGCTCATGCCGCTCGTTTTCAAAACGTCGGTGGAAACGGATCTATTCGGGCACGAAAACGGGAATCCATAAACCATTCACATAAAAGCAAACCGGCCACAAGGATAGCCCCTGTGGCCGGTTGCGAGATCGAATCTATGCGCGATCCGCCTCGCGGGCGAGCTTCTTGAAGTTCACCGACGGGCAGGTGTAGTCATGGGGCTCCGCCGATGCAACCAGTTCGGGAATCCATTCGTCGAGCGGCAACAGGGCCTCCGCTTCGAGCACCTTATCGAGCTTCGCGTGCGTTTCCGGGTTGCGCGGCATGAACAGGGTGCAGCAGTCCGGGGCATCCTGGCTCGAAATCTCGAACGTTCCGAGCTCTTGCGCCTGGTCGATGATCTCGATCTTGTCGGTGCCGATGAACGGGCGGAAGACGGGAAGCTCGATCGCCTCGTTCACCACCGAGATGTTCTCGATGGTCTGGCTCGCCACCTGACCCAGGCTCTCGCCGGTGACAAGCGCCTTCGCCCCCACCTTGCGCGCGAGCTGTTCCGCGACCTTGAACATGAGGCGGCGGTACATGATGATGCGCAGCTCGGGCGGAACCTGCGCGGCGATTGAGCGCTGGTAATCGCCGAACGGGACCACGTACACGCGCGCGATGCATCCGCTTTCCTCAAGCACATGGGCGATATCATCGACCAGGTATTCGCTCGTGGATGCGGTCTGCGGGCGCCCCGAGAAATGAACGCCAAACGGGATGGCGCCGCGTCGCGCGAGGCGCCACACGGCAACCGGCGAATCGATGCCTGAAGACAGCAGGCACATGACGCGCCCCGAAGACCCCACGGGAAGGCCGCCGACGCCGCGGATCGTCCATGCGTAGATGTAGGTGGAACCCTCGATCACCTCGACGTGGACCTCCACGTCGGGCTCCTTCATCTTCACCTTCTTCTCTGGGAAGTTCCGGCACAAGTGGGCGCCCACCTGCTGGTTCAAATCCATCGAGTTGATGGGGAAATCGGTGTGGTTGCGCCGTGCCTGCACCTTGAACGTCTCAAACGGCTCGGCATCGGAAAGGGCCTGCTGGGCGGCATCGCACATCTCTTCCAGGTCCTGATGACAGATGTAGCCGCACGACACGCGCGCGACGCCGGGAATGCGGGAAGCCACGCGCGCAAGCGCGCACGCATCCTCATACGCCGTCCCCTCCTTGATGAAGATGAGGATGCGGCCCGAGATGCGGCGCATGGTGACGACGGGGTAATCGGCTAGAATTGCCTGGGCGTTCTTCATCAAACGGTTTTCGAAGGCGGAACGGTTGTGCCCCTTCAAGCCGATCTCGTGGTAATGAAGCAGGCAGATGCGCTGGTAGTTATTGGACATGCAGGTCTCCTGATCGCATATGAACGCAAAATGTACCAAAAGGGATTCTCCCCCTTGGTACATCGTGCGAAGCGGCCGACGCGTCTATCGCATCGGCATGGCATGTGGCGCCGAAGCGCCGGTTACATCTTGATGGAATCGGGGTCGTATCCCACATCACCCGCGGCGATCTCGTCGAAGGCAATGGAAAGCGGCTTGCGATTCGTCGCGCGGGCGATCTCGACAGCGGTGGACAGCTGCAGCGCGCGATCGCGCTGGCCACGCATCATGTCGTTGATATCGTGGGCGCGCTTGGAAGCCAGCGTGCAGAGCAGGAAACGATCGTAATCGGTCTGCTCCATCAGCTTGTTGATGTTCGGTTCGATAACGCTCATGTGGTGTCCTCGCTATTCGTTGGCGCATTCATTGACGAATGCTACCAGCTCTTCGGTCGCAGCATCAAGGTCGTCGTTGACCAACTGCTTATTGTATTCATGTTTGAGCGCCAATTCGGCTTCGGCGGTCTTCATGCGACGCGCAATCGCATCGGCATCCTCGGTTCCGCGGCCCTCGAGCCGGCGGCGGAGTTCCTCGAGCGAAGGCGGCTCGATGAACACGAGGATCGCCTCGGGGATGAGCTTGCGCACCTGGAAGGCACCCTGCACATCGATCTCGAGAATGACCTGTTGGCCAGCCTGCATCCGCTCCAAAACCGTGCGCTTCAACGTGCCGTAGCGCTTTCCGTGCACGTCGGCCCACTCCAAGAACCCATGCGCAGCGATGAGGTCATCGAAGTGCTGGTCGTTCATGAAATAGTAGTGAACCCCGTCGATCTCGCCGGGACGAGGCGCACGCGTGGTAGCGGAAACGGATACCCAGGCATCGGGTATCCGTTCCAGCAGTCGCTTGACCAAAGTGCCCTTGCCTGCACCGGAAGGGCCAGATATGACGAAGAGATTACCCTTCCTCATGAATTAGCCGAGACGCTCCAGAAGGGCGGCTTCCTGCTTCTCGCCCAGGCCACGCAGACGGCGGCTCTCGGCGATCTTCAACTCGGCCATGACCTTGGAAGCCTTGGCCTTGCCATAACCCGGAAGGGTCTCGATGAGGGTGGAAACCTTCATGCGGCCGACGATCTCGTCGTTCTTCATGGCAATGACATCCTTGAGGGAGAGTTTGCCGTTCTTGAGATCGTCGCGAACCTGGGCACGCTTGACGCGGGCGATCTTTGCCTTCTCGAGGGCCGCCTGACGCTCTTCGGGGGTAAGTTGAGGAATAGCCATTTTTCTTACTGCTCCTTCATTTATTCGTAAAACAACGGTTAAGCATGATAGCACAGCCGTTCACGATGCTGGCGAAAACGGCCATCTTCACGTGCGATTCAAAGTTTTCCCAGCTTTTAGCCTATGTTCTATAACATTATTTACAGGAATCAGAGGCCGGCGCGCAATTCCTCTGCGATTGCATGGAATGCCGCCACGGGATCGTCGGCACGCGTGATGGGGCGGCCCACCACGATATGGCTCGCGCCGTCGGCGATGGCCTTCGCGGGGGTTGCGACGCGCTTCTGATCGCCGAGCGCCGCGCCGGCGGGACGCACGCCCGGAGTGACGATGTAGGCATCGGGTCCGAGCACCTCGCGCAGCATCGATGCCTCCTGCGGCGAGGCGACGACGCCGGAAAGGCCCGCCTCGCGCGCGAGCTTCGCCATCGCGAGCACCTGCTCGCCGACGGGGCGCGTGACGCCCGTGCTGGCAAGCGCGTCGGCATCCATGCTGGTGAGAACCGTGATGCCGAGCGTCACCGGCTCCTCTCGCCCGGCGGCGCGGGCCGCTTCGCCGGCCCCCTCGCGCGCCTTGGCCATCATCTCGACGCCTCCCACGGTGTGCATCGTTATCATGTCGGCGCCGCTGATCACGGCGGAATGGGCGGCTCCGCGCACCTGATGCGGGATATCGTGGAACTTCAAGTCGAGGAACACCTTGAACCCGCGATCCTTCAGCTCGCGGACGATGGACGGCCCCTCAACGTAGTAGAGGGTCATGCCCACCTTGAACCAGACAGCTTGGCCTGCCAGCTTGTCGGCGAGCTCGAGCGCCTCCTCGCGCCAGCAGTCGAGCGCGGTGATGATGCGCTCCTCGGGCTTCATATCCTTGAATCCGTTGCTCATGCCTTGAGTCCTCCAATCAATTCGTTCACATCGTGCACGCCTTGCGCGATGCAATACGCGCGGATGCCGTCTATTACCTCTTCCACCGCATGGGGGTTCACGAAGTTCGCCGTGCCCACCGCGACCGCGGTCGCGCCGGCGAGCATGAACTCGATGGCATCCTCGGCCGTCGCGATGCCGCCCATGCCCAGCAGCGGCACCTTCACCGCATTATGCACCTGCCATACCATGCGCAGCGCAACCGGCTTCACCGCCGGGCCGGAAAGCCCGCCAACCACGCGCGCCAAGATGGGCTTGCGCGTGCGCACGTCGATGGCCATTCCCAGCAGCGTGTTGATGAGGCTGATTGCATCGGCGCCCTCGGCCTCCACCGCGCGGGCGATCTCGGTGATGTCGGTGACGTTGGGGGTCAGCTTCACGATGAGCGGCTTCGTGGTCTTCGCGCGGCATACGCGCACGACCTCGGCCGCTTGTTCCGGCACGGTGCCGAAGGTCAGGCCGCCGGCATCGACGTTCGGGCAGCTGATGTTCACTTCGAACGCGCCGACACGCTCGTCATCGGCGAGCGCCTCGATGATACCCTCGTATTCCGCCACGGAATGACCGCAGGCGTTCACGATGACCGGCACATCCTTTCCGGCGAGCCAGGCGAGGTCCTTTTGCTTGAAAACCTCCACGCCCGGGTTCTGCAGGCCGATGGAGTTCAGCATGCCCGACGGCGTCTCGGCGATGCGCGGCGCGTCGTTGCCCTGCCAGGGAACGACCGACACGCCCTTCGTCGTCACCGCGCCCATACGCTCGACGTCGACGAAATCGGAGTATTCGCGTCCCGCGGCGAAAGTGCCCGAGGCATCCGTCACCGGGTTCTTCATCGCGAGCCCGCCCAGGTTCACGGCAAGCTTCGGCTCGAAGGTCTCGTTCGCCATCTACCACACCACCTTCCGCGCATCGAAAACCGGCCCATCGACGCAAGAGCGCTTCTTGCCGTCGACGGTGTCGACCACGCATGAGAGGCATGCTCCGATGCCGCAGGCCATGCGTTTCTCCATCGAGACCTCGCACGGCACGTCGGCATCGGCCGCCATGCCGGCCACGATGCGCATCAGGGGCTCTGGGCCGCAACAGCACACGAGGTCGTAGTCGTTTTTCTCCAGGAGCTCGGCAGCCGGTTGCGTCACGAAGCCGGCATGCCCGAACGTCCCGTCGTCCGTGGCGCAGATGGGCTCCACCCCCAACACCTGCTCGTAATGGCCCTTCATCGCGAGCGCATCCTTGGTCTGGGCGCCCATGCACACGTCGAGCGTCACGCCAGCCTTCAGCACCTGCTCCCCGAACATCGCGAGCGGAGCGGCTCCGACGCCGCCGAGCACGAAGAGCACGCGCTTGGCGCCATCAGGCAGGCTCCAGGGATTGCCCATGGGGCCCATGACGCTCAGCGCATCGACCCGGCCGGGCATGAGCGTGGTCATGTGGGCGCTGCCCTTCCCCACCACCTGGTAGAGGATCTTCAAGATTCCCTCATCGGGATCCGCGAAATACACCGAGAACGGTCGGCGCAGGATCCGGCCAGCCATGCCGGGAATCTTCATATGCACGAATTGTCCGGGCAGAATCTCCCGCGCAATCTTCGGGGCACGCAGGGTCATGTCCCACAGCGAATCGGTGAACCGCTCATTGGCAATGAGCTCGCACGACTCGTCAACCGGCTTCGGACGAGCCGGGGAAACGTTATCGGTCATCATGCCTCCTTCCCCTTTTCTCGTATCGATTCTAGCAGCTGCCCCCACCGCTCTCGCCCGAGAAGCCACTTGTTGCGCACAAGATACGGTTTCGAAACCGCGTGACAAACGCGCCTGCCCCCAGAGTCGCATCGCGCACGATACAATAAAGGCAGGCAACCGTTCCAAGGAGGGGCCATGGATATCATCGAGGCAATGGAGAAGCGCATTTCCTGTCGGGCGTTCTTGAAGGATTCCATCCCAGATGAAGTCTTCCGGGAGCTTGCAAACGAGATCGACGCCATCAATGCGGAAAGCGGCCTGCATTTCCAGATCTACGGCCCCCGCGAAGACGGCACGGCAATCGACATGAACCGCAAAATGTTCTCCGCGAACCCTCCGGCTTATGCAGCGCTCGTTGCGCCGAAGGGCGCCATCCCCGAGGAGCAGCTAGGCTATTACGGCGAACGGTTCGTGTTGTTCGCCACCCAGCTCGGGCTTGCCACCTGCTGGGTTGCGAGCACCTATGACCGCTCGACAACGCGCGTGGAACTTGCCGAAGGCGAAACGCTGCACGATGTCGTGCCCATCGGCTTCGCTCCCCAGAAGATGCCGTTGGTGCAACGGACGATCCGCGGCAGCATCCGCGCCCGCAGCAAGCGAAACGAGGACCTCTTCCAGGGCCCCCACCCGCTCGCCCAAGCTCCCGCATGGATCCAAGATGCCATCCAGGCCATTCAGCTCGCGCCGTCGGCTGTTTGCGAGCAACCGGTCGTGTTCACGCAAGACGCACCTGATGCGCCCATTCGTGCAACACTCCCGCACGTGAAGAGCGGCATGGAATATACCGACCTCGGCATCGCGAAACTCCACTTCGAGCTCTCCGCCGCCTCCAATGGCATCCAGGGCACCTGGGACTGGGGTGAGGGCGGCATTTTCCGCATCGCATAAGACTCCGGGATTCTTGACCGCGGCCACTGGGACCTTGGTCAAGAATCCTCGTTAGCGGACGTTGCCCGCTATTTCACATCGAGGCTCCCATCGTAAAGTTCGGCCTGAATATATATCGCCATATACATAATTTCTTTCTATCTTCGCTCACGATATCGCTGCTCATCTGTAGAGATGGCTACCATGACAGTGTGTACTGTTGTTGTTTCGAGGTAAGGAGTGCAAGGTGAAATTTCAGTTTTCAGGACTGCAGCTCGCTGCTGTAGGCGTCGCCGCTCCGGCGGCTGTGCTTCTCGGGCTCAACCAATTCAGCAAGAAGTACAAGGTGCCACCCGAGCAAACGCCTCCGAGGGGCGAATACCCGGGCGACGACCTGCTGCCGTACCCCGATGACCAGGTGATGGTCTCTCAAGTCGTCACCGAGATCGACGCCCCGCCCGAGAAGGTGTGGCCGCTCATCAACCAGCTTGGCCAGAACAAGGCAGGCTTCTACAGCTTCTGGAATTTCGAGCACCTGGCGTCCTTCCGCATTTACAACACCTACCAGCCGCAGGAGCGCTGGCAGGACACGAAGGTGGGCGATTGGGTGTTCTACGGCGACCAGGGCGTGGGCCACGAGATCAAGCTGCACGAACCCGGTAAGTACATCGTCGGCTGCTCCGATACCGGCAACCCGCCCACCCAGCAGGGCGCGGTCGCATGGCTTCCCCATGGCTGCAAGGAATATGGCTGGACCTGGGGCTTCTTCCTCGAGCCGCTCGATGGCGGAAAGCGCACTCGCATGGTGCAGCGCAACACCGTTTATGTGGAAGTCGAGAACAAGATCCAGATGGCCATCGTCGTCGGACTCATCTGGGGATGGTCGTCCGGCGTCATGTCCACCCGCATGGCCGACGTCATCAAGGCCGTCGCCGAGGGCAAGAAATTCATCGACTTCTAGTTCCACGCCATCGAAAAGGAGAACATCATGGCAAAGAAAGACCCCGTCCTCGTCGTCGACTCGTCGCTGCTCATCGCC
>JAUNEQ010000195.1 GCA_030525445.1 Coriobacteriia bacterium | reverse complement strand
TACGGCAGTCCAGCAGGGCGGACATGATCAAGAGATGACGCCCCTGCCGTACTGAACGATGCTTGGCCCAGCCTCTTTGCTCAAATGGCTACGAAGTACGTCATTGCGCCACAACCTGGTGTTTTGTTTTCATAGTTTTGTTTGGGATTCGACCTTCTCAGCATTGCGATGTTAAGTTTTCTCGGTATTGTTTGATCTCTCGGCAGGGGGTCAAGTAGCTCGATTTGCGCGAGCCATCTACCTGGTGTTTTATACCCGAATACAGGCTGATACTCGTACCCCTCTCCAGAAATCAAACATTACAGGGTTTTTCTTACATTTCAGCGTGCGGAAATCGATATTTCAAACATTCCCTCGATTTTATAACATCACCTGTACAGGTTATCGTACGAGAATCAGGCTCCCTAAGAGTAAGCCCCTCGGTTTACAGCTCGAACTCCATGCCGAAGGGCTCCTCGAGCTCGATGCCGTCGAACTCCTCGAGGAACACTGGGTACGACACCGCGGCGTGCACCATCGCGAGCGTCGCGTCCAGGTCGTCCTGCGACATCGCGCCGCGCTCCCAGTTTCCATCCGCATACGTTCCCAAATATTGGCGACCACGCTTGCGGGAAAGCTCCAGGCGCGAAACCTCGACCTCTCCTTCACCCACCTCGGCCACGTCCGCGATGAACCGCACCGTTTCGCGCGCCTTGATGTACACGAGCGCGCCCTTCAAAGCCTCGTGCCGCGCAGCGATAAACAGGGTGAACACAGGCCGCTCGGCCGGCAGTGCGAACAGGTCGGAGGTACTCGAGCCAGCCAGATCGGGCTGCGACCCCGCACCCTGTGCCTTCGCATGCGCGGCCCGATTCTTCCCGGTGGCATCCGACGAGCCAACCGCCCCCGCTTTGCCCGCGTCCCGCTTGCCGGACTTGCGTGCCTCGGCAACCGCGCTTTCGAGCGCCCACAGCTCGTAGTCGCGCTTCGACGAGAACAGCCCGTCTGCCCTGCCGAACACGCGCCGCAGCTCGTATCGGGTGTAGGTGTCGTTCGCCAGCGCGAGCTTGCGGATGCAATACACCTTGCGCCCACGAGCACGCTCGGCGTCTATCAGGTTCAGAATCTCGTCGTTGGCCGAAGCGTCGACCATGCGAAGCTTCGACAACCCCAGCACCAGCGGCACGTCCACGGGAATGCGCGACAGGATCTCGAGTGCCTTGGTCGTCTTGGTCGAGGCATTCGAGAACACCAGGCGGCTGCCGAAGGTCATCTTCACGTAGTTGGCGGCCTGAACGCGCTGCTCGGGCGTCAGCTTCTTGCGCAGCTGCGAGCGCGTCGGCTCGTCGGGGCGGTCGATAACCCCGAACACCGCCTTACGCGAAACCGCGCCTCGCCGGCGCAGCGCATCTGAAACAACGGTGGTCACCAGTCCGATGAGCACGCCATGCGCGGCCCCGAACACGAACACGATGGCCGCAACCGCGATGACATTCCAGAACTCGATGCGCATGTGCTGGAAGTAGCGCGAAATCTTGGTGAAGTCGGGCAGCTTGACCATCGCGCACACCACGATGGCCCCAAGCACCGCTTCCGGCACCAACGCGAGCACCGTCGACAGGAACAGCACGGTAAGCAGCACGACCAACGCCCCGATCAGGGACGCCACCTGAGTCCTGCCACCCGCGTCGATGGCGGCGGCGGTACGCGAAAGCGACGCCGCGCCCGGCGGGCAGGCAAACAGCGCCGCAAGTCCGTTCGAGACCGCCGCGGCCCCCAGCTCGCGGTTCATCACGGCACCCTCGTCCACGAGGTCGGACGCCGCACCTGTGTCCGCATCGCTGTGCGCAAATGTGCGGAAGCACAGCAGCGACTCGATGGACATCACGAACGCGATGGTGAAGGCGTCGGCCATGATGCTGAGCATCCCGAAGAAGTCGCCCGTGGGAACAGCGGGCAAGACGGGCTCGGGCAGTGTGCCCTCGAGCTCGCCGATAGCGGGAAGCGTAATACCCGCCATGCCGAGACCGACGGCGATAAGCGTTCCCACGACCAGCACGGCCAGGGCACCCGGGAACGTGGGCGCCACGCGTTCCAGCACGAGAATCGCGGCGATGGAGAACACCGCAAGCAGCAACACGGGAACCGACAGGCCGCCAATCTGCGTGACGCAGCCCGCGAGCTTGTCGACCGCGGAGGTGCCCGCGACGGATATCCCCAGCAGATTGGGTAGCTGCCCGATAACGACCACGCACGCGATGCCCAGAACGAACCCGTGCATCACCGGCGACGGGATCTTCTCGGCGAAGCGCCCCAGGCGCAGCAGGAAGAACGCGCCCACAAACGCGGCCGTGACCAGGGCGAGGAACGGCATGGCTTCGGCGGCCTGGCCGCTTCCCCACGCCACGCCCAAGTTCGCGATGGCCGAGCCCGTGACGGCGGCGGTCGCGGAATCCATGCCGAACACGATATTGCGGCTACGCGAAAACACTGCGAACAGCGCCGCCGTGAGCATCGCGGCGTACAGGCCGTATTCCGCGGGCACGCCGGCCACTTCCGCGTAGCCCATCGAAAGCGGGATGGTTAAGGCGGCGATGACCACGCCCGCGAACGCATCGTCACGAAACGACGATGCGGAATATCCCTGCAGGCTTTCCACCAGGGGAATTCGCTGTAGCACGGCTTTCAGTCGCATGCGCCTCCCATTCAAGATCATTCACCTGGCACCACTCTACACCTTCGGCGCGGCAGGATGGATTGACTAAATGACAAATGCCCGGAGCATTTGTCATTCCGTTCAGCGGCACCTGAATGGGGCGCCAAACCCCTGCATTACCCCCACAGAAGAAGTTCGAGTCCCAAAAAGGCCCGTTTCACTCACGTTTTCAAGGTCTATGGTATGGTCGCTCGAGGGCCCCTGCAGATACCGAGATGAGAGGTGCATATTCACGCAGGTCACAGCTCTTTATTCTTTTGCATACATAATCCCTTGGCGATGACGGACTCGCAGGGTATACCACAGACCTTGAAAACGTGAGTGAAACGGGCCTTTTTCGGGCTCAAACTCTTTTCGGCTGCATGTACGCACCTGCTGCGCAACCAACCTACAGCTCGTCGTGCTAAGCCGCGGTGCCCCGAGCCTTGCCAGTGACAAATGCCCGGAGCATTTGTCATTCAGGTGAGATTGTCTCACAGCAAGATACGTCGGCCATTTGCCCGTTGGTTCGTTCGCCGTGAGACAATCTCCCCTGGGGTTTCCGTCTCATCCGAAGCAGTTCCTGTTCATGCGCTGTCGTGCTTCTGCGCGGCACGGGCGATGGTGATGCGCTGGACGGTCGGGGTGCCTTCTTCGAGCCACATGGCGCGGGAGTCGCGATAGAGGCGCGGTTACCGTAGGCTTCGTGCATCGTTTTTTCGATTGTGTGCCAGGTTTTCGCGAAAACCTGGCACACAATCGAAATTTTCGTGCAATCGCCCCGCTATCGCCCTCC
>JAUNEQ010000044.1 GCA_030525445.1 Coriobacteriia bacterium | reverse complement strand
TCCCGCACAGCGTTGAATTCAGCCAGAGACGCGGGCCCTGTGGCACGATTCGCCGTTGTGTGGCCGCACGGCGTTGAATCGAGCCAGCCTGACGGGCCCCTTGGCACGATTCGGCGCTCCGCGGCCGCACGGCGTTGAATCCTGCCAGCGCTCTGTTCCTGCGCGGCGGCGAATATTGTTTTCGGGCATGAATCGGGCCTGCAGGGTGGGCGGCTTTGTGGGACAATGGGACGCGAGAAAACGATTGAAGCGCCAGAGGTATCACATGTCCGCGAGGTTCAACATCCATCCGGCGGATTCCGCCGCCATTGCCCGATTGCAGCAGGAGTTTGACCTGCCCCGTTTTATCGCAGCCACCTTGGTGGCGCGCGGCCTCACGGTACCGGATGATGTGCGTCGGTTCCTCACGCCGAGCCTCGAGCGCGATTGGCGCAACCCGTACGACATTCCCCAGATGAAAGAGCTCGTCGACGGTTTGAGCAGCGTGATCCGCCAGGGAAAGCGCATCGTCGTGTTCGGCGACTTCGACCTCGACGGCATTTCGTCCACGGTCACGCTCACGCGCGGCTTGCGCAAGCTCGGCGCGAATGTGGAACCCTTCATCCCCAACCGTACCGACGAGGGCTACGGCCTCACGGAGGCGGCCATCATGCGCATGCGCGAAACACTCGCGCCCGAATGCGTGATCACCGTGGACTGCGGCATTTCGTGCCGCCACGAAGTCGCCTTGCTGAAATCGGCGGGCATCGAGGTTTTCGTGACCGACCACCACGAAGCGGGCGAGTCGGTGCCGGTGGGCGTGCCGGTGGTCGACCCGAAGGCGCATGACGGTTGCCCGAGCGCGATACTCGCGGGCGTCGGCGTCGCCCTGAAGGTCATCCAGGCGGTCGGCGGGCGTCTGGGGCAGCCCGACCTATGGCGCGAGTACGTGGATTTCGCGACGCTCGGCACCATCGCCGACCTCATGCCGATGCGCGACGAGAACCGCGCCCTGGTGGGCGAGGGCATCCGCCTCATCAACGAGCACCCGCGCCCCTGCGTGACGGCGTTGCTTGATGTGGCGGGGGCGGCCGGCAAGCCCGTGGCCAGCACGAACCTTGGCTTCACGGTGATTCCCCGGTTGAATGCCGCCGGGCGCATGGGCGACCCGATGCGCGCGTTCGACCTGCTGATGTCCGACGACCTTGATACCGCATACGAGTGCGCCCAAACGCTCGAAGCCACGAACGACGAGCGCCGCGCCATCGAGGCCGAGCTCGTGGAAGTGGCGAGCATGCAGGCCGAGCAAAAGTACCATGGCCAGCGCATCCTCGTGCTTGCGGGCGAGGGCTGGCATGAAGGCGTGAAGGGCATCGTCGCCGGGCGCATCGCGCAGAAATACGGCGTGCCCACGATCCTCTTCACCATCGACGAAAACGGCGAAGCACATGGTTCGGGCCGCGTGGTGGGACAGGTGAACCTGTTCAAGGCCGTCGAAAGCGCCGCCGACCTGCTCACGCGATTCGGCGGGCATGAGGCCGCGGTGGGCATCACGCTTCCGGCAGACAAGCTCGACGAATTCGACGCGCGCCTGTGCGCCTACATGGATGCGCTTCCAGCCGAGAGCTTCCATCCCCGTGTGTCCATCGATGCGTGCGTGGGCCTCGACGAGCTCACGCTCGCGAACGTGTACCGCCTGGACGAGCTCATGCCGTATGGCCAGGAAAACGAGCAGCCCATCCTGCTCGCGCGCAACGTGATGCTCACGAACTGCCGCGCGGTGGGCGCCGACAAGAACCATTTCAGCTGCCAGCTTTCCGATGGCACGAACGCGATTTCGGCCATCATGTTCCATTGCGGCGACATCGACCTGTTCATGCAGTGCTCGTCGGTGGTGAACGCCGCCTTCAACGTGCAGGTGGACGAATGGCGCGGCCGCCGCAGCGTGAAGGCCATGCTGCGCGCCATCGCGCCGGTGCAACCCTGCGCCGCCTTGGAGGCGTGCCTGAATGACGAATCGCTTGCCTTCGTGAGCAAGCTCTTTGGAAGCGACGATGCCGACCTTATCGCCGATGCCCAGGAAAGCACCGCCGAGATGGAGCGCATGGAAGATGCGCGTGCCCGGAATCGTGCGGCGTGGGAGGCCCGCGCGGCATCGGATCCGGCGGGTGTACGTGCGGAAATCGTGCGCGCATTCATCGGCGACGCGCAGCTGCACGGCGCCCAGCAGGAAGTGTTCGAAGCGCTCGATGCGGGCGATTCGACGCTTGCGGTGATGGCGACCGGCCGCGGGAAGTCGCTGCTGTTCCAAGTGCATGCGGTGGAAGAGGCGCTGCGGGGGCATCGCACAAGCGTCTTCGTGTATCCGCTGCGCGCGCTCATCGCCGACCAGGCGTTCCACCTGAACCGTTCGCTCGAGCAGTTTGGGGTGTCGTGCATGGTGTTGAACGGGGACACGCGCAGCGATGAACGCGTGCGTGCGTTCGAATCCATCGCGGCGGGCGAGTGCGACATCGTCCTCACCACGCCCGAATTCCTCACGCGCCATGCGGCTCGGTTTGCCGCGGCACCGCGTTTGGGATTCGTGGTCATAGACGAGGCGCACCACATCGGCCTCGCGAAGGCCGGCCATCGCATGGCCTACCATCGCCTGCGCCAGAACCTTGCGGATATGGGCGACCCGCTCGTGCTGGCCGTGACCGCGACAGCCGATGACGCCATTGCGGCAGACATAGCCGGTGAGCTGGGAATATCCCGACAGGTGTTCGACCGCCATGCCCGCGAGAACCTCAAGCTCGACGACCAGCGCGGCCTTCGCAAGCGCGCCGATTACCTGGCGAACCTCATCGCCGGCGGCGAGAAGACCGTCATCTACGTGAACTCCCGCGCCGAATCGGTGGCGCTCGCGCGTCATTTGCGCCTGCGCGTCCCGCAGATCGCGAGCCTCATCGGGTTCTATAACGCGGGCCTCTCACGCGAGGAGCGCACCCGCATTGAGGACATGTTCCGCCGCGACCGCCTGTGCGTGCTCGTGGCCACGAGCGCATTCGGCGAGGGCGTGAACATCCCGAACATCCGCCATGCCGTGCTGTTCCACCTGCCGTTCAACGAGGTGGAATTCAACCAGATGTGCGGACGCGTGGGCCGCGATGGACGCGAGGCGACCATCCACCTGCTGTTCGGGCGCGGCGACAAGATGGTGAACGAGGGCATCTTGCGCAACATGACCCCCGGGCGCGACGTGATGGCGCAGGTGTACCGCACCCTGCGTTCCCGGCAACGCGCGGCGGGGCAGCGGCCGTTCGAGGCGCTGGCGACGGCGCTTGCAGCCGAAGCGAGTTCCGCTCCGGGCAACGTGCAGGTGAGCCCCGAGGCCGTGCAATGCGGCATCGCGGTGTTCCGCGAGCTCGATTTGCTGCAGGCCAGCACGAACACGGTCGACGGCGAGGCGACCCGCTATGTGTACGTTCCCGATTCCACGAGCAAGGTGGAGCTGTCCGACAGCGTGCGCTATAGCGAAGGCCTCGAGGAATACGATATTTTCGAGCGCTTCAGCGAATGGGTGCTGAATGCATCGCCCGATGCGCTGAGGCGCGCGCTCATCCGCCCGATCCTTCCGGGCTGTGGCTATGGGCTTTACGACACGGGGAGGAAGTGATGACCATGGCTGATGCCGGTTCCGACGAGCGCACGGTCGATGTGCTGGAAGATGGCCGCGAGGTGAAGAGCGCGGCGAGTTCCGCCTCGGTGTTCGAGCGGCTGTATGCCGATGAGATGAGCTATGCGGTCGATGCGGGCCGTGGTGGGCATCCCGGCACGCCGGAAGAGCGTTTCGCCCTGCTCATCGATGACACGTCGAGTTACTTGAGCGAGGGCGAGCTGGACCTTCTGCGCCGTGCGTTTGAATATGCGCGCGCATGCCACAAGGGCCAGCTGCGCAAAAGCGGCGAGCCGTTCATCTCGCATCCCGTGGAAGTCGCGCTCATCCTCGCGAGCTTGCGCATGGACGCCGAGACCTTGTCCGCGGCGTTGCTGCACGACGTGGTGGAAGACACCGACACGAGTCTCGATGATCTGACCTCGATGTTCGGCGAGGGCATCGCGCAGCTCGTCGACGGCGTGACGAAGATCTCGCGCATCGAGGTGGAAAGCCTCACCGCCGAGCAGGCTGAGACCATCCGCAAGATGTTCGTGGCGATGAGCAAGGACATCCGCGTGGTCGTGATCAAGCTTGCCGACCGCCTGCACAACATGCGCACGCTGAGCTCGCTGCGCGAGGACCGGCGCATCTTCAAAGCCAATGAAACGCTGGAGATCTATGCTCCCATCGCGCACCGCTTGGGCATTTCCTCCATCAAGTGGGAACTCGAGGACCTAGCGTTCTACTATCTTGAGCCCGTCAAGTTCAAACAGGTGAGCCGCATGGTGGCGGCGAGCCGTTTGGAGCGCGAAGCCTACATCGCGCGCGTGAAGGGCATCCTGCGCGAGGAGATGGAATCGGTGGGCGTGGAATGCCAGATCATGGGCCGTCCGAAGCACCTGTATTCCATCTACCAGAAGATGTCGCGGCAGGGGAAGGGGTTCTCCGAAATCTACGACCTCATCGCGCTGCGCATCATCACGAAGAGCGTGAAGGATTGCTATTCGGCCTTGGGCGCCGTGCACTCGCTGTGGCACCCGATGCCCGGCCGTTTCAAAGACTACATCGCCATGCCGAAGTACAACATGTACCAGAGCCTGCATACCACGGTCATCGGCCCGGCGGGACGCCCGCTCGAGGTGCAGATCCGCACCGAGGAAATGCACCGCATGAGCGAATACGGCGTCGCTGCCCATTGGCGTTACAAGGAATCGGGCGGGTCGAACAAGCTCGCGAACGACGATTTCAGCCGCCAGCTTGCGTGGCTGCGCGAGATGATCGACTGGCAAAGCGACACGCAGGACTCGCGCGAGTTCCTGAAGAGCCTGAAGGTGGACCTCACGCCCAACGACGTGTTCGTGTTCACGCCGCGCGGCGAGGTGCGACAGCTGCGCGCGGGTTCGACCCCCATCGACTTCGCATACGCCATCCACACCGAGGTCGGCCACCATTGCGTCGGCGCGAAGGTGAATGGCCGCATCGTCCCGCTCACGTACAACCTGCAGATGGGCGACCGCATCGACGTGCTCACGCAGAAGGGCGCCCGCCCCTCGCGCGACTGGCTGAACATCGTGAAAACGCCCAAGGCGCGCACGAAGATCCGCCAATACCTGTCGAAGGTCTCGCGTTCCGATGACCTGCAGAACGGCCACGACAAGCTGCGCCAGGAGATGCGCAAGCACGACCTGGGCATTTCGAGCGCCCAGAGCCAGCGCGCGATCAAGGAAGTCGCTGCGGCACTGGGGTACCGCGATGACGAGGATATGCTCATCAAGATCGGCGCCGGCAAGGAAAGCGCCCAGCATGTGGCGAATCGCCTGCTGAAGATCCTGGTGGACAAGGCGAATGCCGACGATGCCCGCCCGAGCATCGGCATGTCAGCGAACTCCACCGGCAAGATGCCCCCGATGCTCACGAGCGTCACCCGCCCGAAGCGCCACGAGACGCATACCGAGAGCGGCGTCGTGGTGAAGGGCATCTCGAATGTGCTCGTGCGCCTGTCGCGTTGCTGCAACCCGGTGCCGGGCGACGAGATCATCGGCTTCGTGACGCGCGGACGCGGCGTTTCCGTGCACCGGCGCGACTGCCCGAATGCCCAGCAGCTCATGAAGGATCCTGACCGCATCATCGAGGTTGGCTGGGAGGACAGCTCGCAGCGCGATGCCGTGTACAAGGTGGAGATCGTGGTCGAGGCGCTCGACCGCACGAACCTGCTGGTGGATGTGGTGCAAGTGGTGTCGAGCTCCGGCGCGAACATCCTGCGCAGCGCGACGAACTCCCACACCGACGGCATGGTGGAGATGCGATTCATCCTGCAGATTACCGATATCTCGAACATTGGACGCATCGTCGAGGAATTGCGAGCCGTGAAGGGCGTGTTTGAGGCACGTCGTGAGATTCCGGGAGCGGCGAAGCGACGGTAACCTGGGGCTGGCCGCACCCGGCGGCGGGCGGGGGTGTCATGCTCAGACAGTCCTCGCTTGGTGAAAAGCGCCACTGGCGCTTTTCAGTCGCTGCGGAACTGCGCGTGACACCCCCGCCCGCCGCCGGGTGCTACCCACCGCGGGTTGGGGGGTTTCTACGCTCGTCGGGCTGCGCCCGACGTTGCTGACGGGGCGCCCCTGGCGGATCGCGGGGGGCTCGCGGGCTGCGGACGTCCTACCTCTGGCACCATCTGCATGCTGAGATCTGGGGCTGGAGTTTTGGTCCGGGCTATTCCCGACCTGTCGCCTTACCTTGTTGGGAGTTTTTTCTTCTCCATGCGTTTTCTTACGCTCGTCGGGCTTTGCCCGACGTTGCTGATGGGGGGCTTTTTCTCCGTTCGTTTTCTTACGCTCGTCGGGCTTCGCCCGACTTCGCTGCTGTGAGGAGTGTGTTCTCTGGGTTTTCGGTGGTGGGGGTGGGGTTCTGGTATGCTCTCGTTGAGACTTAGAAGGGTAGAGAGGACGTTGCATGGCCCGGTATCATAAAGTGCGTGATTTGTGCGTTGACACGGTGTTTTCCATTTTGGGTCCCATTGCGAACAATGTGTATGTGATTGATGACGGTGAAGGTGTAATCGTGGTCGATCCGTCGTGCAGGCCTGATGTGATCATGGAGATGATTGGCGGGCGGAAGGTGGATGCCATTTTCGTGACGCATCGTCATGAGGATCATATTGGGGCGCTGGCTGATATTCGGAGGCTTACGGGGGCCAAGGTTTATGCGCCGGCCATTGAGGCGAAGGCCATCGAGGCGGGGGTTGAGTCTAAGTTTGGGCTCTCGGCTGCTGCGTGTCCGGTGGATGTGCGGTTTAAGGATGGCGACAGGCTCACGGTGGGGAAGACCACGTGGGAGGTTTTGCATACGCCGGGGCATACCGAGGGGAGCAGTTGCTTCTACCTGCGTGCGGAGGATGCGCCGAATGAGGGGGCGCCGGTGTTGGTTTCTGGCGACACGCTCTTCTGCAGCAGCATCGGCCGTACGGACTTTGAGGGCGGCAGCATGAAGCAGATGCGTGCGAGCTTGCGCCGCCTGGGACAGCTGCCCGATGATGTCGTGGTGCTGCCGGGGCACAACATGCTCACGACCATGCGCGCGGAAAAGCGTACGACCATTCCCTATTACGCTGGGTAGCGCATACAGAAGAGAACGGTGACGAATGGCGGCATGGCGCTCGGGCGCGCATAGGGGAAAGCTCGCGGTGGGCGCGTTCGCCTGGCGCGAAGCGCTGTGCGTGTTGCTTGTCGTCGCGCTTGCCTTGTATCCGTTGCAGCCTGCCTATGGTGTTGATGCGCCCGATGCCGTTTCCGAGGCGCCGGCCGAGGCTTCGATCGTCGGAGACGATTCCGCTGCGTCAGCTGATGCGGCCGTGGCGCCTGAGGCTGTTTCCGCAGGCGATGCATCCGATGATGTCGCCGATGCGCCGCTGGAGTCGTCGGACGATGAGGGCATCGGTGAGGCTGAAGGCGACCAGGTCGAGGATGTTGGCGAAGAACCATCGGCGGAGCCTGCCGAAGAGCCCGGTGCGGCTGCGGGTGATTCTTGCGAAGAATCGGCGGCATCGTCTGACGATGACGCGTTCGGTTTGGATGGCGAGGGCGAGCCGGAAGACGGCGCCGAATCCTCTTCCGCGCCGGCGGCTGATGATTCCCCTGCGGCAAGCGCGCCGGCGAGTCGCGTGTCTTCGGAAAGCGGGCAGAGTGTTCAGGCGACCGTCTCGTCGCCCGAGAGCTACAAGCCCACGCTCGCGGCCGTCATGGGGACGATTCCCCTGCTCGTCGTCGTGGCGGGCTTTGCGGGTTCGAACGGCGCCGGAGCCGTCGCCTATGACGCTTCCTACGACTGGAACGATACGATATTCGCCTCGGAAAACGGC
Source organism: Coriobacteriia bacterium (assembly GCA_030525445.1). Taxonomy (GTDB): domain Bacteria; phylum Actinomycetota; class Coriobacteriia; order Coriobacteriales; family Eggerthellaceae; genus UMGS1519. The sequence goes on along the minus strand of JAUNEQ010000044.1, from coordinate 5,454 downwards.
GTGAGCGCCTACTATTCCGACATGTCGCTCGGCGCGTTCACCTTCACTCCGGCGAATGAGACGAGCGCGTACGGAAAAGACGGCAATGCGAATGCGCCCGATGCGGAAAACGACGGCATCGTGCATGTGACGCTCGACGAGGCGCATGGGAACTGGGGCGATGCCTATTACTCCGACAACAAGATCGCCGGCGCGATGCTCGCCACGTTCGGTCGCATCCTGAGCGCAGCCAATCCCTACGTGGATTTCGCGTCGTACGACACGGATGGCGACGGAGAGATTGCGGCAACGGAGCTGGCCATCGCGTTCGTCATCGCCGGATACGAGGCGGCGCTTGCCGGCGGAAGCCTGCCGGCTGGGACCTATAGCCTGTGGTCGCATGCGTGGTCGTATTCGAATGCCGGCTTGTCCAAGCCGAAGCTCGATGGCGTCACGCTTGATGACTACATCGCCATTGCCGAAAAGGTGCGCGGCGATTCGGGTGCGGCGAGCGACACCCAGGAACCGCTTTCGGTGCTGATGCACGAACTTGGCCATTACCTGGGGCTTCCCGACCTGTACGACACCACCGACGAGGCGGGCGATTGGCTCGACCATACCGTCGATGCGGCGAGCCTCATGGCGACGGGCAATTGGGCTGGAGTTGCCGATGCTTCCGGAAAGACCAGCTATGTTCCCGCGGCGCTCGACGCGTGGAGCCGCTATGAGCTCGGGTGGGTGAAGCCGACCGTCGTGACCAAGAGCGGCGTCTACACCGTTTCGTCGCAGGATTCCAAGAACGGCTATACCATGCTGCTCATCCCCACGACGAACGAGGGCGAGTTCTACCTCATCGAAAACCGCACGTTCACCGGGCACGATGCGGGCTTGGCCCTGGAGTATCCCGACTACGCGAACGGCGGGCTGGTCATCTGGCATATCGATAATGGAATTGTCGAGCGCTACCTTGCGTCCAACCAGGTGAATGGCAGCGCGCACCGTCCCGGTGTCACGCCGCTCTTCCCGGAGGAATCCGACGACGAGTGGGTCTACACGCTCGACTACACGTCCTCGACCCCGGATGCGGCGCTGCTGTTCTGGTCGAAGGATTTGTGGGAGCAGTGCTTCCCCGATGCCAAGGTGCTCGACCTGCCCCTTTATGGAAGCGGTAAACAGGCTAATGACCCGGTTGCCCGGCTGCTTTCGGGCATTCGCATCCAGTTCCTCACTGGTTCGGGCCCCGATATGCGCATCCGCATCTTCATGCCGGGCGACGAGCTGCCGGATGAGGAAGAGCCCGATGTGGTGGATGTGGCCGAGGAGGATACTCCCATCGCGTACAAGGCGTCCGCGAAGGCGCCGGCGGAAGTCGCGCCTGCTCCCACGCTCATTCCCGCTACCGGCGACGAGCTGCCCGTGGGCGCCTGCGTGGCTGCGGCGCTCGCGCTTGCGGCGTTCGCCGTTGCCCGCCGTGAACTCGCATCGCCGGTTTACCACGCCAAGCACGCGCGATAACGGTGAGACGCCCAGACCCGCGGGTCTTCGCCCCATGTGTTTCCATCTGCCGGTGTGCGTGAGCCGAATACTTTGTGCAGCTCTCGCCCGAATTCGGCGCGAGTGGTACCATGTGGCGCAATGTTTTAGGCCGAAGGGAAAACATGGCACTAGTAGTTGCAAAATTCGGGGGAACCTCGGTCGCCTCGCCAGAGCGCATTCAGAACGTGGCGAAGCGGCTTATCTCCATCAAACAGCAGGGCAACGACGTCGTGGCGGTCGTTTCCGCCATGGGCAAGACCACCGATGAACTGGTGGGCCTGGCCGCTGCCCTCAACGAGCATCCGTCTCCGCGCGAGATGGACATGCTGCTCTCCACGGGCGAGCAGGTTTCCATGTCGTTGCTGGCCATGGCCATCAACGCGCGTGGTTATCGCGCGGCGAGCTTCACCGGCTGGCAGGCGGGCATCGTCACCGACGACCGCAACGGCGTGGCCAAGATCGTCGAAGTGAACGCCCAGCGCGTGCGCGACAAGCTCGACGCGGGCGCCATCTGCGTTGTCGCTGGCTTCCAGGGCATTTCCGAAGGCCAGGAAATCACCACGCTCGGCCGTGGCGGTTCCGACACCACCGCCGTCGCGCTGGCATGGGGCCTGAACGCCGACGTCTGCGAGATCTATTCCGACGTCGACGGCGTGTACTCGGCCGACCCGCGCGTCGCGCCGCGTGCCCGCAAGCTCGATGCCGTGTCATACGACGACATGCTCGAGCTCGCAAGCGCCGGTGCCGGCGTCTTGCAGTCGCGCGCCGTTGAACTCGCGCGCAAATTCCACGTGGTCATTCATTCCCGCTCGTCGTTCACCGACACGCCGGGCACGCTCATCAAGGAGGCGGATTCTTCCATGGAACAGGCAGTCATCACGGGCATCGCGCACGACACGTCCGAAGTCAAGATCACCCTCCGCGACCTCGACGACAAGCCGGGCGTTGCCTCGCAGGTGTTCTCGGCGCTCGCTGGCAACAACGTGAACGTCGACATGATCATCCAGAACACGTCCGAAGACGGCCACACCGACATCAGCTTCACGTTCCCGAAGGGCGACCTCGAGCGTTGCGAGGAAGCGGTTCGCCGCCTCATCCCGAAGCTGGGCGCCCGCGACTACGTGCTGAACGAGAAGATCGCGAAGGTGTCCATCGTCGGCACGGGTATGAAGTCCACCCCGGGCGTATCGGCCCGCGCGTTTGGCGCACTTGCGGAAAACCAGGTGAACATCCTGATGATTTCCACGAGCCCCATCCGTCTTTCCGTGGTCATCGACTCCGACCAGGTGGATTTGGCCGTGCGCTGCCTGCACACCACGTTCGGCCTCGATAGCGACAGCGTGTACGAGGAGACGGCCCTCTCGGCCGAGGAACTCGCCGCGAAGGCCGCCAAGGGTCGCTAGCCGCAGGAAACAACGATCGCATCGAGGGGCTCCCGCAAGGGAGCCCCTCTTGTCGGTGAACCAAAGGGAACAAACCTTGTCATGTTAATCCTCTACCGTTGGCGGGTGATACGCCGATGTCCGACGTGCGCCAACGGTGGATGCACAACATGTTGTGGGTGGCGCTTCTCGTGAAGGGGATTGCCTGCGCAACAGGTTGTGCTTGCACGGAAAATCGGGAAAAGTTCCAAAAAATCGAGGATATCAGTGTTTTTTCGGGGCTTCCAATAAGAAGGCATGATAAACGGTGCCTGTGAGCTGCGCGAATGCAACTGCGGTCTCCGTCGGGTGATGAAAACAGAGGCTAAAAACACTGATATCCTCGATTTTTTGGAACTTTTCCCGATTTTCCGTGCAAGCGGGTTTCCTGTTGCGAGCATGTTAATTCTCCACCGCTGGCGGGGGAGGTTCGGTGGGGGCTGGTTGGCGCGTTATAATCTCCGAACCATTTGAATCCAACGGAGGAGACATTCATGGCTTGGAACAAGAAGATTCCCGCAAACCCCGTCGTCGCGGTGGCCGGTGCGACCGGTGCCGTCGGACGTGAATTCTTGAAGGTGCTGCACGACCTCGACTTCCCCGCGAGCGAGGTGCGCGCGCTGGCTTCCGCCCGTTCTGCTGGCAAGAAGCTTCCCTTCGATGGCTGCGGCCAGGTTCCTGCCGGTGAGCTCACCGTTCAGGAGATGACCCCCGAGGCGTTCCAGGGTGTCGACATCGCGCTGTTCAGCGCCGGTGCGGGCATCTCCAAGCAGTTCCGCCAGGCCGTCGTCGATGCCGGTGCGGTGATGATCGACAACTCGAGCGCCTTCCGCATGGAGGAGGGCGTGCCGCTGGTGGTGCCCGAGGTGAACCCGCAGGCCGCCTTCGAGCACAATGGCGTCATCGCCAACCCCAACTGCTCGACCATCCAGATGGTCGTGGCCCTGAAGCCGCTTTACGACCTCGCGCACATCAAGCGCGTCGTCGTGTCCACCTATCAGGCGGCCAGTGGTGCTGGTGCCCGCGGCATGGATGAGCTGTACAACCAGACCCGCCAGTTCCTGAACGATGAGGACCTCACCATCGACGCGTTCGCGCATCGCATCGCGTTCAACCTCATCCCGCACATCGACGTATTCATGGACGACGACTACACCAAGGAAGAGTGGAAGATGGTCGTCGAGACCAAGAAGATCTTCGGCGATGACACGCTGGCCGTGGCGCCCACCTGCGTGCGTGTGCCGGTGCTGCGCAACCATTCCGAGAGCATCAACGTCGAGTTCGACGCGCCGGTGGACGTTGAAGCCGCCCGTGCCGCGCTCGAGACCGCGAAGTCCGTGGTGGTGGATGACGACCCGGCGAACAAGGTGTACCCGATGCCCGGCCTGCTCGCCGGTTGCGACGAGGTGCATGTGGGCCGCCTGCGCAAGGATCCCACGGTGGAAAACGGCCTTGCATTCTGGTGCGTCATGGACCAGATTCGCAAGGGTGCAGCCCTGAACGCCGTCCAGATCGCCCAGCTGCTGGTGAACCAGGAGTAACGGCGGACGAAACGCGATTCCATCGGAAAGGCGGGCTTCGGCCCGCCTTTTCTCGTGGGACAAATGGGCCCGCAGCATATGGGACAGCAAACCACCGTCCCCGGCTTGTCCCATATGCTGCGGGCCCATTTGTCCCACGAGAAAGGCCCGGAACCGTGTGGTTCCGGGCCTTGGCGTTACCGGTTGCGAGCGGCGATTAGCCTTCCGCCTCCTCCTTCGCCTTCTTCTTGGCGTCGAGGATGGCCTGCACGCCCTTTGCCCTCATGGGGATGCGGGTGTACGGGTCCTGCTTCATCGCGCGTTCCGCATAGCGCTCAAGCGACTTCTCGGAAAGCTCGGCCATCTTCGCGAGGTAGTATTCCTGGCTGTTGAACGGCTCTTCGCCTTCCTTCTGGAAGTGGCCGATATCCGTGAAGGTCTTGTCGGACTTCAGCTCGCGCAGCTTCACGGTATCGGTGAGGCTGATGTCTATGTATTCCAACACGCGCTTGTGAATCTCGGTGCCCTTCTTGATGGGCCAGGCGATCTCCACGCGCTTGTCCATGTTGCGCGTCATGAGGTCGGCGCTCGACAGGTACATCGACATGTCGTCATGCGGGCCGAAGCCGTAGATGCGGCTGTGCTCGAGCAGGCGGCCGACGATCGACACGACGCGCACGTTGTCGGTGTAGCCGGGCACGCCGGGGATGATGCACGAGATGCCGCGTACCCACAGCGTGATGGGCACGCCGGCCTGGCTGGCCTCGACGAGCTTCTCGATGACGTCCTTGTCGGTGATGGAGTTCGTCTTGAAGAACACGCCGCAGGGCTCGCCCTTCTTCGCGTGCTCGATCTGGTCGTCGATGCTCACGAGGATGCCCTGCTTGATCTGCAACGGCGCCACGGCCAGCACCTGGTAGGCGGTCGAGATGCTCTCGAGGCTCATGTTGTTGAAGAACTCGACGGCGTCGCGGCCGATGGCCGGGTCGGCGGTGAGG
>JAUNEQ010000194.1 GCA_030525445.1 Coriobacteriia bacterium | reverse complement strand
ATCCCGGGCATGACCACTAATCCGTCTATTGCACTCGGCCGCCCCATTCCTCTGCGGGCCATCATGAGCTTCCCGCAGAACGGGTTCTCACCGGAGCTTCAGGCCGAGGTCGAGCGCCGCATCAACGAGCTCAACCAGTAATGCATCCACGGGCGGATGTCTCTCGGGGCCTCCGCTCCATCCACCTCCTCTAAGTACCCGAAAGCAGGTATCCCCATGATGACCCAACTCACCGATGAGCAAAAGCTCATCGTCCAATCCGCCAAGGAATTTGCCGAGCGTGAGGTCGCCCCGCTCGCCGATCGCATGGACCGCGAGGATTACTATCCCGTCGAGCTCTTCAAGAAAGCCGCCGACCTGGGCTTTGCGGGGCTCCCGTTGCCCGAAGAATACGGCGGTATCGATGCCGATATGACCACCGAGCTGCTTGTCATCAAGGAAATCGGCAAGGTGAGCCCCGCATTCGGCCTGATCATCGATGTGCATTGGTTTGCCGAGACGCAGATTCTGGCTTACGGCACCGACGAACAGAAAGCCAAATACCTGCCGCAGATGGCCAATGGGTCGAAGATTGGCGGCGTCTCGAACACCGACCCATCCGGCACCGCAAACTTCGGTGAATGGTCGATTGGCGCTGTCCTTGAGGACGATCATTATGTCATCAACACTCCGAAGGTGTTGCAGACCAGCAGCAGCCAATCCGGCATCATCGTGCTCACCGCGCTCACGGACGCCGGCACCAAGAAGTTCATTATCGACCGCGAAGAAATGGATGGCGTCAAGGTTATCGACCACGAAGATAAGCTTGGCCTGCGCGGCTCTGGCACCGGCAGCATTCAGTACGAAAATGTCATCGTGCCCGTGGAAAACGTGCTCATCGGCGCCGGTTCCAAATACGAATACGCGCCATTCCTCGACGTTAGCAGCATCTGCCTGGGCATCGCCGAGGGTTGCGTGGAAGCCGCCAGGAACTATCTGCAGAAGCGCTCTCATGCCGGCAAGCCCATTATCGGCCTGAACCAGATTCCCATCGATCTCGCCCGCATGATTGGCGAAGTCGAGGTCATCCGCAGCGTCGTATCCACCATGGCGGAGGAATTCGAGGCGGATGTACCCGTCAATGTGCATTCTTTCATCGCAAAGGCATGGATCCCCGAACACACCTGCCAGATTGCGCATAAGTGCATCGAGCTCTGCGGCGCTGTCGGCTATATCACCGACATGCCGTTTGGCCGTTATCTGCGCGATGCCGAAGGTTTCCGCATTGCCGAGGGATCAGAAAACCTGCAGTGGGCGTTGGTGGCGCTGTACAGCGGCATTGCCTGCAGCCTATAAGCCGCGCGCTTCTCATTGCATCGCACGCTATTCGAGATAGGAGAACATGATGGATCTGAAGGGCAAAGTCGCATGGATTACCGGTGGCGCAACCGGCATCGGCGGGGCAACCGGCAAGCTTCTGCACGAAGAGGGCTGCAAATTGCTCATCACGGCTCGCCGCAAGGAGGTTGGCGACGCGTATGTCGCGCAGTTCGGCGATGACGCGATTTTCGTTCCCGCCGACAACGGCAAACCCAACGAGTTGAAAGCCGCCGCCGCTGCCGCGGTGAAGAAATGGGGGCACCTGGACCTGCTCGTGAACTGCGCGGGCACTGCTTCTCAAGGCAATTTCCTCGCCTGGGACGACGAGGAGGAGGAAGCCGCAACCGCCGCCTTCGAGCGTGGCATCAAGATAAACCTCGTCGGCAGCTATCATGCCGCACGCATCGCTGCGCACTATATGATGATGAACGAACCCGAAGGCGATTACGGCGAGCGTGGCGCCATCGTGCTCGTAGGATCCATGGCCTCCGACAAGGTGTTCATCCCCTATCAGGCCGAGATTCTGCAAGCCGTGGCCGCAGGCTACGATTTTGGATACGGCTCTAGCAAGGCAGCCCTCTTGGGCCTGAACCGCGACCTTGCAGTGTTCCTGAGCCCTTATGGAATCCGCTGCAACATCATGAAACCCGGCTTGTTCGTCACTGAAATCGCCGGCAAATACGACGATCGTCACACGATGGGTGATGGTGCCTTCGTGCCCGACCAGCTATTCCCGAAGGGCGAAGGCGGCCAACCCGAATACGCTGCCTCACTCGCCGTCGAACTGCTCCGCAACCCGTTCATGAATCGCGAAGCCGTGGCCATCGACGCCGGCATCGTCCGCTAGCAATTGCAATTCCGGGCGGTTTTCACACCGCCCAGCTACCCAAATGATTGGAGCGCAAAATGAAGGAAGTCTACGTTATCACCGGCGGCAACGGCGGCATGGCCGAAGCCCTCGAACTCATTGTCGGCAAGGATTACGACCTGCTGCTGACCTTCCGTTCCCAGGAAAAGGCCGATGCTCACCTCGCGAAGCTCGCCGAACAGGGGATAAGCGCCGAAGCTTACGTGTGCGCCGTTGAAGACCGCAAGCAGGTGAAGGCCTTGGCGGAATACGCCAGGGCGAAGGGCCCGGTGAAGGCAGTCGTGCACACGGCAGGTGTCTCCCCCTCCCTTGCTTCAGGTGGCGGTTACGAGATTTTGAAGACCAATGTGCTGGGCACTATTAACGTCGTTGAGGAGTTCTATGACGTCGTGGCGGAAGGTGGCAGCGTCTTGACGCTGTCCTCCACCGGCGGGCATTCCTATAAGGACCTGTTCCCGAAGGAGCCAGCCGACATCCAGCTCATCGACGACTACACCAACCCTGAGCATATCGACAAGATGCACGAGCTGGCGAAAGCCATCACCGTCAAGTTCGGTGGAGCAGTGAGCGAAGAGTGGATGTGCTATTGCATGTCCAAGTACTTCGTCATCCGCTATACGGCACGTAACGCCTTCCGCTACTACCGCAACAAGGGCGTGCGCATCAACAGCATTTCGCCGGGCAACTTCGCAACCCGCATGGGCCTCATCGAAAAGGAAAACACCGAAGGCGAAGGCCAGCAAGCGATGGCCGCTATCCACCGCTTCGGCAAGCCAAATGAAATCGCCCAGGTCATGGCATTCATGACAAGCGATTTGGCGAGCGATGTAACCGGCGAGGATTGGCTGGTCGACGGCGGCGCCATGGTCGGTCTCACGATGGCGCAGATTCAGTAACCAACCTGCCGCTACAACATCGAGCCCCCTGCTGGAAGGCACCAGCGGGGGCTCACGTTATCAGGCGCATACGCGACGCTCCTTTGGCTCATTGCAAACGTTGCTTGAATGAAGAGCCCTGGCAAATGGCCCGACAGATGAACCGGGACCGTTGCGAGGGCAAAATAGCTCTGCAGGCGTGTCAAGGATCCTGCGCACTCGGCAAAGCGGTAGAATAGCCGGAAAGCTGATAGACAGGAGTAAGATGTCCGCCGATAGCCTCGATGAATTCCCCTATCGCCTCGACGAGCGCAATACGAGCGAGGAGGATCGCCGTCGGTATTGGGCGGTGGCTATCGGACTGCAAAAGGTAGACGGGCTCGAGGTGTCTCCTTACCTGAAGGGGCTTTCGCGCTCGTACATTGACGGCAAGCAGACTTT
>JAUNEQ010000043.1 GCA_030525445.1 Coriobacteriia bacterium | reverse complement strand
AAACGCCAGGACCAACCTTCCGGGCGCCGAAACTCAAATCGAAGGGGAAAACACCCCGTATTGCTACCAAAAACAAGGTTTGTGATACACGAAATTTGAAGGCGCTCCGGAGAAGTGATTTTGCCGCGACATCGTGCCTGGTCAGAACGACGTCTATCTCTTCTGCGAATAGTGACTTTCCCATGCTGCAAATCCGATGTATCACAAACCTTGTTTTTGGTAGCAAATCGGCCTATTTCGGACAGAGATCTCACCGAAAAAGGTGCAATACCAAGAAAAAAGCGCCATCCGCATGCGGGATGGCGCCTCATCTTCAGGATGCCGCAATGAATTACGAGCGCATGCCGCCCTGCGGGCCGCCACCCATGCCGCCGTGGCCGCCCATGTCGCCGCCCATCATCATGGAGTTGGCGATCTCGGTCACCTGCTCGCCATTCACGGTGACGGTGCCGCCCGTCAGAGTCGCTTCGCCATCGTAATCGAAGGCAAACTGCGCGGTGATGTCCACGGTGCCGCCGCTGATGTACAGGTTGCCGTTGGAATCGAGCGCGTCGGTGTCGCCGGAGCCCATCTCGATCTTGAGGTCGCCGCCCGTAATCTCGATGGTGGAGGTGTAGGCAGTCGATTTCGCGGGGGCATTGATGCCGTCGTCGCTTGCCGAGATATCGATGTCGCCGCCATTCACCTGCACATATGTGCCCTCGATGCATTCCGGCGCATTCAGCGTGAACGTGCCGCCGTCAATCTGCGCCGCGGAATCGGCATGCAGGGCATCGCTCTGAGCGGTTACGTTGAACGTGCCGCCGCACACGTAGATGTAGCCGAGCGTGGGATCGTCATCGTTGCTGCCATGGAAGCCGTCCTTGCCAGCATCGATGGTGAAGGCGCCATCGTATACCGCAAGCGCGTCGTTAGCCTCGAAGCCATGACCGGTGCAGGTGATCGTGTAGGTGCCGCCGGTCACCTTCAAGTCGTCCTTCGAGGCGATCGCGTTCGCCGACGAGTTCACCGTGAGCGAACCCGACCCGTTGAGCACCAGGTCATCCTTCGAGAAGATGACGGCATCCACGTTCGTGTCGCCATCGGCCTCGAACGCCCCCGTCGTGGCGAGCGTGTTCTCGCCCTGAAGCGTCACGAACACCTTGTCAGCCGACTTCACGTAGATGGCCGGAGCGGTCTCGTTGGTGACGTTCACGCCATCGAGCACGATTTGCACCTTCGCCGAATCCTCGGCGTCAACGATGATGGTGGAATCAGTTGCCGTGCCCGAAACCACATACACGCCCTCTTCGCTGATGGTGAGGTCTTCCCCGCTCGTAAGCGTGAGCTGCGTGGCGCCTGAGGTGTCTGCGGTTTGCGTAAGGTCGCGGCCCGTGAACATCTTCTCGCCTTTGAACAGGCCCGACTCCACGGTATAGGCTTCGGCTTCCTCAACGGTGGCTTCAGCGGTTTCAGCAGAAGATTCGGAAGCAGCCGTATCGCTTGCCTGAGTAACAACCGCGGTGCTCGAAGACTCGGCAGCGGAGGCCGTGGTCTCCGCCGGCGCACTGCAGCCCGCCAGCAAGCCCATCAATGCGACGGAAACCGCTACCGAACCCCATTTACTCAAAAGATTCCTTTTCATGCGCGAACATCCTTTCTCGCTGTTTCTGGAAGGAAGTATGCAAACCCAACCTGAAAGCAGCCTTAAGGACACATTTCGCACAAACAGCGACGGAAATGGGACGCCCCGGCTCCGGAGGATTTTTGTCCTACCCACAAAGATGCGCTACGCGGTCTTCTCCAGCAGCATCACGATGCCCTGCTCCTCGATGGCGAGCGTGCCATCATCGAGGGTGCCCGTGTAGTTGGGAATCTCGGGGAACTCCTCGGTGGCATCGAAGTAGAGAATCACCGTCGACGCACCCGTGGGCGCCCACGTGCCCGTGAGCTCATTGCCCGCCGAATTGAAAATCATGCTGCCGTCGTCCTTGAACGTGACCTTCGACTCGACAGACGCACGGGATTCATCGTCGAGCATGTCCATCGTCACCACGTCGGTGCCGTCGCTCATTGCGGCCATCTCCCACGTTCCGGTGAACGTCGCCCGGTATTCGGGGTTGTCCGCGGCAGCCTTGGCCTCATCGGAAAGCTCGGCAGAAGAGCTAGACGAAGCCTCGCTCGTGCTCGACGATTCCGCTTCGGAGCTCGATTCGCTCGCAGCGCTCGACTCGGAAGCAGCAGCCGAACTCGATTCCGCTGCGGAACTCGTGCTCTCCACCGCGCTCGAAGAGCTCGCCGCACTCGAACTGGAAGCAGCGTTATCACCGCATGCGCACAGCCCCAGGCACATTGCAGACAGAGCAAGCGCGATAAAAGCCATCTTGAATTTCACGATACCGTCTCCCTTCGATGGAATGCGGCCGAAACGCTTGGCTCCGACCGCATTCTCACACGTCATATGCTCGTTTTCTCCTAGTCGCGCTCGTCGAACACGCGCTTCGTCTTCTTTTCGGAACGCGGCAGCACGCCAAGCTCGACCACCTTCACCAGCGGGGTGAAGCCGATCTTGCTCTTCACGGCAGCGCCGATGCGGCGGCCGAGGTCGGCGAAGTCGACCATGCCGCTCACGGCCTCCACGTACAGGCGCATCGTGTCGCGGCCATCCAGGTGCGACAGGCGAATCTGGAACTCGCTCGAAGCGTCCTCGAAGTGCGCGATGATCTCCTCAATCTGGCTCGGGAACACGTTCACGCCGTGAATCTTCATCATGTCGTCGGAGCGGCCCTTGATGATGTCGATGCGCGGATGCTCGTTATGCCCGCACGGGCACGGCTCGGGGATGATGCGGGACAGGTCGTGCGTGCGGAAGCGGATGAGCGGCGCGCCTTCCTTGCACAGCGTGGTGAGCACGATCTCGCCCGGCTCGCCGTCGGGCAGCACTTCGCCGGTCTCGGGGTCGATGATCTCGACGTAGATGTAGTCGCTCCACACGTGCATGTAGTCGCCGCCGTCGCAGCTAATGCCGATGCCGGGGCCGTACACCTCGGTGAGGCCGTAGATGTCGTACATGTCGCAGCCCAACACCTCGCGGATGCGCTGACGGGTCTTCTCGCCGGAGCGCTCGCTGCCGAAGATGAGCTTGCGCAGCTTGATCTGGTCGCGAATGCCACGCTTCTCGATCTCCTCGGCCAAGAGCAGCGCGTACGAGCTCGTGGCGCAGAGCACGGTGCTCTCCAGGTCCTGCATCATCTTCAGCTGCTTGTCGGTGTTACCGGGGCCCATCGGCACGGCCATGGCGCCCAGGCGCTCGCAACCGGCCTGGAAACCGATGCCCGCCGTCCACAGGCCATAGCCCGGGGTAATCTGCACGCGGTCCTGCGGCGTCACGCCCGCATACTCGTAGCAGCGCGCGAACTGGATCGCCCAGTCGTCCACGTCCTTCTGGGTGTAAGGGATGATGACCGGCGTGCCCGTCGTGCCCGAGGAGCTGTGGATGCGCGTGATCTTCTCGGACGGCACCGCAGCGAGTCCCAGCGGGTAGGCATCGCGCAGGTCGGCCTTCTCGCTGAACGGGAGCTTCTCGAAATCGGCCTGAGTCTGGATGGCGTCGAGGTCGATGCCCTCGAACTTCTTCGCGTAAAACGGGCTGCGCTCTTTCAGGCCCGCGAGTTGCTTCTTGATGGCTTCAAGCTGTGCCGGTTGCATATCCATGTGACAGCCTCTTTCTCGTCGTGAACATCCTGAACATTGTACGCTTTCGCATGCGCAAGTGCGACAATGCGGCAAAGCTGCACATGCCGGCATCCACGAAGGGAATGAATAGGCGGGAGAACGGCTTCGCCGCGCGGACGGAGCGGGCTGAACAGCCGGGCTTACTCCGCAATCAGAAATGGCCCTCCACGCCTTCGCGGAACTCGCGCAACCATGCAAGGCGAGCAGCACGGCTTTCACGGAAGTGCACGGCAACCGATTTCCACGCGAACTCGAGCCTGCCCATATCAACGGCCGCTTCGTCCACGAAACCAAACGACACCGGATCGCGTCCGGATGCCCCGCGAGGGTTCGAAAGCTCCATCTCGAGTTCGTCGATCGCTGAATCCACAAGGTTTAGCAGGGCATCCTTGCCCATGAGCGGCGAAAAGCTCATGCGCAGGTCGAACGCCTGAAATCCACGTGAATAGTCGACCGGAGAAGCAAGCCACTCCTGCAGCGCCGTCCGCCCCAGCGCAGTGAGCGCATAGAGCTTCTTCCCCGGACGGTTCTTGATGGGCTCCAAATCGTAATCCACCAATCCTTGTTCATGCAGCTTTCTCAGCGCCGGGTATATCTGGCTGAAAGATGCCATCAGGTTGTAGCGTGTCGATTCCTCGATTACGCGATGAAGCTCGTACCCGCTTGCATACGGATGCAACGCCAGCAATGCCAGCAGAGTATTCTCCAATTCCGAGCGCATTGACTCCCCCGTTTTCCCTCCATCGATGGCTCATTTTGCCATCCTGCGAAAAGGCGTGCAACACCATGCCCCTTGACCTGGGCGGAGGCGCGCGGCGCTGCTCCCCCCCCCTTGTCATCCTGAGTGGAGGCGCGAAGCGCCGGAGTCGAAGGATCTCGCCCAACCCGTGGTTGGCTCCAACCGCCACCTGCGGGGGATCCTTCGACTCCGCGGCTTCGCCGCTCCGCTCAGGATGACAAGGGGGCATGGCTTCGCCGCATGGCTCGGGACAGGGAGGAAAGCCTCCTGCCGATTCAGCCAGGATAGCAGGAGGGACATCACATGAATGCCCCTTCGGCCGGCTCCAGCAGTTTGCTACTTCTTGTGCGAAGCGGCAATCGCGATGGCGGCAACGGCGGCAGCGCCCGCCGCGGCACCGATGGCCACTGGCAGCTTGCCCGACTCCTTCTTGGCCTCAGGTTCAGGCTCGGGACGCCGCAACGTTGGCACAGGCACGCCCATCGTTTGCAGGATTTCCTCGGCACGACGGCGTCCGGCATCCATGGAGCCTTCCGTGGAAGCAATCAGGAACTGATAGTCACCAGCCAGATGCAGGCCCTCTACGTCATCCATGTGGTTGGCCTTCAGGTCGTTGACAGCCTTGAACTGGCCAGGTCCTTCCAGATTCACCGCCAGGTCCCACTTGTAGTTCTTCACGATCTTCGGGTTACTTGGGAAGTCGGGCAGCACGCGCTGGGTTTCGGAGATAATCTTCGCCGTGCGCTCCTCCTCGGTCATGGCAGCCAGATCGTCGAAGCGCTCGATGCGCGCCTGCGACAGAACAATGGGCTTGCCCTCATCTTCATGAGACTGCGAAACACCCGCCAACCAGTTGTCCTCGTTGGCCGCAAAGAACGCTGCTCCATGGCGAATGGCCTCGACCGGCTCCTCCAGGCCGAACTGGTAGTAATAGACCTTACTGTAGTTGCAGCTGGCAAGTGCGTCTTTTTGCGCCTGAGACAGGCCGGGCACCAGTTTCAGCGTGCGCATGGCATCCAGGGCCACGATCACATGGTCGGCCTCCACGAGCTCGCCGTCGATCTTCACGCCGAGCACCTTGCCATCCTCGACCACGACTTCTTCCACCTTGGTATTCAGGTGCACGCGGTCCTTCACCTGCTCGTAGATGCTTTCGGAGATCACACCCATGCCGCCCTTGATGGTACACATGCCCGTCATCAGCGAAAACAGCATGATTACATGGCCCATGGACACCATATGCGAGTTCGCGCACACCATGTTGCTCACAAGCGGATCCAGCACGTAGGTGCATAAGTCGGCATATCCGTTCTGCTGACACCAATCGTAAATCGAACTATCAGAGAGCTCGTCGAGCGCTGTGAAGTTACCGCCCTTGAAGTCAAGCGCTTTCTGGTACTTGCCGATAAGCCCCAAGAATCTCACGCCCTGTACATACACCGACGCGGGGAATGACGGCAGGAACTTTGCCAAGCTTGCCATGATATCGGCCGGGCTACCACCAAGCTGCAGGATATGGATTTGCCCCTTTGTGACGAAGCCGATGCCCGCTTCACCCGCTTCGCGGTTCACCAGATGGTCGATACCCAGCTCATGCAGGTAGCTGAATGTGGTCTCCCACTGTGGCTCGGTGGATCCGGCACCCATAAAGAACTGGTAACCATCTGTGTAGTCGTTGCGGCAGCGCCCGCCCGTCGCGCCCGATGCCTCATACACATTGGCCCACACGCCCGCCTTTTTCAGCGTATACGCAGCCGACATGCCCGACAGGCCGCCACCCACAATTGCAATCTTCACATCCTGGGTGCTCGCAGCGCCGTCATTCGCGTCTACCATGGTTCAGCCTCCTTTTATATCGGTTTCGATATAACGTCTTGGCAATAGCATAGCCACCGGAGAGCAAGCGTGTATGGGCAAGTATGCCATGCTGGGGGTCCGAGCGAGCACCGTTTGCACAATCGCGCACTAAGCCATGGTGGTTTTATTGGAAGCATGGGCACTTGCGTGCGAGTCTTCGGCAAGAGTCCGTAGGGCTACGGCACGAAGTAGTTCGCCACGACATACTTGAAACCGCCCATCATGAAGCCGGTGGCATCCTTGGCAACGGGCTTGCCCATCCTCACAAGATCAAAACCATGGAAGCAGCTCTCGCGCTCGCGGAACATCACAGGCATGTCCGCCTCCTCGGGCCGTGCGATAAACCCCTTCCCCATGTGTTGGAGCACAAATCCCCATGCACTTCCCAGCGCGATAACCCTACCGCCAAGGGCACACGAAGCCGGGGTACTTCGTCTGTTCCTGGTAGAGCACATCGTAGTTGATGTTGTTCTCGCGCAGCTGCTCGATGAAGGCGCGCAGGTATTCGTCGCCGTCGAAGAACTGCATGAAGTTCACGTAGAAACTCCCGTTCACGGCGGAAAGTTCCAACGTGAGCGGAGTCTCGCACGAAGGCAGCGCCGTCGAGGGCAGCGCATGGAATTCCTGCACGTAGAATTCCGCATCGCCCATGTCCACCTTGCCCACATAGCTCACCGTGGCGGTGAACATCGCGCTCTTCTCGTCGGCCAAACGCTTGCAATAGGCATGGCGATCCTCATGCGTGGGCAACGTCGCGAGCGTCCTCATGAGCTCTTGGTAGTCCCGCACCTCCTGCTTCACCATCTCGTTGTCCGACTGTAGGGCCACCATGCCGCGGAAGCACGTCGCCTGCGCCTCGAAGCTCATGCGCTTCATCGCATCCTGGAACACCAGGCGCACGTCACCGACCAAGCTCTGGTGCGCGACCGGCGCCCGCAATGCCTTGCGCTGGTTCACGCACATCGCGATGGCGATGGGGTTCTCGGTCTGCGGATGCAGGCTCGCGATGGCCCGCGAGAGGAACAACGCGATGATGGTACCGGGGCTTCCCTCGTTCGAGAGGTTGAAGCGCATGAACTCATCCTCGGGAATGCGGATGTTGTACACCGTGCACCGGTTGTGAACATGCACTAAACCGCCTTCGGCGATCTGGAAGGCCTTGCCAGCCCATTTTTCCACGAGGAAATCCGTCGCCACTTCGATTCCCTGGCATGCGGGGTCAAACCATTCGGCAGGGTCGACCGGGTCGCCCGCCAGCCAAATGCCCTCGCTGGACATCTCGCGGCCGTAATACGCGCTGCAGTAATAGTAGAGGAAGGTCTGCACCAGATGGTAGATGCCGCCGCCGTCGGTAAGGGCATGCCACACATCGATGTGCACCTTGTTCTTCCACCAGCAAAACGCCAGCAGGTGGCTTTGCGTCTCGTAGCCGCCAAGCATGATGGGGCCATCGGTATGCAGCACGGGCGTGGGCGTCGTGTTCTCCTCAAAGAACACTTCATCCTCGTAAATTGCCAGGCGAACCCGGTAATACGGGTAGCGTTCCATCGTCTTGCGCACCGCTTCGGCGAGGATCTCCTCATCCACCATGTCCTTCAGCTTGATGGTCAGGCGAAACGTCCGGGGGTTTTCCGCCGTCGCCTCGTACACCGTGCGCAATTCCGAAAACAGTTTTTGCCTCTTCATGATGTCCTTTTCCCGATACCAATACCGACTTCGAAAACGAATCGCCGCAATCCCGCGCACCTAGCGCGCACCTCAGGCAATAGCGATATCAACCGCCTTCAGGTTCATATCCACGAACTTGGGCTTCACGCACACGCGGATAGCCTCGCGCGTTTCATCGAGGCTCACGGCGCCGGAAAGGCCCGCGCCCATGCGCTCGCTTGCAGCCACGGCGGTCGCGAGCAGGCCGATGTTCAGGGCCTTGCGGCTGCCGATCTTCTCGCACAGCGCAACGTCATCGACGACGATGACGCCCGGCACCTTCTGCCGCACCACGTCCAGCACTTCGGCCGGGTCATACGGATCTGCCGCTACCGGCTGGATGGGGCTCGATGCCGTCACGAGCATGCCGCCCGGTGCCAGATACGGCAAAGCGCGGGCTGCTTCCGCCGGCTCGAAGGCAATCACCAAGTCCGCGCTGCGCTTGGCCAACAGCGGCGAATACACCTCTTCCCCGGCATCGCCCATGCGCACATGGCTCGTCACGAAGCCGCCGCGCTGCGCCATGCCGATGGTCTCGGCCTCGCGCACGCTCCAGCCCTTCGCCTGCGCCGCCTGCGCCAGAATCTTCGCAGCCAGCACGGTTCCCTGGCCACCCACGCCGGTAATCAGGATGTTCTTCATTACCGCACCTCCACATCCAGCGGCGGTTCCACGCCGGGCTCGATCACCTCGAACGGGCACACGTGCGTGCACAGGCCGCAACCCGTGCACATGCCCTCGTCCACCCGCACGACGCCGGCCTTCACGTCGAAGGACAGTGCGGGGCAGCCAATGCTCTTCAAGCATTTCTTGCACCCGGTGCAGGCATCCGCGTCGATGCTTACGGGTTTGCCCGCGGGCACGAGCGAAATGCACGGCGCCTTGAAGATGACGGCGGACGGCCCCTCGAAGTCGATGGCCGTGCGTGCCGCCTCCACGGCCTCGTCCAGGTGATACGGGTTTGCCTTCGTGATGCACTCATAGCCGATGGCACGCAGGATGGCCTCGATGGAAACCGGCTTGCTGCGCGGCCCCATGAGCGTTTGACCCGTGCCCGGATGCGGCTGGGCGCCCGTCATGGCGGTGGTGGAGTTGTCGAGCACCACGATCGTCACGTCATGCTGGTTGTAATACGCGTTCACCACGCCCGGCAGGCCGCTCGCGAAGAAGGTGGAATCGCCCACGAAGGCCAAATGCTTGGAATCCGGCTGCGTCACGCTGAATCCCTGTGCCATGGAAATGCCCGCGCCCATGCACAGGCAGGTGTCCACCGCATTCAACGGTGCGGCATTACCCAGGGTGTAGCACCCGATGTCGCCGCTGAATTCTGCCTTGCGCTTGCGGCCCACCGCCTGCTTGCATGCGTAGAAGCTGCCGCGATGCGGGCAACCCGGGCACAGCACCGGCGGGCGGTTCGGCAGGGCGATGTCGGCGGCGAGCGCCTCGTTCTGCGCCTGCGCAAGCCCCAGCCCCTGCAAGCCCAGGAAATCCGCCAGCTGAATCGTCAGGATATCCGCGGAATTCTCGCCGCGGTCGAGCGTCGTACCGGTGAGCTTGCCGAACACGTCATACGCACCGTGCGTGCGGCCGCACAACGCCAGCAGCTGGTCCTCCAGGAAATGGTCGAGCTCTTCCAGCACGATGATGCGCTCGAGGCCCTCGGCGAACTTCTGCACGGTTGCCTGCGGGAACGGATACGGGGTGCCCACCTGCAGGAAGCGATATCCCGGCACCGTCACGCCCTGGCGCGCCGCCTCGTCCTCGATCACGCGCAGCGCCTCGCGTGCATATGCTGCGGAAATACCGCCGGCCAGGACGCCGATGCGCGGCTCGCCTTCCCCACCTTCGAAGCTGGGGTTGAACGAACCGAACGCGTTTTCGTCGAAGTCATGGGCAATGGCCACCAGGCGCTCGTTCACCTCGCCGTGACCCGCATAGGCGCGCGGCGGGAAGATGACCCACTTCGGGTCCTTCACAAAGCCCTCTTCGGGAAGCGGGCGCGCCTTCGTGTGCTCCGCCACCTCGAAGAACGCGGAAGAATGGTTCACGCGCGTGGTGGGACGGAAGATGACCGGCGTCGAATAGCGCTCGGAAAGCTCGTAAGCCGCCTGGATCATCTCGTAGCCCTGGTTGGGCGTCGCCGGGTCGAACACGGGGATCTTCGCGAAGCTGCCGTAGCGGCGGGTGTCCTGCTCGGTCTGGCTCGAGATGGGACCCGGGTCATCGGCCACGAAAATGACGGTGCCGCCCTTCACGCCCACGTAGTTCAGGCTCATGAGGGGGTCGGATGCCACGTTCATGCCCACCTGCTTGCAGGTGAACAGCGTGCGAGCGCCCGAATACGCCGCGCCAGCCAGCAGGCCAAGCGCGATGGCTTCGTTGCTCGACCATTCCACGTGCACGCCTTCGGCCGAACCGGCCGCATGGCGCTTCGCGATGGTCTCGATGACCTCGCTCGACGGCGTGCCCGGGTATCCAGCCACCACGTTCACGCCAGCCTCGAGCGCCGCCTGGGCAAACGCCTCGTTGCCCATCAACAGTTTCTTGCTCATCCGTCTCCTCGTTGCTTCTTGGCTTCTATCATTGAGGCAATCATGCACCTGCAGGGGATCCTTCGGCTACGCGCTTCGCGCTCCGCTCAGGATGACATGCGGGACGTGGCCCCGCATCTGCAGCAGGCCACCCGTTGGCAACAACTCAATGCGTTTACGCCTCGGCCATTTCCTGCTTCATGTCGACGATCTTCTGGCGGCAGTCCTCATCGGCGATACCGAGCATCTGAACAGCCAGGATCGCGGCGTTCTTGGCACCATTGATGGCCACGGTCGCCACTGGCACGCCAGAGGGCATCTGCACCATGGAAAGCAGGCTGTCCAGGCCGCCAAGATCGCTCGTCTTCATGGGAACGGCGATGACCGGGTTCGGCGTGTAAGCGGCAACGACGCCACCCAGGTGGGCAGCCTTGCCCGCCGCTGCGATGATCACGCGGATGCCGCGCTCAACAGCGGTCGAAGCCCACTCGTGAACCTCGAGCGGCTTGCGATGCGCGCTCGCGATCTTCAGCTCGTACGGAATGCCAAAGGCTTCCAGCTGGTCCATGCACGGCTGCATCGCCGGCAGGTCGCTCTTCGAGCCCATGATGATGCCCACGACGGGCGTGTTCTCTGCCATGTTGTATCTCCTTCGCGTTAGGCGCCCCACATGGGCGGGACATAACCTTCATATAATAACCCACTACTCAAAGCCTCACATCAGGTAGAATGCTCGATTTATGGACGCACTCACCAACACGGCCCCCGACCCTGTATCCATGCCCTTGGGCGTGGGCGTGGGCGTGGCTGCCTGCATTTTTGTCATAGCCATGGCCGTCATCATGCGCAAGGACGTGAAGCCCCTCACGCTGGTGTGGGCGGTCGTCTTCGCGGCATTCGCCGGCTTCTTCGCCGTCTGGTGCGCGCTTGGCCTGTGCCTCGCCGATACCGCGACCTATTGCATCTGCGAGTTCGCGTTCGCGGCATGCGGCATCCTGGTTCTCCAGCGCGAGCGCTTCGTGCGCCGGGCGAAATCCCGCCTCGACGTCACCGACCCCGGCAACCAGGCGCCCGCAGGCTGGGAACATGCCCGCGAAAACGAGGCGAATCGCACCATGAAGCGTATCGGGCGCTTCACCTGGGCGCGCGACCTGGTGCTTTTGGCCATCGCGGCCTTCTTCGCGATGCTTGCCCTGGAAACCGCCGAAAACCCGGAGTGGACCTCCATCTGGCCGCCATATATCGTGTGGGGCTACCTGCTCATCTTCGTCACGATGCTCGCCCTGTATTTCCTGGGCATCCGGCGCGGGGTTCTGCCCATCCTGGTCACCGTCGTCTGCCTCGTATTCGGCGCTGTGCAAAACTTCCTCGACCACTTCAAGAACGCGGCGTTCCTGCCAAGCGACATCATGGCGTGGCAAACCGCTGCAGCGGTGAGCGGTGGATACACGTTCACCATCGATGCGAGCCTCATGTGGGCCATCGCGTATGCCGCCATCTCGCTGTGCTGCCTCGCATACATCATCCCGGTGAAGTCGAACGCCATCCCCACCAAGGTCAAGGTCAAGCGCGTTGTGGCCAGCCTCGCGTGCTTCCTCGTTCTGGGCGGCGGGCTATGCGCGAACTTCGCCCTCATCGACTACCAGAAGCAGTTTGACATCTACCTGAACTATTGGGACCTGCGTAACAGCTATCACTCCCGCGGGTTCCTCGTCGCCTTCGTCGCCGCAGCTCAGGACCTTGTCATCGACAAGCCCGACGGCTACACCGACGAAAGCGCGAAGGCGCTGCAGGAAGAGCTCGCCGCGCGCTACGACAAGGAACGCGGTACCGCCTATGCAGCCGCCCGCAAGCAGTTCGCAAAGCAGCAGCCCAACATCATCGCGGTGATGAACGAAACCTACGCCGACATGTCTGTCTTCGAGGAACTTCATGACGGCTATACGGGAACCTATGTCACCCAGGAGCTGCAACGCGATAAGGGAACGATCGTATCCGGATTCACGAACATGTCGGTGCATGGTGGCGGAACCTGCAATTCGGAATACGAGTTCCTCGCACAAAGCTCCATGGAATTCATCGGCCGGGGCATGTACCCGTACCAGCAATTCCACCTTTCGAATGTGGACGCCATGCCCAGCATGTTCCGCTCGATGGGCTACGCGACGTTTGGCATCCACCCCAACTTCCCGGGCAACTGGAACCGCGAGTTCGTGTATAGCGCCCTGGGCATGGAGAAATCGTTCTTCATCTACGACTTCGACGGCGCGCGGATGTTCCACGACAAGGTGAGTGACGGCGCCACGTACGACAAGGCGCTTGAGCTCATCCGCGAAAGCGACGAACCAACGCTCGTGGTGGACATCACCATGCAAAACCATGGCGGATACGATTCGGGTTCCATCGCCGCGGAAGACCTCACCAACGTGAAACCCGATTTCGGAACTGCAGACGATACCGCCCAGCTCAACGAATACCTTTCCTGCATTCAGGCGTCCGATAAGGACCTGAAAGCGCTGATCAAGCAGCTCAAGGATTTCGACGAGCCGGTCGCCATCGTGTTCTTCGGCGATCATCAACCCTCGATTTCCAAGACCATCAACAACGAGCTCTTCCCCGATGAACCCGAAATGGACCATGCGGTACGCATCATGAAGACCCCGTACTTCATCTGGACGAACTACCAGGTTGAGGGCGCCCAGGTGGAATCGGAGCTCGAATCGAGCCCGGGTTTCCTGGCAGCCCAGCTCGCCGAAGCCATTGGCGCACCGCTTTCCGACTACCAGAAGGCCATGCTCGTTTTGCACCAGGACCTGCTCGCCCTGAACGTGAACGGCTACGAAGACGCCGACGGCACCTGGCACGACCCCAACAACGAGGAGCCCGCCAGCAACCCGAAGGCCAAAGAGGCGTTCGACCAACTGCAGACCCTCCACTACCTCAACGTCGTCCGCAAGCTGTAGGAGTACCCCGCCATCGTCACCCCGGGAAGGCGACGCCGCCCCCATCCCGAGAGGGCGCCACAACCCCATCCCGAGAAGGCGACGCCGCCCCATTGT
>JAUNEQ010000193.1 GCA_030525445.1 Coriobacteriia bacterium | reverse complement strand
CAACCTGAAGGAGGTCCCTCGACTCCGGCGCTTCGCGCCTCCGCTCGGGATGACATTCTGAGAACTCCTCCGCTTGGGGCATTGTGAGAGCGCCTATGGGAGACGTTTGCGGTATATGCCAGCTACATGCCACCCAGAAGGTGCTCGACCAGGACCTTGATTCCGATGCCTATGAGGATGATGCCGCCGAGCATGCCGGCGGGACGTTCGAAGCGCGCGCCGAAGCGGTTTCCCAACATGACGCCCACGAGCGATAGTGCGAACGTCGTCACGCCGATGATCGCCACTGCGGGGAATGGCGAAACCTGCAACGCGGCGAACATGATGCCCACGGCAAGCGCATCGATGCTCGTGGCGACTGATAGCACCATGAGCTCGCCGAATGAAACGGTTCCCGCGGCGCCCTCGCTCTCTTCATCGCCCAGCACGGCATCGTAGATCATCTTGCCGCCCACGATGGCAAGCAAGCCGAACGCGATCCAGTGGTCGACCGCTTTGATGGTCGCAGCGAACGAGGAGGCCAGGAGCCATCCGATGACGGGCATGAATGCCTGGAACGCTCCGAAGGAAACGGCGAGCGCCAGGGACGTTTTCACGTCGATGCGGCGCATCCCGAGGCCCTTTCCCACCGATACGGCAAACGCATCCATGGATAGGCCGAAGCCGATGAGGAACACCTCGAGGAAGCTCATGCGCGATACCCTTCGCCTTCTCTGGTGAAGAACCCTTCGGAAACGAGGTCGTCGATGATTGACGCCACCTCTCGTTCGTCGACTCCCGGGCGTCCTTCTTTTCTCTCGATATCCTCAAGCGCGTCAAGGATGCCTTGGAGCATGATGCCGGGATTCGCGAGCACGATGCGGACGATATGGGCCCGCTTCTGTCGGCGCGACCCCTCGAAACGTGATTGCCGGGAATACGCGGCGCTTCGCCGCGAGGGATTCGGCATGATCGACTTCAGGTACGCGCCATAATCGAGTAGCGCGTAATACCAGCCGCGGACATCCTCTTTGGGACACGTCCGCTCCACGAGCGGGATGATGTGCTTGTCGGGCACCTTGGGCGCATCCGGGAAGAAGTGATGGAGGAAGACGCTGCGCACGTTCGTCTCGAGGTACACGCACGGCTCGTTGCGCGCGAACGCGAGCACGCCGGCAGCCGTGGACGGACCGATTCCGGGCAACGCGATGAGTTCGGCGTACGAGCGCGGCAATGCGCCATCATGCGACGCAGCGCACTCTTCCGCGCATTTCTTCAGCATGAGCGCACGGCGGTTGTAGCCGAGTCCTTGCCAGAGCTCGAGGACAAGCGCATTGTCAGCCGCCGCGAGTGCATCGATCGTCGGGAACATGCCCATGAAGCGCTCCCAGTACCCGATGACGCGCTTCACCTGCGTTTGCTGAAGCATCACCTCGGATACGAGCACCCCATAGTCATCGTCGATGCCGCGCCACGGCAATTCGCGCCAATGGGCCTCCCCCTCGCTTCTGACAAGCGAACTGAAACCGGCGACATCGATATCGGCGGCAATTGGCCCGTCACATCTCGCCATGTTCGTACCGATCGATCTCGGAAAGGAAGTCCTCGACCATGCTGTCTTCGATGGTACGGTACTCATCGGAGTCGAGCGGCTGGTATGCCGCGATCTTCTCGAACAGGTTGGACCGGGAGACCGGAATGTAGGTTCTCTTGTCGAGGCTCTCGTGATACGCCTGCGAGACCGCCTCACGCGCCGCGGCGAAGATATCGCAACGCGGCATTCCGCGGCTCAGCCGCACGAGCTCGAACGCGTCGTTCGCAGACATCGAAACGTGCTTTCGCATGAGATGCTCCCAGATGGCCGCGCGCTCGTCTCCGTTCGGTTCGGGAATCTCGAACAGGGTCGCCGGGCCCAGAAGCTGGGAAAGCGGGGAATGCGGCTGCGGCTGGAAGCTCAACGAGGCAAACACTGAAACCTCGGGGTTTGCAACCGCATAGCGTATGAGGTTGACCGCTTTGACCGCACCTTGAGATCGCTCATCGAGGGGCAGGCCTTCGGCCATGCCCATCGCGGTCGCCGGGTCGGTGCTTCCCCAGGTATCGACGCCCTCGAGGATAAGCGTGCCCGGACCGTCGAAACGGCCCTTCGATAACCCCTGAGAAGCCATGATGCACAGCATCTGCGCGCCCATGGGGCCTTCGAGCATCTTCATGCGCATGATGGGACGCCCGAGCTCATTCGCTGCCGCGATCATGAGCCGGTCGGCATCCTCGCGGGCCGCGCTCTGGAAAACGACCGTGTTACCGGAGGGCTCGTCGTAAAGGCCGTGCTGCGCTTTCATCTGCTCGACGAATGCGAGATAGCTTTCATCGACCCCGTCGAGCACGCCGAGTTCGCGCAGCCGAGCGATTTCATCGTCGAACCCCACGAGCGTGTCGAAGGTATACCCGTCAAGGGACATCGCGATGGTGTTCGCGTGTTCTCCTGTGCCATCCAATTCGGGAACGAGCGCGTCATCTTCAGGAAAGAGATCGTCGAATTCGAAGTCTTCCGGCATGGCTGCACCCCCTTATAACGCGAACTGGTTGGTCTTCAAGAGTATATGATTCTACTCCCCCGCCACCATGGGCATCATAGGCACGAGGGAAAGCGCACAATGCACACCGCGTCTAACCCAGCAGGGTTGAATCAGGCCTATCGCGCGCAATCTATCACGGGGACTGTCCCGGTGATAGCCGCTAGTCGTCGATGATTTCCCAGCCGTTGCGCTTCGCGGCGTTGCGCAATCCGGTATCAGGGTGCACCGCGATCGCCTCTTCGGCGGCGAAAAGCAGGGGCTTGTCGGAATAATGGTCGCTGTACGCGCGGCGGATATGCCAGCCGCCCGGGCCGTATTTCGCATCGGCGAACCGGCGGAGCGCGGCAAGCTTCTCATCGCCTTCCACCGGCAAGCCGTCGACCTTGGCCTTGTAGCGACCGCGGCTATCCACCTGCATGCGCGTGGCCACCTGGTAATCGACGACACCGAGCTCTGCCATATGGTTCACGATGGGCTCGAACGTGGCGGACACCGTGAAAACGACGCAACCCTCGGCGCGATCCTTCGCAATTCGGTCGATCAGCACGGGACGCAGGCGGTGCGCGATCTTCTCTTCGTAGAAATACTCGAGGTATTTGTCGACATCGTCTTTCGGCCTGCCCTTGAACGCATGGAAGACGCGTCCGCGCACCCAAGCCTCATTGGGCGGCACATGCATCTTGTAGGCAAGGCCCCAAAGGGCGATGAGCAAGGTGTCGAGAGGACCGAGGGCATGCTCGAAGAAAAGCGTGCGCGTGAGGATAACCGGTGATTTCCCCGCGAGAAGCGTGCCATCGAAATCATACACAGCCAATGGAACCGATTGGACTTGTTCCCGGGATTCAAGGCTCGATGTTTGCGGCTCTGCGGCCACTCGTTTTCCTCGCTATCAAAAAAAGGAGCCGTGGCTCCTTGATCATTAAACTGGCGGGATGTAAGGGACTTGAACCCTCGACCTCCGGCGTGACAGGCCGGCGCTCTAACCAGCTGAGCTAACACCCCG
>JAUNEQ010000042.1 GCA_030525445.1 Coriobacteriia bacterium | reverse complement strand
ATCCCGGTAGTTATCCGCGGGGACACTATGTTGCGGTACCATTACGCTACCTATGCGAAAGGGGAAGCCATGGCGCCGCAGACACCACAGCTGCCATCATACGAAGAGCCCGAAGAACAGCTGATTCTTGGCCGTTACCGTGTGCTCGCCGAAGCAGGTGCCGGTGGATTCGGAACCGTCCAGCTGGCGTGGGACACCCGTATGCAGCGGCGCGTAGCCGTGAAGGTCATCGACCTTTCGGGCATGGCCGAACAGCAGGGGCAGACCCTCGACAACGTGGAAGACCTCCCCAATGCCGAGCTGAGCGGCCTCGAAGAGGCGCGCACGGCCGCCATGCTCAACAACGCCAACATCGTCACCGTGCATGACTTCGAGGTGCAGGACAACTTCGCCTACATCATCATGGAGTATGTCGACGGTATGACGCTCACCCAGCTGATGAAGGTTGTCGGCGACAACATGACCGTGGACATGGTGACTGCCGTCTTCGACGGGATCGCCGACGCCCTGCAATTCGCCCACGAAAACCAGGTGCTTCACCTCGACATCAAGCCCGACAACGTGATGATCGATCACCAGGGCCAGGTCAAGGTCATGGACTTCGGCCTCGCCCGGCTGTCAGGCGCGCACGGGTTCCAGTCGGCAGCGGGCGGCACCATCGGTTACATGCCGCCCGAGCAGATGATGCGCGAGACGCTCGACGCACGGTGCGACGAATGGGCGCTCGCAAGCCTCACGTACGAGATGATTTCAGGCAAGAACCCTTTCCTCGCGAAAGACTTGAGCGCCGCCATCGACCGCATCGAGGGCGCCGAGCTCGTGCTGCCTTCGCTCTGCCTGGAAGGGCTCCCCACCGGCATCGATGACGTGCTGTTCTACGCGCTCGACCCCGACCGCTTCAAGCGGTATGCCTCGGTGGAGGACTTCGCCGACGAAATGGACCGTTTCCTGGGCAGCCCCGCCGCAGGTCGCAAGCAGCTCGCAGCATGCGTGCGCGCAACCATCGACGATGGGACCGTTCAGGTGAGCGAAGCGGCTGGGCGCAGGCGCGAACGGCGCCGTATCGGCGCGCGGGCGGTTGGCGCCATCGTGCGTTGCCTCAGCGCGGCAAACGTCGGCGTGCTCACCTTTGCCGGGCTCACCTCCATCACCGCGCTCGGCGGGTGGTCGAATCCCGTCTGCTGGGGCGGGACCGCCATTGCCGCCGTGCTCGCCGCCGTGCTCCCCCGATGGGCGAGCCTGCTGGGCATCGCCGCCATCGTGGCGGCCCTGCTGTACGGGCACGCCTTCATCATGGGCGGCATCATCGCCGTCGCAGGGCTCACCTGGTGGATCGCCATCGGTCGCATCGAAAACTCGTGCTCCATCGGCGGCCTTTCGGGCGGTCTTTTCGGCGCGGCCGGACTCAACCAAATCGTGCCGCTGCTCTGCGGCTACCTCATGACCCCGGGAAAGGCGGCAGGTAGCGCCATCTGGGCATCGGTGCTTGCTTTCGCCCTGGCATGCTGCGGGTCGCAAAGCCTCATGGGCTGGACGCTTCCCATTGGGACCATCGTGGGAGCGGACATCCGCCAGAACGCAATCGCCCTGGTCACCGACCCCATATCATGGATTGTCATGGCTTGCTGGGTGTTGGCCTCCGTGCTGTGCGCGCTCTGCTGCATGCGGCGCACCATGTTCTGGGAAATCATCGGTGTGGTGCTGGGCACGGCCGTCCTGGCCATCGGCGCCTTCATCGTGGGTTGGTATGAAGCCAATTTCTACACGCTCTTCAACCCGTCGCTGCAGCTCCTTGTGCCGGCAATTATCGCGGCAGCGGTCTGCCTCTTGCTCGTCATCAGCGTGCATCGCCTGGTCGAAGAAGGCGAAGTGATACGCGGATTCTCGGGGGATTAAGCGCGATAGGCTCTTCGCGCCTTCGGTTTATTTGCCCACAGGCGGGCGGACCTCGTCTTCGAAATGATGGATATCGCCAAAGTAATAGTCGGGCAGGTATCCGTGCGCCCGGCGCGCACGATCCAGGAAGTCGTCGAGATCCCACGTTTCCGTGGTCGTCATGATGAGGTAGAGGTTGTCATCGACGCCGAACACATCGCCCGTGCACCAGAACCCATTGCGCTCGTAAAATGCGCGGCGGCGATAGCGCTGTTCGGCATTCGGGGCGCTTTCATAGGGCAGCTCGATGTCCAAGACCAGGTCGAGCCCCGGATTCACCTGGGCAAGCCGTTCCATGATCTCGGTGCCGTATCCCATGGAACGGAACCGGGGGTCGATGGCCAGATACAGGACGAAGAGATACTTCTCGGCCTTGAGGGTGTAGGAGAATCCGCAGAAAACGCCGTCATCCAGATACGCCGAGAAATCCGCGGCACCGCTTTCGGCGAAGCGGCACATCGCATCGAACGCAAACTTATCGACGCGGGGAAACGCCAGCGTGTAGAGCTCGTCAACCTGTTTGGCTAACGACGTATTGGCAATTACCGGACGAACCTCAAGCGTGTCCATCTCCGTTCCATCCTTTCACTTTCCCCCGGTGAAATTGTATCGTCGGCACTCGCGTCGGCCTGCGTCTGACACGCAAAGCCGCCGAGTTTGTCCGGGAACGGCAGGACAACGGCGTCGCGGGCACCGTGTCCTCGGGCGATACCCCCTCTGAACACGCAAAACCTATCACGGGGACAGTACCCGTGATAGGTTCTCGCCAATAACAACCGCCCCCGCGACGGAACCCAGCGGCTTTGCGCGGGATCCATCACGGGGGCGCCCCCTGCGCTGCGCTATCCCTCTTCCAGCGCGTTTTGTCGCTGAGCGTCCATCTTCCAGGCAAGCCAAATGGCACGGCAGGAGCTCGCGATGCACAGGGCTCCCACCGCGAAAAACATCGGGTTGTTTAGCGGGTCGACAACGCTCGCGAAGAAGCCGATGCCCTTCGGGCTGAACGTGAAGCACGTGCCCAGCAGCGTGAACACGGCCAGGAACTTCATGCCCGGCTGGTAATGGCCGATCTCGTCGAACCGGCGCTGCGTCATCAAGGCGAGGATGGCATTGGTCGACATCATCAGGAACAGGCACAACGGGTCGCCTATCGTCACGCGAATGGCCTGGAACAGCAGCACGCCGATGGCGTAGCCGATGAGACCGCGCGTCCACGCGTACCGCTTGCTCACGGGCTTGCCGTTCGTGAAGCGGCCGAACACTTCCTGACGTTCGTTCTTCACGCACTGCCACAGGCTGAATATCTCGATGCCCACGAAGATCATGCAGCCGATGCACAGCACTTCGAACAGCCACCAGCCAATCTCGAAGAACCACATGTTGAAGCAGATGAACGCGAAAGTGACGTCATGACCGAAATACCATGCGTGCATCCAGAAGTAGAAAGGACACTGCTTGTTTTTCACCTGCATCCACATGCTGGCGCCATATTGCAGGAACCCGAACCCGTACGTGATGAAGGCGGCGATGACGATGGCGGTGGGATCGGCCCACACGTTCGCCATGCCCTGTTCGATGGTGTACATACGCCCTCCTCGCTCGCATGTTTCCTTGTTATGTATAGTATTTATGTTTCCTATACACGTCAAGATTTCTTGCTGGCAAAACGTTTTCGCTCGGGTTAAATCGGCCTTCCCCCGCTCCGCCGGGAAAAGGGAAGGTCATACCATCGAATGGTGTCCGGCTATCACGCCACGAGGCGCTCGCCTTGCACGCTGCGACCATCGGAAACCCGCGAGAAAGGAGCCTGCTCCATGGGAATGCATCCTGACGATAGGACCCCAAAACCCAACAGCGCGCGCTTTCTCCTCGCTCGGGCGATCTGTGCGGCAAGCACCTGGACGCTCACGCATGTCCTTCACCGCCCTGCTGCGAATTTCCCTGGGAAGATCGGGCTTTACGTGGACCCGCAGCTCATCGCACATGCGCAGACCCGCCTCCGCACCGGTTCGGTCGTGGTGATCGGCACAAACGGCAAGACCACGGTAACCAACCTCATCGCCGACGCCCTCGAGCACGCCGGTATGACCGTTGCCTGCAACCGAACCGGCGCCAACCTCGATTCCGGCGTGGCAACGGCACTCCTGCATGCGAGCGCTGTCGATTGGGGCGTTTTCGAAAGCGACGAGCTCTGGTTCGCGAAAATCGCGCCCCACCTGAAACCCACGTACGTGGTGCTCCTGAACCTTTTCCGCGACCAGCTCGACCGCATGGGCGAAATCGACCACATCCAGCAAAGCATCGTGCACGCACTGGAATCCTCACCCCAAACCATGCTCGTGTACAACAGCGACGACCCCTTGTGCCAGGCCATCGCAGACCGGACGAAGAACGCATGCATTCCTTTCGGCATCGGCGAGGACTTGGGGCTCGCGCCAAACACGGTGGTGGATGCGAACGTGTGCCAGCAATGCGACACGTCGCTCGAATACTCGTGGCGCCAGTATGGGCAACTTGGTGCTTACCTATGCCCCACCTGCGGTTTCTCACGGCAGGAACCGCAATACTCCGCCACCGGCGTCACCTTGGGCGAAGCGGATGGCGCCATCACCGTGCACTGCGGCGACCGGTCGGCGCAGCTTAGGACCCCGATTGCGGGAACGTATATGGCCTACAACCTGTTAGCCACATGCGCGGCAGCCGACCTCTGCAAAGCGCCAGGACACGCCATCGCAAAGGCGATCGGGGAATTCCACCCGCACAACGGGCGCCTGCAGCGCTTCGAGCTGGATGGCCGCCCAGTACTGCTCAACCTCGCAAAGAACCCCACGGGGCTCAACCAGAACCTGCGCATCGTGACCTCCCAGCCTGGCCCGAAGGCGGTGGGCATCTTCATCAACGACAAGGAGGCGGACGGGCACGACATCTCATGGCTTTGGGATGCGGATTTCCCCGAGCTTGCCGCAGATGACGAAGCCCTGGTGTTCGCCGGCGGTTTGCGGCGAAACGACCTGCAAGTCCGGCTGAAATACGCCGGCATCCAGGCACCGATCGTGCAAGATGCCCGGGATTTCCTCGCACAGGCGCGGGGATGCACGCCGCCGGGAACCCCGCTCTACCTCATTGCCAACTACACGGCGCTTCCCCTGGTGAAAAACCAGCTCGATGGCATGCATCACATGCCAGAGCCAACGCTTCCTCCTATCGCGCCTGCCATGGAAGAGCCCCTTAGCGACGCCGGCCGGCATATCACCATCGCGCACCTCTACCCCGAGCTCCTCAACCTCTACGGCGACGGCGGAAACGTGACCATCTTGGAGCAGCGCGCGCGCTGGCGGGGGATTTCGGTGAAGACCATCCGCCTCCAACGGGGGCAAAGACTGGCTTTGGACGATGTGGACATCGTGTTCTTGGGCGGTGGGCCCGACCGTGAGCAGCGGCTCGCTTCGGAAGAACTCGTCGCGCAGGCAGAATCGCTCCGTTCATTCGTGGAAGACGACGGCGTGCTGCTGGCGATTTGCGGAGGATTCCAAATACTGGGAAAGACCTGGATCCTCGGGGATAACGAAGTGGCGGGGCTCAGCATCATCGACGCCCAGACCAAGCGTGCCGAAGGTGGCTCCCATAACCGTCTCGTCGGCAATATCGCGCTGCAGAGCCCCTTGGCGACGGCGCCGGTCATCGGCTACGAGAACCATGCGGGACGCACTTTCCTCGGCCCTGGATGCACGCCGTTTGGGCAGGTGGAAGGGCGCCATGGCCACGGGAACAACGATACGGACGGCGTCGACGGTGCCCTATACCGCAATGTCGTGGCAAGCTACCTTCATGGCCCCCTGCTCGCGAAGAATCCCGAAGTGGCCGATGCCCTCATCGAGCGCGCCCTCGCGCGGCAGGCGCGGCGCAAGGGACTCCCGGCCCCACAACTTCTGCCCCTTTGCGACGCCGAAGAACACGCCGCCAACGCCCTCATGCGCAAACGTTTGGGCTTGTCCTGAACGCAGCCGCAACCCTGCCCCGCACGGAATGGTTGGCGCCAACCGTAGCTCGAAGGAGGTCCCTCGGCTCGCTTCGCTCGCTCGGGATGACAAAATAGGGGCTTCGCTCGCTCGGGATGACCGCATTGTCATCCCGAGCGCAGGCGCGCAGCGCCGGAGCCGAGGGATCTCTTGGCCCCTCGGCTCGTTCGTGACACGGGAACGGCCAACGCTCAGTACAGATCTTGCAAGGCAATGATATCCAAGCCATCCTCACGAGCAACTTCCATGGCCGCAGCCAACGCCTGGGCGGCCGCCAAGGTGGTGGCATAGGTGACTCCATGACGCACCGCTGCCAATCGCAGAGCATATCCATCGCCGCGCGAGCCATGGCCAAACGGCGTGTTGACCATGAGGTTCACCTCGCCGGACGCAATCATGTCCGCGATATTGGGATGTCCCTCGCTCACCTTCTTCACCGTACGGCACGGCACACCCGAAGCGGCCAGAGTCTTGGCGGTGCCTCCCGTGCTCACCACCTCGAACCCCATGCGCGCGAAATCGCGGGCGATGGAGACGATCGACCGCTTGTCGCGGTCGGCAACGCTTACGAACACCGCACCCGACTGGGGAAGCTCGTACGAGATGGCCAACTGGGTCTTCGCATATGCGGCGGGAAACGTGCGGGCCACGCCCATCACCTCGCCGGTCGATTTCATCTCGGGGCCCAGCACGACATCCGAACCCGGGAAGCGCCCGAAGGGCATCACCGCCTCCTTCACGGCGTGATATCCCAGCTCACGCGCATCTTCCGGCAAATCCATGTCCGCCAGGCGCTCCCCCGCCATCACCCGGGCAGCCACCTTGGCCAGGGGGACGCCCGTCGCCTTGGAAACGAACGGGACGGTACGCGACGCGCGCGGGTTCGCCTCGATCACATACACCACCTGGTCTTTGATGGCGAATTGGATGTTCAGCAATCCACGGACGCCAATGCTCAACGCCAGACGCCAGGCGATGTCGCGCAATTTCCCCAAAAGCGAATCGGGCAGCGAGAACGGCGGGATGCAACAGGCCGAGTCACCCGAATGGATGCCCGCCTCCTCTATGTGCTCGAGGATTCCGCCCACATAGACATCGTCCCCATCGCACACGCAGTCAAGGTCGACCTCGATGGCGGACTCCAGGAACTTGTCCAGGTATACCGGGTGGTCGGGGGACACCTTTGCCGCTTCCGCCATGTAGCGGCGCAGATGGGCGATATCGTACACGATGGCCATGCCGCGCCCACCAAGCACGTAGCTCGGGCGCACGAGCAGGGGGAATCCGATGCGCTGGGCCACGCGCTCGGCCTCGTCGAACGTGGCGGCATCTCCCGCGGGCGGGTAATACACGCCCAACGAATCGAGCAGGCCGGCGAACCGATCACGGTCCTCGGCGAGGTCGATGGCGTCGGCCCCCGTTCCCATGAGCGGCACACCCGACTCCTCGAGGGCACGCGCCAGCTTCAGCGGCGTCTGCCCGCCGAGCGTGGCCACCACGCCATCGGGATGCTCCACGTCGATGATGTCCATCACATCCTCGAACGTGAGCGGCTCGAAGTACAGCTTATCGGAGGTGTCGTAGTCGGTGGAAACCGTTTCGGGGTTGCAGTTCACCATGATGGTCTCGTACCCCGCCTCATGCAGGGCATAGCTCGCATGCACGCAACAGTAGTCGAATTCGATTCCCTGCCCGATGCGGTTCGGCCCGGCGCCCAGAATCATCGCCTTGAGCGCACTGCCCACATGCACCTCGGAATCATGCGCCCCTGCACCGCCAGCACCCACCGGGCGCTCATACGTCTTGTAGTGGTATGCGGTGGAGCTTTCGAATTCCGCCGCACAGGTATCCACCGTCTTGAACACCGGCACGACGCCTAACGCCTTTCGGCGCGTGCGCACGACGATTTCAGACGAGCCGGTAAGGAAGGCGATCTGTACATCCGAAAGGCCGTATTGCTTCGCCACCAAAAACGCGTCGGCATCCACATCGTCGATGGGGACGCCCCGCAGCGCCTCTTGCACGGCGACGACATCGGCCATGCGATCGAGGAAGAAGCGGTCGATGCCGGTCACCGCATGCACTTCTTCCGGCGTCCAGCCGCAACGCAGCGCGCACCCCACGAACACGATGCGGTCGCTCGTGGGCCGCGCCAGCAAGCTCGCATAGCCTTCCTTGCTTTCCGAAGCGCGCGTATGACCATCGACTCCCAAGCCCGCGCGGCCGTTCTCCAGCGAGCGCAGTGCCTTGCCCAGCGCCTCTTCGAAGGTGCGCCCGATGGCCATCACCTCGCCCACCGCCTTCATGCGGGTGGACAGCGTGTCGTCGGAATCCTTGAACTTCTCGAACGCGAAACGCGGGGCCTTCACCACGCAGTAGTCGATGGAAGGCTCGAAGCACGCCGAGGTCACGTGCGTCACGTCGTTCACGATTTCGGGAAGCGTGTAGCCCACGGCCAACCTTGCCGCTACCTTCGCGATGGGGAATCCCGTCGCTTTTGATGCGAGCGCGGAAGAGCGCGACACGCGCGGGTTCATCTCGATGATCGTCATACGCCCATCGCGCGGGTTCACGGCAAACTGCACGTTCGAGCCACCGGTCTGCACGCCCACCTTCTCGAGCACCGCAAGAGACGCCGCGCGCATGCGCTGGTATTCGACATCGCTTAGCGTCTGCGCGGGTGCTACCGTGATGGAATCGCCGGTGTGAACGCCCATGGGGTCGAGGTTCTCGATGGAGCACACGATGATGCCGTTACCCACTGCATCGCGCACGACCTCCATCTCGAATTCCTTCCACCCCTCGATGCTTTCTTCCACCAGCACCTCGTTCGCGGGCGAAAGCTCGATGCCCTGCGACACGATGGACACAAGCTCATCTTCGTCGTGGGCGATGCCGCCGCCCGCCCCGCCAAGCGTGAACGACGGACGCAGCACCACGGGGTATCCGATGCCCTCCACGATATGCAGGGCCTGCTCCACCGAATAGGCATAGCCGCTGCGAGCGGTGGGTATGCCCAGCTCATCCATGCATTCATTGAATGCCTTGCGGTTCTCGCCCCGCTGTATGGCAGAAAGGCTGCAGCCGATAAGCTCAACGCCATAGCGTGCGAGCGCTCCCGATTCGGCGAGCTCGACCGCCACATTCAGGGCGGTCTGTCCGCCCAATGTGGGCAACAGCGCCTCGGGGCGCTCCTTTGCGATGACCTTTTCGACAAACGCCGCCGTGATGGGTTCGATGTAGGTGCGGTCGGCCATCTCCGAATCGGTCATGATGGTCGCCGGATTGCTGTTCACCAACACGACCCGATAGCCCTCTTCCCGCAGGACCTTACACGCCTGGGCACCGGAATAGTCGAACTCGCACGCCTGGCCGATGACGATGGGCCCCGATCCGATGACGAGGATCGTTTGGATATCGGTACGCTTTGGCATTTCTAGAACCTCCACCCTTGCAAACGGTCTTGCGCGATGTCTATATCCAAATAATCGGAACGGCCATCCATGAGCCGCGCGAAGGCGGTGAACAGGTAGTGGGCATCCGTGGGACCCGGATTCGCCTCCGGGTGATACTGCACGGAAAACGCGGGGATGTCCGTGAACGCAATGCCCTCCGCCGTGCCATCGTTCAGGTTCACATGCGTGAGGCGTATGCCACCGAACCGGGCATTGTGCACCACAGGCGCAACGCCCCGCTCCACCCAGGTGCGCAAATCGCCTGCATGCTCCGCGAATCCATGCGACCGCGCGCCGTCGATGTCCCCCAAGCTGGGAAACACGAGGTTGAACCCGTGGTTTTGCGCGGTGATCTCGACACGCCCCGTGAGCAGGTTCGCAACCGGATGGTTTCCGCCATGATGGCCGTATTTCAACTTTTGCATACGGGCACCTGCTGCCTTGCAGATCATCTGATGTCCCAGGCATATGCCGAAGACGGGAACCTCCCCGAGCAGCTTTTCCACTTCCCGATA
This sequence comes from Coriobacteriia bacterium, assembly GCA_030525445.1. Taxonomy (GTDB): domain Bacteria; phylum Actinomycetota; class Coriobacteriia; order Coriobacteriales; family Eggerthellaceae; genus UMGS1519. The sequence continues at coordinate 3,760 of JAUNEQ010000042.1, read as the reverse complement.
GGTGTCCGCAACCGCATCGGGATCGCCCGGGCCATTCGAGAGGAAAACGCCATCGGGCGCCAGGGCCATGACTTCAGAAGCGGGCGTGTTCCAGGGAACGACGTGCACTTCGCAGCCAATGCGGGCAAGGCCCTCCAAGATGGATCGCTTCACGCCGCAATCGTATGCCACCACCTGGTAGCGCGTCGGTGCAGCCGGTGTAAGCGCGAAATCCTTACCTGCAGCCACATCACCGCAGCCGAATGAGTACGGGGTCGCGCACGAAACGCCCTGCACGAGGTTCGCACCCACAATCGGCGCGCTCGCCCGCGCCTTTTCCACCACGCTTGCGCCATCAAGGTCCTCGGTTGACAGGACCGCGCGCAATGCGCCGTGTTTGCGCACATGGCGCACCAGCGCGCGGGTATCAACGCCCTCGATGGCAACCACGTTTTCGGCGACCAGGTATTCGGGCAGGGACATCTCGCTGCGCCAATTGGATGGCGTCTGGCACATATCCCGCACCACGAACCCGCGCAACGCGGGATGCGCCGCCTGGACGTCTGCCCTATGCACCCCATAGTTGCCTATCTGGGGATAGGTCATGGCCACGATCTGCCCGGCATACGAGGGGTCGGTGACTACCTCGAGATACCCCTCGAGCGTGGTGTTGAAGCAGATTTCCCCCGCCACCTCGCCTTGGGCGCCACAGGCTGTGCCCCAAAACACCGTGCCGTCCTCGAGCGCCAAGACCGCCGGGGTGCGTTCCGGCTTCGATGTGTTGGCCAGGAGTTTTTCCGATAATGCGCTCATGATTTCCCTCCCAGGAAACTCCGCCGTTGCAACGATTCGGGAATTGCCACCGGATACTCGCCGCTGAAGCACGCATCGCAGTACCCGTCGTGAACGGAATGGACGGCCTTGTGCAGGCCATCGAGGCTGATGAATGCCAGGGAATCGCATCCGATGAAGCGGCAAACATCATCGTGTGCCATGTTCGCGCATATGAGCTGGTCCTGCGTGTCGGTGTCGATGCCGTAAAAGCACGGCCAAAGCACCTCGGGGCTCACGATGCGCAGGTGCACCTCGGCGGCGCCGGCCGCACGGAGCATCTCGACCAGGCGTTTCGAGGTATTACCGCGCACAATGGAATCGTCGATGACCACCAGGCGCTTTCCCCGGATAAGCGATGGCAACGGATTCAGCTTGATGCGGATGCCCATCTGGCGCATCTGCTGCGTGGGCTGGATGAACGTGCGTCCCACATAGCGGTTCTTCACGATTGCATCGGCGTAGGGAATGCCGCTTTCATCCGCAAACCCCAGCGCCGGCGGCACTCCCGAATCGGGAACGCCCAGAACCAGATCGGCTTCGACCGGCGCCTCACGCGCCAAGATACGTCCCATGCGGCGGCGGGCATGGTAGACGACCTCGCCGTCGAGCACGCTGTCGGGCCGCGCGAAATACACGTATTCGAAGATGCAGCACGCCCGACGACCCGGCGTTGCACCCTGCTCGGATTCCACGCCTTTCGGTCCGATTTTCAAGATTTCACCTGGCTCGACATCCCGCACGAAAGCGGCGCCGACGGCATCGAGCCCGCAGGTCTCACTCGCCACGACCCATCCGCGGTCATTGGGAAGCTCGCCCAGCGATAGCGGGCGGATGCCGTTGGGATCCCGGAAGGCATACAGCGCCACGGGCGTCACGAGCACGATGGCATACGCCCCGTGCAATTGTTGCATCATCAGGCGAATGCCGCTTCGAATATGCCCAGTGCGCCGGGTGTCGACGCCGATGGTGCGCGCGGCAACCTCGCTGTCGGTATGACTGTAGAGCTGCACCCCTTCGTTTGCGAGCCAAGCACGCTGGGGCTTGGTATCCACGAGCGTCCCGTTGTGGGCGAGCGCGATGAGCTCGTCGTCGATGGCCGATACATGGGGCTGAGCCGCTGTCCATCCGCCACCGCCCGCCGTGGAATAGCGCGTATGCCCGATGGCGACATCGCCCGCCAGATGCATGAGCGCCTCCTCGTCGAACACCTGGTCGACGAGCCCGAGGTCCTTATGAATGAGCACCGTCTCGCCATCGCCCACAGCGATGCCGGCGCTTTCCTGCCCGCGATGCTGCAGCGCTTGCAGGCCGAAACACGTAAGGCGTGCGACGTCTTCGCCCGGCGCATACACGCCGAACACCGCGCACTCCTCCTCAAGCCTATCGGGACGCTGACCCGGCAAGATAGAGGTTGCCACTCCCCTGTCTCCCTTCGACGATGGAACACGTTGCCCTTACCACACCCATTCTGGAACCGCTTGATTACGGGGGAGTTTCCCGAGCGTTAAAGCCGCGTTACGTCGCTTCGGCGAAAAACGGTGGAAACAGAGCCGCCGTATCGTCAAAGGTGTCCGAAAGCGCAAACCGAGGAAAGGACGTGCCATGGGACGAATCGCCGAGGAATACGGCACGCTCGTATTCAACGATCACACGATGCAGGAGCTCCTGCCATCGGCAACGTACAAGACGTTGGCGAAGACGATCAAGGAGGGGAAGCCGCTCGACCTTGAGGTCGCAAACGTCGTCGCCCACGCGATGAAGGAATGGGCTGTCGCGCATGGGGCGACGCATTACACGCACTGGTTCCAGCCGCTTTCGGGCATCACATCCGAAAAGCACGATGCATTCATCGATCCCCAGAAGAACGGACGCGCCATCATGACGTTCTCGGGCAAGGCGCTCATCCAGGGCGAGCCCGATGCATCAAGCTTCCCCTCGGGCGGCATCCGCGCCACGTTCGAGGCCCGCGGCTACACCGCCTGGGACCCCACGAGCTATGCCTTCATCAAGGACGAGGTGCTGTGCATCCCCACGGCGTTTTGCAGCTACACGGGCGAGGCGCTCGACAAGAAGACGCCGCTGCTGCGTTCGATGGACGCCATTTCGGAGCAAGCCTGCAAGGTCCTTGCGTATTTCGGCCAGGACGTACCGCGCGTCACCACAACCGTCGGCGCTGAACAGGAGTATTTCCTCATCAAGGAAAGCGATTACGAGCAACGCCAGGACCTCATCCTCACCGGGCGCACTCTTTTCGGCGCACCGCCTTGCAAGGGCCAGGAAATGGAAGAGCACTACTTCGGCGCCATCCGTCCCACGGTGAACGAGTTCATGAAGGAACTCGACGAGGAGCTGTGGAAGCTGGGCGTGGCCGCCAAGACGAAGCATAACGAGGTGGCTCCCTGCCAGCACGAGCTCGCGCCGCTGTTCACCATCAGCAACGTCGCCATCGACCACAACCTGCTCACGATGGAGCTCATGCGCACCATCGCAAGCCACCACGGCCTCGTGTGCCTGCAGCACGAGAAGCCGTTCGAGGGCATCAACGGTTCGGGCAAGCACAACAACTGGTCCATTGCCACCGATTCCGAAAATCTGTTAGATCCAGGCACCACTCCCGCCTCCAACCTGCGCTTCCTCGTGTTCCTCGCCGCTGTGGTGAAGGCGGTCGACGATTACCAGGATCTGCTGCGCATCTCGGTGGCGAGCGCGGGCAACGACCATCGCCTGGGCGCGAACGAAGCGCCCCCGGCCGTGATTTCCATCTTCTTGGGCGATGAGCTCGAGCGCGTGGTGGAGGCCATCGTCGCCGGCAAGGAAGACGATGGCGCCACGGCGGTCTACATGGACCTGGGTGTGGAAGCCCTGCCGAGCTTCAAGCGCGATAATACCGACCGCAACCGCACGAGCCCCTTTGCCTTCACTGGCAACAAGTTCGAGTTCCGCATGC
>JAUNEQ010000192.1 GCA_030525445.1 Coriobacteriia bacterium | reverse complement strand
CGGCTTCGGCTCTCTCGGCTCCTGAACTCCTCATCACCATCGCGCTGTTCGTGGTGATCTACCTCTTCCTGCTCGTCGCGTGGGCGCGCATCTGCGCTAAGTTCATCAAGCAGGGTCCCACGCTGCCGCATGATGCGGATGACCTGATGGCGAAGGGAGGTGAGGCACGATGACAGTCTTCAACGTTCTCTGGTTCTTCCTGATCTTCGTCCTCATCCTGGGTTATTTCGTGCTTGACGGTTTCGATTTGGGCGCGGGTGTGCTCTCGCCGTTCGTCGCGAAGGACGAGCGCGAAAAGGCCATGGTCCGCGCTGCGGTGGGTCCGGTTTGGGACGGCAACGAGGTGTGGCTGCTCACGGCGGGCGGCGCCCTGTTCGCGGCATTCCCGTTCGCGTACGCCACGACGTTCTCGGGCTTCTACCTGGCGGTCATGCTCGTGCTGTTCGGCCTCATCCTGCGCGCGGTTTCCGTTGAATATGCGGGCCGCGACCGTGAATGGGCGGGCATTTGGAACGCGCTCTTCTTCGTGGGCAGCTTGCTGCCGGCACTGCTTTTGGGCGTTGCCGTAGGCTGCATCTTCGAGGGCATCCCCATGGACATGTCCGGCGACTACATCGGCGTCCCGCTGCTGGGCCTGCTGTCGCCCTTCACGCTGCTCTGCGGCTTGTTCGGGCTGTGCCTCATGCTCATGCAGGGCGCGAACTGGCTGGCCTACAAGGTTCCCGAGAAGACCGACCTCTACAAGAAGGCATCGGGTCTGCGCAAGCCGCTCGCCATCGTGTCGATCGTGCTGTTCGCACTGCTCACCGTGTTCGTGTTCGGCCGCATTCCCGACATGGCGCCGGAGCTTGCCATCATCCGCTACCTGGTGGCGGTCCTCGTGCTGGTGTGCCTGCTCATGTCCATCTCGTTCGCGGGCAAGGGCTCGGGCTTCGAGCTGAAGGCGTTCCTGTTCAGTTCTGGCGCGTTGGCGCTTGTCGTCGTGCTGCTGGCGTGCTCGATGTTCCCGAACCTCGTGGTTGCGAGCCCCGATAGCATCGGCCCGGCGCTCACGCTCATGAACGCGTGCGCCACCGATACCTCGCTTTTCTACATGACCATCATCGCGGCCATCGGCGTGCCGCTGGTGCTGTTCTACCACTTCCTGGTGTATCGCACCTTCAAGGGCAAGATTCGCGAGGCCGACCTCGAGTACTAACGCCTGAGCACCGGTTTTAGGCTTGTGAACACCCCCTTCGCGGTAGGCGGAGGGGGTGTTTTCGTGTAGGGGAGCGCATTTGCGCACGTCGTGCCGGGTGCGTACTAAAATGGGCGCAATCAAGCGAAGGAGCCAGGTTATGAACAAGCGTCCCGAGTACATGATTCTCGTTGCGGTTATCGCAGCGCTCGTGGTGAGCATCATTGCGAGTGCGGTGAGCTGCGCGACGATTACGGGTGCCATTGAGGATCGAATCAACGGGTCGACGCCCGGATACAACTCCATCATCGAAGACATCGAAGGTGGCGAGGGCGCGAACCCGAGCGACATCCTCGATGAGCTGACCGGCAATGGCGGTGGCGACGGCGAAAGCGCTGATGACGAGAAAGATCGCGAAGGCAGCGGCGATTACACCGAGAAAGACGTCCCCAAGACCATGGTGATCGACGTTCCGGAACTCACCGATGACCTGCAGGCATGCTTGAACAGCGACCTGTACGGGCGCTTGGGGTCCACCGTCACCGTGGAGCTTTCCACTCTCACGAAGGAAGACACGGCCGCGCCCGAGCTGAAGGGCAACCGCGTGTTGAGCAAGGCGACCGGCACGGTGGACATCAAGACGAGCGACGGCAAGAGCGGCACCGTGGAGTACACCTCGTACTACTATGCGCAGGACCCCACGGCCGATACGATTACCTGGTATATCTATGCATACGACTTGAGCTCGTACGATTTGTTCCCCTCGGGGTTTGACAAAGTGGCAGGTGACCCGATGGGCGTGCGCGACCGCATCGACAGCGGCATACCGGCACCGAATAGCGAGTTGGGGCGCGACAACGAGTTCAATTCCGAAACAGCTTAAGGCGAAAAGCCTGTTCAGGAGGGTATACGCATGAGCGATATTATCGTCGTAGGCTGCGGGCGCGTGGGAAGCCAGCTGGCTACGCGCCTTTCGCAAAGCGACAACAACGTGACCGTCATCGACCGCGATGTCGCCTCGTTTTCCAATTTGGGGCCCGACTTCAACGGTGCGACCATCCAGGGCGTGGGATTCGATGAGGATGTGCTGATGGAAGCCGGCATCAAGACCTGCGATGCCGTGGCGGCCGTTACGCAGCTCGACAACACGAACCTCATGATCGCCGAGGTGTGTGACAAGCTGTATGGCGTGCCCCATGTGGTGGCTCGTTTGCATGACCCGTCGCACGAGCGCGCCTATAACCTGCTCGCCATCGACTATTCGTGCGGTACCACCCTCGTGGCTGAGGAAATCTACGCGAAGCTGCAGTCGGGCCACGGCAACCACGTGAAGTCGTTCGGCGATGTGGAAATCATTCGTTTCACGCTCGACCTCAGGTCGCACATGCGCCAGACGATGCGCGTGGGCGAACTCGAACGCCCCCATGGCGCCCGCGTCGTGGCGTTCGAGCGCGCTGACGGGTCGGCGACGTCCATCCCCGATGCGGACAGCATCCTGTATGACGGCGATTCCCTGCTCGTGTGCGTTCGCAGCGAGTTCCTGCCGGCGTTCCAGAAATACATGAAAGAGTACTGATGATGTGGGCGCTTCTGCGGCACATCGCGTTTTGCGAGGATCGAGGTTGAGATGCACATCATCATCGTAGGCGCTGGCAAAGTTGGCGAATACCTGGCGCGCACCACGCTTGAGAGCGGCAACGATGTCGTTATCATCGAGTCGGATCACGACCGTGCGGTGGAGATGGCCACGGCGCTTTCCGGGCGCGTGCTCGTCATCTTCGGTGACGGCTGCAATTCCCGCGTGATGGAGGATGCCGACATTCAGCATGCCGACGTGTTCGTGGCGACGACCGGTCGCGATGACAATAACCTGGTGGCGTGCGAGATTGCGCTGCGCGTGTACAAGGTGAAGCGCTGCATCGCCCGCGTGAACAACCCCAAGAACCTGCGCATCTTCCGCAAGCTCGGCATCGAGTGCGTTTCATCCACGACGCTCATTGGCCGCCTCATCGAAGAGGAAGCGACCCTGGGCAACTTGAACGCGGTCTCCACGCTGGCGCAAGGCAACATCGGCATCGTCGAGGTGAAGGTGCGCGAGTTCCGCACGGCAGGGCTGAGCCCGTTTATGGGCGCGTCCATCTATGACGAGATCGACTATCCCGACGAGGCCCTTCCCATTGCCGTGGTGCATGACGGCATCCCCCAGCTCGTGGACGAAGACACCCGTGTGGTAGTGGGCGATACCGTGCTGGTGGCTGCACCCACCGACAGCATCCCCGACGTCCGCGCGGCATTCAGGGTAATCTAGCTTTTTCGAGGGACGCCAAACCACCGGTTTGGCGTCCCACCCCCTTTGTCATCCCGAGCGAGCGAAGCGAGTCGAGGGACCTCACGCAAGCACCGGTTGGCCCCAATCGTGACCCTGGTTGACAAGG
>JAUNEQ010000191.1 GCA_030525445.1 Coriobacteriia bacterium | reverse complement strand
GTGTTCACGCCGTAGATGAACGACTGCACGCACTGCTTCACGTCGCGCTGCGACAGGTTGTCGACCTTCACGAAGGGAGCCAGGTAGGTGTCGAAGGACGAGAACGCCTGCGCGCCCGCCCATTCGTTCTGCATGATGCCCAGGAAGTTCACCATCTGGTTGCACAGGGTGGAAAGGTGGGATGCCGGAGAAGAGGTGATCTTGCCGGGGACGCCGCCCAGGCCTTCCTGGATGAGCTGCTTCAAGCTCCAGCCGGCGCAGTAGCCGGTGAGCATCGAGAGGTCATGCAGGTGGATCTCGGCGTTGCGATGCGCTTCGGCGATCTCGTCGTCGTAGACCTCGGACAGCCAGTAGTTGGCCGTGATGGCGCCGGAGTTGGAGAGGATCAGGCCGCCCACGGAATAGGTGACCGTGGAGTTCTCCTTCACGCGCCAGTCGTTGATGCGCAGGTAGTTGTCCACGAGGTCCTTGTAGTTGAGCAACGCGGAATTGACGTTGCGGACCTTCTCGCGCTGGCGGCGATACAGGATGTAGGCTTTCGCGACATCCGCATAGCCGGACTCGGAAAGCACCTTCTCGACGCTGTCCTGGATATCCTCGACGGAGATCTTGTCGTCCTTGATCTTCTCTTCGAAATCGGCTGTCACATGCAGCGAGATGAGGTCGATCACGCTGGGATGGTACTGCTTCTCGATGGCGTCGAAGGCCTTGGTGATGGCCGCGCTGATCTTGCTGATCGAGAAGTCGACGAGCTTGCCGTCACGTTTCACAACTTGGTACATGGATAACTCCCCTTGAAGACGTACCTGATTTATCTTAAAAACCCTGCTCTTGATTCAAGCGCGCATACTTTAACACTGGGGGAGTAATCCATCAATATGTGGTGGCAAAATAGATAAATCTACAAGATATGGTGTTCCTAATCGGTTCCACGAACCTCGACATGCTGCACATGATGAGCGGCAATGTCCCTGTAGCGAGCCAAATCCTGCGCATCGGGAGCCGTGAGGTTTTGGTTGGGAACGGTGTCTCGGTTTGTGAAGGGTTGGAGGAAATAGCGGGGGGCGCCGGATATCCATCGGCCGATCTCCTCGAAGTCGGAGTCTTCGTGGAGCTCCCGCACCACGGTAGTGCGGAATTCGTACTCGATGTCGGATGCCTTCAAAAGCGCGATGCTCTCGTCGATGGGGGCGAGGTCGATGGCGGGCAAACCCACGGTTTGCGCGTACTTGGCTCGGGAGTTCTTCACATCCATGGCGACGTAGTTCACGAGGCCCTCACGCAGCAGCCGCTCGAGCATGGCCGGATGCGCCCCGTTCGTGTCGAGCTTCACCGCGTATCCGAGTTCCCGGATTCGGCCGATGAAGTCCGGCAGGTCGCGGCGCAGGCAGGGCTCGCCGCCGGTGATAGCCACGCCGTCGAGCAGCCCTTGGCGCTTCTTCAAGAACGAGAAGAACTCGCTCTCTTCCATCGCGATGGGCAAAGGCCCCACCACGAGCTCGAAGTTATGGCAAAACGGGCATCGGAAGTCGCATCCGCCCAGGAACACCGTGCATGCCACGCGCCCCGGGTAGTCGAGGAGCGTCATTTTCTGCAGTCCTTGGATGTTCACGGTCCCTCCGTTCCACGTTCTCGTGGCACCATCATAAAGCACATGGAACGCCGGTACCAGGTGCCGGCGTTCCTGCCGAACGCGATGCGACATCGGGGTCGGGCGGTTTTGCCGTGTTAAACGCCTGCGAGCACGTGCAGGTTGCGGATGTTGCCGTCGGCGATCCCGTCGTTGACGGAATAGGCGTGCTTCTCGAGGTCGCCGCAATTCGCCTTCGTGAGCTCCTGGTCGATGAGCTCGTCGATGAGGTCGGCCGCGATGCCCTCGATGACGTCGTATTTCTCTTGCGCCATATCGCCTTCGTTGCCTGTGGTGATGAGGTATTCCAGCAGCTCGGCCTCAATGGACAGCCGGGGGAGCGCGCGCAGGGCGCGGAATCCCCATTTATAGAACGGCTCATACACGTTGTTGAGCAGGAAGATCGCAGACATCGCATGCTGCGCGAAGGTGAACACCGCCATTTGGGCGGCCGCCTCCTCGCCATGGCTCAGGCAGCGCTGGTAGTTGTATTGACCCGCTTGGGCGCAGAGCAGGATATGCCCGGCAAGCTTCTTGCGGCGGATGTCCTCGGGGTAGCGCGCCAGGCGTCGGCGAATCTCGGTGACCGTTCCGGGGTTGTCGAGGAACATCGCCCCGTTCACGACTTCGGCCAGGGCATGCGCCGGCGTCTCGAGCCACTGGCGCACCGTGAGCACGCCGTCGGGGCTTCCGGCCTTTTCCTGGAAGAACTCTTCGGTTCGCACCACGCCATGCCTGCTGCCGCCCACCGGCGCCATGAGCGAGCGCTTGATGCCCATGAACTCCTTGGGAAGCTTCGCGTAGGCGCGCTCGAGCGCGAATGCGGCCTTGCGGTTGATGGCATCCTCTCCGGGGAGGAAGATGAGGAACCCCGGCTCGAAATCGTGGTCGCGTGACACCTCGTCATCGAACCCGAAGCATTCCGAGCCGCTTCCGAACAAGCCCACGGCCAGGTGGGGAAGGAGTTCGGGGAATTGCTCTTCCAGCGCGGGCAGGCCGCATTGCTCGAAGTATGCGCGTGAGATCTCAAGCCCGTTCATAAATCGCCTCCGCGCGATTGCGCAAGTCCTCGTCGGCGAGGAAGTATCCGTAGTGCGCGAACACCGGCGCGCACTTCTCGCAGACGAATGCGTAGTAGCCATCGTGCGGGATTCCCGGGGTGTTCAGGAGGTTAAGCGCGGTATCGAGACATCGTTCGACCTCCCGTTCGCATACCTCGTCGCCGGATTCCAGCGGATTCACCCCGCCCTGCGCGGTCGCTTTCGCGACTGCGGCGTCGGCCATGTTCAAGTAGGTGATCGCCTGCTCGAGCTCGCCGTTTTCCACCGCCCCCATCTTCTCGAGGGCTTTGCGGTAGTAGGCCTCGGCCTCGTCGAATCGCATAAGGGATGTGCAGGTGAGGGCCATGTTGTTGTAGAGCCCGCCAAGCAAGTGAGGCGCGGTATGGGGGCTCGCCTCGTATACCTGGGCGGCTTTCTGGAAGAGCTCGAGCGACTCCTCGTTCCGGCCGAATGCGTTATAGGCGGTCGCCACATTCGTATAGGTGGTCCCGGCGCTGATGGTGCCCTCGAATCCGGTTTTCTCGAGAAGGTTGAGCGCGTGTGCTGCATGTATGAAGGCCTGCTCGCGGTTGCCGGTCTTGCGGAAATGCCCCACGAGCTCGTTGCTCACCATGAGCTCGCCGCGCATGTCGTGAATCGCTTTGGCTTCATCGAGCCAATAAAGCAAGTGCCGTTCGGCACCTGCATAATCGCGCCTGCTCATATGCTCGTCGAGCTTTTCGGCAATGCGTTGCTGCGGGATCATCCGCGGTTGCTGAAGTCGTTCCAAAGCGCTCCAATCTACGGTGCTGACGGTGCCATCCTATCATGCAGTGTCGAGAATCGGCTTTGGGGTGGGTTTTGGCTTCGCGATTTTAGTCCGAGCACGTGGAAATCGCAGGAAACCGCTTCGTTCCTTCAGACCCCCGGCTCAGAATGGCCGT
>JAUNEQ010000190.1 GCA_030525445.1 Coriobacteriia bacterium | reverse complement strand
TTGCATCCGGCGGGTTTTGGGCCACGCCGTGTCTAGGAAGACGGTACAGCTCACCTTGGTTTTGGGCTAAATTCGGCCCCATCCGGGCCAGGGTCTGGCCGTCGCACCTCCACGAAGGCTCGGACACGTCGGCGGGCGGCTGTTTGGCCGCGGCCGGAGCCGCCTCCGGCCAGACCTCGCACCAAAACACCCCGATTTGACCCAAAACCAAGGTTTTTGATCAGTCGATTTTTCCAGCGCGTGTTCAACGCCTGGGCAATGGCTCTCTATTTACCGCATCATCCCTGGTCAGGGGCATCGTTATATTCATAGACGAATAATCCTACTCATAGGTAGGCAAAACTCATTACTCAAACACCTTGGTTTTGCCCCGAAATCGGGGTGTTTGGGAGCGAGGTCTCGCCGTAAGCCCCGGAATCATGCGCGCGAGCGCTTTGCGCATCCCCGCCGCCCGCCGGCGGCGCTCTGTTAAGCTATTTGCAAACGAAGGAGGCAACCATGTCGTGGATTCGAACCGTCGTGCTCGTGGTCGCGGTATTCGCATTTGCGCTGGCCGGGTGCGCGGCACCCGCTGCGTCCGACGATGCTGCGCAGGAAAGCGAGGCGTCCAGCGCCCAGACCACGCCCGAAGCGGAGCCCGAGCCTGAAAAAATCGTGAGCCTGGGGTTCACGGGCGACATCTGCCTGGCCGACAACTACATTCCCATGCAGCACCTGGCCGAGCTGGGTTCCACGAGCATCTACGACGGCATCGACGCAAACTATATAAAGGAGATGCGCAGCGTCGACCTGATGTGGGTGAACAACGAGTTCGCATACGGCACCGACGTCGAGCCGCTCGAGGGCAAGGAGTGGACCTTCCTCGCCGACCCGAAGAACGTGAAATACCTGAACAACATGGGTGTGGACATCGCCGGGCTGGCCAACAACCACACGTTCGACTACGGCGAGGAGGCGTTCCTCACCACGCTCGACACGCTGAAGGGCGCCGGCATCCCGTACGTGGGCGCCGGGCGCAACGCCGCCGAGGCCAACGCGCCGGTGGTACTCGAGGCCAACGGCGTGAAGGTCGCCTATGTGGCGGCGTCGTGCGCGGAGTACACCATCTACACGCCCGAGGCCGGCGAGGACTCGCCCGGCATCATGTGGTGCTACGACGATGACACGATGCTGGAGGCCATCCGCCAGGCGCGCGAGGAGGCCGACTACGTCGTCGCGCTGCCGCACTGGGGCACCGAGCATTCCACCGAGCTCACGGAAAAGCAGGTCGACAGCGCGCGGGCCTACATCGACGCGGGCGCCGATGCCGTGGTAGGCGGGCATTCGCACATCCTGCAGGGCATCGACTTCTATAACGGCAAGCCCATCCTGTACAACCTGGGCAACTTCTGGTTTGACGGCTATGACATCGACACTGTTATGGCGGAGCTCGTCGTGAACATGGAGGGCGACGAACCGGCTGTTGACGTGGTGCTTTTGCCCGGCACGCAGTCGGGCGCGTTCACCGCGTGGGCGCCCAGCGAGCAGGAGCGCGACCGCATTTTCCGCTACATCGAGGAGATTTCGGGCGGCGCGGTGAGCATCGACACGAAGGGGCGCGTGAGTGCCGCGTAGCGCGGACGGCCGCCAGAGGAAGGGACGCGAGATCATGTTGAAGCAAGCCGTCATCGACCAGTGCACGCAGGACCTGTGCGACATCCGAGGGTTCGACCGCACGGAGCTCACGCACCTGGAAGAGGGCTACGCGGAGTGCCGCGCCTACCCGGGCCCCGACTGCGTGAACGACGTGGGCACCGTGCATGGCGGGTTCCTGCTGGCGCTTGCCGACCAGGCGGCGGCGACCTCGGGGGAGTCGCTGGGCACCGTCACGGTGACGCTCAACATGTCCGCGAGCTTCTTCCGGCCCGGCCTGGTAACCGACGACTACATCGACGTGAAATCGCGCGTCGTGCACGGCGGCTCCAAGACCGTGGTGTCGGAGGTCGAGATGTACAACCCCAGCGGGAAGCTGCTCTTCAAGGGCACGTTCACGCTGTTCCGCACCGACAAAGTGCTGTAGCAGCACCTGAATGGCGCGCCGGCCCCCAGCATTGCCCAGCCGAAAAGAGTTCGAGCCCGAAAAAGACCCGTTTCACTCACGTTTTCAAGGTCTATGGTAGGGTCGCTCGAGGAACCTCGCAGATGCCGAAATGAGGGGCGTCTATTTACGCAGTTCACAGCCTTATTATTCTTTTGTCTGCATAATCGTTTCGCGACGGCGGGCTCGAGGGTCTACCATAGACCTTGAAAACGTGAGTGAAACGGGTCTTTTTCGGGCTCGAACTCTTTTCGGCGGCATATGCGCTCGGTGCTGGTGCTCGCCGTCGGTGCCATCCCGGGCGGAGCGGGCGCAGCCCGCGCAGCCGAGGGACCCCCGCCGATGCGGAATGGCCGCAACCCCCACCTGCGGCAAGCGCCGAGGGGATCCCTCGGCTCCAGCGCTGCGCGCCTGCGATTGGGATGGCACCGGGAGCGCGCGCACCTGATTCGCGGCGGCGACCAAAACCTTGCGCGACGAGCGCGAGGAAAAGCTGCAGAGCCGCACTCCCCGCGTGCTACACTTGCTTGGCACATCACCGGCGGGAGGAGTTACCCATGCAATTCTCGAAGCGACTCGACCTTTTTGGCGACGAAATCTTCGCCCTGTTCAACGCGAAGCGGCGCGAGCTCGAGGCGCAGGGACGGCGCGTGTTCGACCTGTCGGTGGGAACGCCCGACTTCAAGCCGCCGCAACATGTCATCGACGCGTTCATCGAAAGCGCGCGCAGCACCGACAGCTGGAAGTACAGCCTGCACGACACGCCCGAGATGCTCGACGCGCTGTGCGCGTACTACCAGGACCGTTACGGCGTGGCGGGCATCACCCCCGACATGGCCATGAGCTGCCGCGGCACGCAGGAGGGCATGTACCATGTGTGCTCCGCGCTGGTGGACCCGGGCGACATCGCGCTCATCCCCGACCCGTGCTACCCCGTGTTCCAGGCGAGCACGCTGCTGGCGGGCGCAACGCCGTGGTACTATCCGCTCACCGCCGAGCATGGATTCCTTCCGTACGTTGCCGGTATCCCCGACGATATCGCCGACCAGGCGAAGTACATGGTGGTTTCTCTGCCCGCAAACCCCGTGGGGTCCGTAGGCACGCCGGAGGTGTACCGCGAGGTCATCGAGTTCGCCCGCGCGCACGACATCGTCATCATCCACGACAACGCATATTCCGACATCGTCTACGACGGCCCGGCTGGCAACAGTTTCCTCTCGTACGAGGGCGCGCTCGACGTGGGCGTGGAGTTCTTCTCGCTCTCGAAGTCGTTCAACGTCACCGGCGTGCGCATGTCGTTCTTGGTGGGCCGCGCCGACATCGTGGCCGCCGCGCGCAAGCTGCGCAGCCAGGTGGACTTCGGCATGCCCTTCCCCGAGCAAGCGGCCGCCATCGCGTGCCTCACCGGCCCGCGTGACCAGGTGGAACGCCAGCGCCTGCAATACCAGGAACGCCGCGACGCCATCTGCGACGGCCTGGAATCGCTAGGTTGGGAGCGCCCGAACGCGCACGGATCCATGTTCGTGTGGGCGCGCATCCCCGGCGG
>JAUNEQ010000189.1 GCA_030525445.1 Coriobacteriia bacterium | reverse complement strand
GCGCGTCGTTTCCGCGAGCAATACTTCGAGTGGGCCGACCGATGGACCGTCTAGCAGGAGCATTGGTTGGCCAAAGAGGGTATTTCCTAATGACTAGACCGAAAAGCAGGGTGGCGTGATGGCTATCGACCCCCTCGCATTCGCCAGCGTGTTACTGAACAGCTTCTGCATGCTGTGCGGGGGCATTGCCTGCGCGTACCTGTGCATGCATGCGGTGTTCGAGAAACGCCATGCACTGTACTTGTTCTTTGGGTATTTCGTCATGAAGATGCTGTTGATTTCTGCTTGTGACGCGATGCGCTGGTTTGGGGTGGGCGGTGACTGGCCGGATACGACGGGACAGCTAATCATTTCTGTGGTCAATGTTCTTGTGTATTTCCTCAATTGGTATACATGGAAAACGAGCCTGCTGAAAGCAGGCATAGCTGGCATATTCGCAGATATCATCTCGGTTTTCCCCATGGTGTTTGCGATGGCCATCGTGAACATTGCCCTGGGGGCGGGCCCATCCGTTTCGTATATCGGAACCTTCGGCATCTGGAGCCTGGCGCGTCCGCTGTTAATGGTGGGTATATTCTGGGTGCTGCTGCAGTTTGCAATGCCCCTGCTCAAGCGTTTTGTTCTCGCGTCTTTCAAGCACGAACGTTTTTGGCTGTTCCTGTTTAGCCTTTATCTCGCATACGTATTTAGCACACAGATTCCGAATGTGGACAGCTCGTTCAACGCGGTGTATTCGCCCACATATCTTCTGATATTGCTCGTATTGCCAGCCGTTTTGGCATACGTGCTCGTGCAACGGCACACGGAGCGCAAACGCGGCGAGCGCCTTGCCCACGCCCGCGCCCTGATGGCGGAGTGTGACGATGCACTGCGTGCCCAGTCGGCGTTCTTGGATGGTAGCCGCAGGACGCTTGACGAGCTAGCTAGGCGCATCGAGTGCCTGCAGGAGGGCGGCGCGCGGGGCGACTTAGCCTGCTACCTGGGCGACCTTCGTGCGGCGTGCGACCGCTTGCGTTTCGGCACCTACAGTGACAATCCGGCGCTCGACGTGGTGTTGGTGAGCTACGAAGAGCGGTTCCGCGCGGCCGGCGTCGCAGTGCGTTACCGCATATCGCCCCTTTCCTGTGCGGGTGAGGGGTCGGCGCTCTCCGCCCAGGCGCTGCTGGAATGGGCCCTCCAGGCGCACGAGGGGGAATCCCCGGTGGATTTACGGGCGTTCAGGCGTGCCAACCAGGTGCTAATCGAGGCGCGTGTGCCCGTGGCTCGGCAGGTAGGGCTCCCTGCGCGTCTTATGGGCTGGCGGGCGTCCGTGCCCGGTGCTGTTGTACACGTGGACGCAGGGGACGGGACCCTCGTGGCTCGCATGTTGCTAGAGGATGGGGGACGATGACGTATATCGTGATGGGCATCCTGTTTGTGGTGATGCTCGCGCTGTTGAGCTTGGGTGTGCGCGCCGTGGATGCCATGGAACGTGAGAATCGGTTGGCCGAGGCCGAAATCGAGGCTTCGCGCATCTATCAGCAATCGCTCGAAAGCCGTGTGGAAGAGGTGCGCCGCTATCGGCATGATGCCGATAGCCTTCTGCGCGCCGTAGAGCAGGCCATGCGCGATGAGGGGGCGACAATGCCCGGGGAAAGCGCACGGGTATCCGCAACGGTGGGCGCCTCAGATGACCGTATGGTGTTTCCGCTCGTATGGGCTGCCGTCGATTTGCATGTTCGGCAATGCGCGCAGGACGGCATCGTATTCGATTGCCGGGTGGACGATGGGCTCGCAGCCCTCGCGGCTGCACGCCATGTGGAAGAGGCGGATCTGTGCATCGTGCTGCAGAACCTGCTTGACAACGCCTACGAGGAGAACGTGGGCATTCCTGCACAAGCGGGTCCTCATGCCCGTTTCATGTCCTTGCATGTAGGTGCCGATACGCAAGGTAGGCTCTCTATCGTCGTGGGCAATCGCACGGCCTCTTCTGATCCGCCGGTCTTGCGCACGCGGAAAGAGCGTCCGGAATTGCATGGCGTGGGCCTGAAAGCGGTGGAAGACATCGCACGTAGGCACGGTGGATCGATGGACCGTTCTTTTGACGCAGAAAACCGCCTGTTCACCGTTGCGGTAGCGCTCTAGGCATGGCCGATTGGGGGGATGGCCATGAACGGTGATGCGCTCATGCTTGCTGGCGTGTTCCTGAACA
This sequence comes from Coriobacteriia bacterium, assembly GCA_030525445.1. Taxonomy (GTDB): domain Bacteria; phylum Actinomycetota; class Coriobacteriia; order Coriobacteriales; family Eggerthellaceae; genus UMGS1519. The sequence continues at coordinate 1,433 of JAUNEQ010000189.1, read as the reverse complement.
GTTTCCTGTTCCTGATGAGTTCCTTCGCGTGCGCCTTTATGGCGATGGAAGCCGTGTTCCCGCGCCGTCGTGGATTAGGCGTGTTCGTGGGTTATTTCCTCATCAAGGCCATTGCGGTATCCACATTCGACATGCTGCATTGGGCTGGCATGGACGGTGGCGCCGTGCCCGCAGCGGAACAGGGCGTCATGGCCATCATCGGCGTGGCGGTGCTTGTGGTGCTGTACCACACCTGGGATTCCAGCCCGCTGAAACTGTGGGTGATGGCGCTGATCATGGACGTGATTGCTGGTCTTTCGAAGTCGTGTTCGCTTGCGCTGTGCCAGATTGGATTCGGATTGCCGTTTGATTTAGGCTATATCGGGCCGTTCAACCCGGTGAGCGTGTTGGCGCCGGTTTTCGCCGCAGGGTTTTTCTGGGTGCTCTTGCAGTTGATGAAACCCTTGGCGCGCAGCATCGTCACATTCGAATTCAAGCATGAACGGCTCTGGCTTGCCCTGTTCATCGTGTTGTTCGCGGCCATGCAATGCTGGCAGCTCATGACCCTCGGCTCCATCTTCCTCACGAACTTCGCCATGGTGTACACGCTGGGAACGGTCATGATCCCGCTGGTCGCGGCGTTTGTGGCTGTGAGGCTGCATATGGCGGGCGTGCGCAGTCGACGCTTGGAGCGCAGCCGGGCGATCATGGCGGCATGCGATGATGCGTTGCGCGCTCAATCCGCCCAGATGGACGAGAGCCGCGCTTTGCTCGATGACATCGCTGCGCGCATCGGGCGGCTGGAGGCGGGCGCCGAACGAGAGGGGCTCGCCCGGTATCTTGAGGAGCTTCACGCCACCTGCAACCGGTTGCGTTTCGGCACCTACAGCGACAATCCTGCGCTCGACGTGGTGCTTGCGAACTACGAGGAGCGGTTCCGCGCATTCGGCGTGCGCGTGGAATATCGCGTAACGCCCCTTGCTTGCGCGGGGGGGCAGGCGGCATTGGCTGCGCAAACCCTGCTTGAATGGGCGTATGGCGCGCTGGGTGACGGCGCCATTCGGGCTTCCTCGACGTTGGGTTTCCGCGCGTTTCGTCGTGCGAACCAATTATGCTTCGAGATCCGCGTTCCCTTGGCATCAGCTGGCAAGCAACCGCGCCCGAAGCTTCGGGGTAGCCTACTTCCGGCAGGTACGATCGTGGCTCAGGGACAAGAAGGGCGTTCGCTATTCGTGCGCCTGCTCGTGCGGGATAACGCTGCAATCGCGTAGCCTGTCGCTGCGGATTGCGCAGCCCCTGCAGCCAGGGGTTTCCGCACATTGACGCAAACGGCTAAGTGACCTAGGCGTACAATAGGATGTGTGCACGTGCCCGATGAGCCCAAAGGGGGTTGCCATGCTGAAGGAGTCTCGAATCAACTCGCAGATTGCTGCCGAGGGTTACCGCGTGAAATG
>JAUNEQ010000041.1 GCA_030525445.1 Coriobacteriia bacterium | reverse complement strand
CTCGGCTACGCAGCCTAGGCCGGTACGAAAAATCGTCCGCACCCCCGGGGCATTCTGTCCCATCCAGGGGGCCGGACGCCCCACCGATTCGAACCCGCTTTCGGCCATTTCCATGCTTGCATATGCGTCCTTTTTGTGAGTTCATGTTGAATAGGTTTGCGCTAGTTGCAGACAAGTAGGAGACATGCGTGTTTAAGGGGGCGTATTACATGAGAATCGCTTTCTTCCCCGGCTGCATGGTGGACATGATGTATCCCGAAGTGGGCATCGCCGCCGTGGAGGTGCTGGAGCGTTTGGGGTGCGAGGTAGAGCTGCCGAAAGACCAGATCTGCTGCGGTCAGATGTTCCTGAACTCCGGGTACGAAAAAGAAACCATCCCGATGATGAAGCAGGTGATCGACGCCTACAGCGGCTACGAGACCATCGTGTCGCTTTCGGGTTCGTGCCTGCACGCAATCGTGAACGAGTATCCCGAGTATCTTGACGACGATCCCGACTACGGCCCCCGCCTGGCCAGGATGCGCAAGAACTGCTGGGAGTTCACCGATTTCATCGTGAACAAGCTGGGCGTCACCGACGTGGGTGCGCACCTGAACGCCAAGGTGACCTACCACAAGAGCTGCCACCTCACGCGCTTGCTGGGCGTGAAAGAGCCGCCGCTGCAACTGCTTCAGGCTGTTGACGGGCTCGAATACGTGGTGATGGAACAGGCCGACCGCTGCTGCGGCTTCGGCGGAACCTTCAGCCTGAAGGAGCCCGAGATCTCCACCGAGATCGTGCGCGAAAAGGTGCGCACCATCGACGCCAGCGGTGCCGATGTGGTGTGCGGCGCCGATATCGCCTGCCTGATGAACATCAAGGGCGCGCTCACGCGCATGCGCCGCGAGGGCAAAGTCTCGCGCGACATCCGCGTGATGCATATCGCCGAGATCCTGAACAGCTAGGGGGTGCTGCGATATGCCTATCATCTACAACAAGGAACAGAACCTGCAGGAACGCGTCGAGGCAGCGCTGGCCGATGACTTCAAGCACAACGCCATCGAGACTGCACAGAACACCTTCCATGCAAAGCGCTCCCTGCTCGTGGAAGCCCTGCCCATGTGGGAAGAGTATCGCGATGCCTGCAAGGCCATCCGCGACCACGTTACCGAAAACCTCGACTACTACGTGCGCGAATTCGCGACGAACGCCGAGGCCGCCGGCTACCAGATGCACTACGCCCCCACCGACGTGGATGCACTGCATGCGGTCCTCGATATCGTCGAGGCCACCGGCTCGCTTTCCTGCGTGAAGTCGAAGAGCATGATGACCGAGGAGATTGGCGTCAACGACCTTCTGGAAGACATCGGCGTGAAGTGCATCGAGACCGACTGCGCCGAGGCCATCATCCAGACCGCCGGCGACAAGCCGAGCCACATCGTGGTGCCCGCCCTACACTTCGACCGTAAGGCCATCGCGGAGCTCTTCCGCCAGAAGCGTGGCTACACCGGCACCGAGGTGCCCGAGGAAATCACCCATTTCCTGCGCCAGGTGCTGCGCGAGGAATTCCTGTCCGCCGACATCGGCATGCGCGGCTGCAACTTCGCCGTTGCCGAGACCGGAAGCCTCACCATCGTGAGCAACGAGGGCAACGGCCGCATGGTCGACTCCATCCCCGAAGTGCAGATCGCCGTCGTGGGCATCGACCGCATCGTCCCCGACCTCGCCACACTCGACGTGATGATGTCGCTGCTGCCCCGTTCTGCCGTGGGCGCGAAGATCACGAGCTACTTCACCATCGACAAGGGCCCGCGCCGCGAAGGCGAGACCGACGGCCCGCGCGAAGCGCACATCATCCTGGTGGACAACGGCCGCCACAACCTGCTGGGCACCCCGTTCCAGGAAATGGCCCGCTGCATGCGCTGCGGCGCCTGCCTGAACACCTGCCCCGTGTACCGCCATATCACCGGTCACGGCTACGGCTCCATCTATCCGGGCCCCATGGGCATCGTGCTCACCACAGCCCTGGAAGGCTACGAGAACGCAGCCCAGCTGCCCTATGCCTGCACGCTCTGCGGCGCTTGCGACGACGTGTGCCCGAGCAAGATTCCGCTGCATAGCCTGGTCCATGAGCATCGCAAGAACATCGTCGCCGGCGGCTACAACTCCCCGGTGGAGCGCGGAATCTACAAGGGCGCTGCCCAGATGATGGGGCATATGCCGCTCTACCGCATCGGCACCTCGAAGGTAGCCGCATACGGCATGAAGGCGCTGTCCATGGGCGGCGACTCGCTCACCACGCAAGCCAACTGGATCCCCGTCGTGAACGGGTGGACCAGCAGCCGCGACATCGACAACATGAAGACCACGCAATTCCGCGATTGGTTCGCGAAGAATCGCAACGGGCTTTCTGAATCGGTGCATCAGGAGGGTTACACCACCGCTACACGCGGCGACAAAACAGGAAGGGGTGATGCGTAATGGCGAATGAAGTCCCCATCCAGCATCACGCGACGACGCTTGACGAATTCATCGCTCCCATCCAGGAGCGCCTGGGGCATGGCCCCGGCACCCCGAAGCCCGTATTCGATGAGAAGCTCACCATCACGCCGCATGTCACCGACAAACTCGACCACGCAGCGCTCATCGAGCGCTTCTGCGCCGAAGCTGCCGCCCTGGGCACCGAGCTTTCCCGCTGCACGCGCGAATCTCTCGGGCGCACCGTGGTGCATGTCGTGCAGGAGAACGGCGCTGGCCGCATCATCCTGCCGTCCCAGCAGATCTTCGACGACCTGCAGATCACGCAGAAGCTCGTCGCCCACACGGCGAACGAAGTGTATCGCTGGGATCCCGCTGCCGGCCGTGAGCGCAACATCGAGCTCGCTGCGAGTGCGAACATCGGCATCACGCTGGCCTATGCCGCCATCGCCGAAACCGCGACCATCGTGCAGCCCTGCAGCCCCAAGTGCGGGCGTTCCGTGAGCTTGCTGCCGTCGGTGCACATCGCCATCATCGACGCGAAGACCATCGTGCCGGCCATGCGCGACGTGCTGGCTCGCCTGGAGGAAGACCGCGCCGCCGGCAAGGAAATCGCCTCGCAGACGGTGTTCATCTCGGGCCCGTCGAACACCGCCGACATCGAGCTCGTGCGCGTGGAAGGCGTGCATGGCCCGACCAAGGTGACCTACATCATCGTGGAGGACTAGCCCGTGGAATCGGCCACATACCTGCGCGCGGTCGACCACCTGTGCGTCGTCACCGTCGCCATCACGTATGTGGCTTCCGTCCTGTGGACGTTCTTTATTGGAAACGCCCAGGCCTGGGGACTGCTTGCGGTCCCCGGCCTGGGTTTCGTTTTGCTGAGCATCGTGCGCGCCCGCATCGATGCTCCGCGCCCCTATGAGCTTGCCGCCATCAACCCGCTGCTCGATTCGAGCACGCACGGCAAGTCGTTCCCCAGCCGCCACGTGGGATCGGGCGCCCTCATCGGCAGCAGCCTGTGTTTCGTGCATCCCTTGCTGGGCATCGGCGTGCTGCTCATCACCGTCATTCTCGCCATCGTGCGCGTGCGAGGCCGCGTGCACTTCCCCCGCGATGTCGTGGCCGGCTACATCGCCGGCGTCGCCTTCGGGTTTGCGGGGATGCTCCTGGTCACCCTGCTCGTGGGCTAAGCGCTTTTCGAAGCAGCGCATGATTGCCGGGCCGGCAAGCTTCAACTCTGTGTTTAACCACCGTTGACACGGGATGCGCAACCCCCTATGTCATCCTGAGCACAGGCGCGAAGCGCCGGAGCCGAAGGATCCCCCTCGGCGCTTGCCGCAGGCGGGGCTGCAACCACCCTGCACCGGCGGGAGGTCCCTCGGCTGCGCGGGCTGCGCCCGCTCCGCTCGGGATGACACCCGCGGCGGACACCAACCCCGGGAATCTATCACGGGTGAGACAGTTACCCCTGAGGTCTTTGTCTCATAGGGACCTTCGAATACGTACTTTTTCAGCACATAATTATGTATGGTATTATGCAACTACTGCCGTTGCAAAGGAGCGACCATGCACGCATTGGATAATATCAGGCCCATCACCGACCTACGCACGAAGCAGGGCGAAGTCTGCGCACTTGCAACGGAAACCCGCGAGCCGGTTATCCTCACCAAGAACGGCGTGGCGGCCTACTTGCTGTTCGACCGCAACGCCTACGAAGCGCAGATGCACGCACAACGCGTCCAAATGGCGCTGCGCGAAGCGGAAATAGAAGAGCGATATCGCCCCGAAACCCTGAATGCAGAAGAGTCGGACGCCCGAATGCAACGCATTTTTGCGGAATGGGGCATCGAATATGCGTGAGCTGAAATGGCGACCCCGCGCTCACCTCGACCGTGAATCGATTGCAATCTACCTGGGAGTGGAATGCGGCGACCCGCAAGCGGCGCTGAATGCGATGCGGAAGATCGACCGTGCCATCGAACGGATTCGCGAAGTGCCCGACATCGGAGGATTCACGCGCTCTCCCGGCAAAGAAGGCCGTGAATACCGGACGGTGATTGCGAGCCCCTACACCATCTACTACCGATTCACCAAAGATGAGCTCGCCATTTACCGCATCCTGCATCAGCGCCAAGATATCGATGCCTACACGCTTCTGAACGTCTAGGCACGGGCGAGCCTGCTCGAATAGCCTGCTCGACGCAACATTAGCCATAGGATACGGTTGCGATTCGTGGTACTATGCCCGAACGACAACAGACACCTAAAGGAGCATCATGGACTTCCTTCTTTCCATACCTGCGTGGATTCCCTCTGCGGCTATCGCGATTGTCCTGGGCCTCGCCGCCCTCGTCATCTACATCATGGGCATGAGTCAGGGCTACACGAGTCAGGACTACCGCAACGCGCGTCGCAACGCCCGCCGTCGGCGCCGCAATCGCAACAAGCGCTAAGAACGCATCCTTCCGGAAGGCCGTGGGACGCCCGGAGCCCGGAGGCAGCAAACGCGCCTGACCCCGATGTCACATCGAATGCGACGCGACATCGGGGTCAGGCGCGTTTGCGACTTCCGGAGCCCGGGCGTCGCTTCTATTCGAACTTGAACAAGCACCCGAAGTTTGTGGTGCCATCCTCTTGCGCGCCCACGACCTTCACCCATTCCCCGGCATTCACAGCCGCTTCTGCGTCGTTCATATGCAGGACGACGTCATCGTCCAGGTGCATCTCGGCAGCGAACTCGATCTGGAAGTCCGACCAGCTGCGGTCGCGCACGCTTGCGGGCAGGAAATCGTAGGCAAACGTGGGGTAATGCGTGTTCGTCACATGGCCGTTCGCATCGAGGTCGGAAAAGCGCGGCCGCACACGGGCGACTTCCGCCATGTCATCGGTGAGCTTGATACGCTGGCGCGGCTCGACGTGCACCTCGCGGTCGATGGAATACATCTCCATCATCGGGAAGTTGCTGATGCGAATGGGACGCCCCGCCTTCGCGTCGATGATGAGGTAGAACGACTCACACTGCATGATGGTCTCGCCATTCACGTCAACCACGTCGAAGTTGCGCGTGATCTGCATGCCCTTCACCGTATGCGGCCAGGTACGCACCGTGACGCGCCCCTCTTCCCGCGGCTGGCGCAGCAGGTGGCAGCTCGCACGGGTGATGATGAAGTAGTAGCCCTCTTCCACCATCTGCTGATGTGTGTAGGCGATGTCCGCGAAGTCGGCGTTCGCCGCATCGCCGAACAGGCGCAACGCTTCCGCCGCCTTCATATGCTTGTTGCAGTCGAGCATGTCGAAGGAGATCTGGCGCTCCATGTTGAAGGTGAGATCCTCATCGCGCCAGTGGCGATACATCTCGCCGACGCGCGGGGACAGCGGCATCTCGAGCAGGCCCTGGCCTTCCATGATGCCCTTGAGCTCGATGGCCGTCTCGCGGAACTGGGCATCGGTGACATCGAGGGTGATGTCGGCATAGCGCTCATACAGCGGCATGCGCTCGTCGTAGAGCGTCTTGAGGTCGGCCACCTTGCCGTCGCGCAGCACCACGCCGCGCTCGTCGAGGTCGCCCAGACGGCGAACCATCTCGTCGTAGCTCACCTTCAGATGCACCACGGTGCCGATGCTGCGCAGATGCTCCATGGCCTCCGCGGAATACACGGCCGATCCACCGGTCGAGATGATGGTCCGCTTCGCGACGATGTCGGCCAGCACCTCGTTTTCCACGCCCAGGAAACCCGGCGCGCCCAACTCGTCGATGAGTGTCTGGAGCGTCTTGCCCTTCTGCTGCTGGATGAGCAGGTCGCAGTCGAGGAACCGGAAATTCGCGATCTTCGCGAGCACGACGCCAAGGGTTGACTTCCCTGCCCCCGGCAGGCCAATGAGTACGATGTTGTCTTTCAAGTTGAAACTCTCGCTTTCTTGCTAGCGGGCGCCGCCGCCTCCGCCACCGAAGCCGCCGCCTCCGCCGGAGCTGAAGCCGCCGCCTCCGCCGCCACCGTCGGCCATCTCGGAAACCGCCGCCACAGCGCTGTTGAGAGTATTCGACACCGTGGCATCGAACACGCTCGCCGCAATCACGTTGCGGTGGCCGAGGTCGGACGAATACCAATAGTAATACGGCATCGTCGTGTAGAACGTGGCGTCATCCATATCGCGGAATGCGGGCACGCTCATGCGCATGTCCTTCACCACTTGATCTGCGATGCCGAACAGGAAGGCATACACCATGAACTGGCCCCACACCTTCACATCGGTGGGCGGGCGTTCCTCGAGGCGCGTGAAGTCTTTCAGCCATTTCTTGAGCGAATCGGCCTTCGCCGCCACATCGGCGCCGCGCTGCGTGCGCTTCGACATGAAATGCGCGATGGCGAAGAGGATGAGCATCGTGGGGATAACCGGTATCAGCGGCCACGCGTTATCCGTCATCCACCATCCCGCAATGCCCAGCACGAAATAGCCGGCCGCCACCAGGCGCATCGTTCCTTGCAGGGAATCGCTCTTGGGTTCGAAGAGCTTCGCCTTGTTCACCTCGCTCGTGAGCTTGCCCTGCCACGATTGCATCTTGCTCGCGAATGCTTCGGGGTTGTTCTTGCCATAGAGCTCGATGCTCTTCATCCACAGCTGGTTCTCGCCCTTGGCGATGTCGCCGAACACGATGTTGATGGCCTTGCGTTCCAGGTCGTCGATCTCCACGAGGTCGAGCATTTCGGGGAGGAGCGTGAGGTAGTAGTCCTCGACCATCTTGCCGCGCCTGCCCTCGTAGGAGCCCTTGTCGATGCGCACCACGCCCTTGGCCGAAAGCCCCATGAGCGTCGCCGTGAACTGGCTGGGCTTCTCGTTGTTCCATTCCATGAGACGGCCGATGACCGCCGGAGGCAGGTCGGCATCGGGCACATCGCGCCAATACTGGTCGGCAAACCGGGGCTTGCGTTCCTTGCCATAGCGGAAGAACATCACGATCGCCCAAATGATGAGCAGCGCGGGAACCCCGAAGCAGACCGCGAGGAAGATGAGCGACTGCGTGCGTTCCGCGTTCGCGCTGTCGGCCCAGCCCTGCTCTTCGGAAAGCACGCTGGGGAGCCGCTCCTCGTTTGCGTGCTGTGCCCTGAGGCTCGCGTCGACGTTCGTGAGCCATTCGGTCGGGAAGCAAACGCGCGCCTCGGCAAACTGCCCCGAGCGCACCCGGTCGACGGAGTAGTTGACGGTGCCGTCATCGGCAAAGTGGACCGAACCGTTGATCGGCCCATGGCCCCAAGCGTAGGCGTTTTCGGTCGGGACGACCGATTCACCTGCAGGGACGGGAAGGCTGATGCGCGCGGTCACGTTTTTCGAATCCTCGCCCCAGCCATCGCCAAGGTACTTCCAATAGAGCTCGCCCACATCCTTGTACGCGGTCACGGCATTGACCACCGTATAGTCAATGGTCACAACAAGGCTTTCATCGCTGGCCTCGAAAAATGCGTAGAGCGTATCCTGGAGCTCGTCCCACGACCACGCTTCCCCGCCGGGTCCGCCGGCGCTGCGCCATGGGGTTTCGAACGCGACCTCGCCCACCTCGTGAGCCTTGGCGTCTTGCACCTCGTTGGAGCTGGCCTGGCGATACGAGACCTTGTTCACACGGAGCGTGGCGTTTGCCGGCAGCGCGTCGAAATTCCACCACACGCACGTGAAGCTGCCGTCGAAGTCGAACTGACGGCTCTCCTGGACATTGAGGTTGCCCGCATCGGTCACCTGTGCATTGATGTCGACGCGCGACATCTCATATTCTTTCGCTTGCGCCTGAACAGGCGCTGCGGCCATCAAGGTCATGGTCGCCACGAGGACGATGCTAACCACAAGGCCGATGAGAACATCGCGGTGTTGCGCACGAGATGTGTTTTGCACAGCCATCCTCCTTGCAAGTTCCGTCGGGCTTCGGTATCATTCACTGTCGCATTATCTCATACGGAGAGCTGACCGAGAGGCCGAAGGTGCTCGCCTGCTAAGCGAGTATGCCCCAAAAGGGCATCTAGGGTTCGAATCCCTAGCTCTCCGCCAGTTGATGACTACGCCCCTACCCAGGGGCGTTTTTCATGTCCAGGGCCATCCCATGGATTCGAACCCGCGAGGGGAAAAATGCCCAGTGGGCATTTTTCGTCCGAGCCCACAGGGCGAGGCCTAGCGGATTCGCGAAGCGAATACGCGGAATCCCTAGCTCTCCGCCAGGTATGTCAACGCCCCTACCCAGGGGCGTTTTTCTTTCTTGGGGACGTTTCAGGGATTCGAACCCGCGAGTAATTAGTGTACATAACTTATCTCACCCCATGCATTGCCCCAGGTCGTGGAACACAGCAGGAATATTATGTACACTAATTGCGCTCATGGAAGGGAATAGTTAGTGGGAGCATTCAACGACAAGGTATTCGAGGTTGTCCGGAACATCCCTGCTGGGTATGTGACGACCTACGGCGACATCGCGCGCTCGATTGGCGAACCGCGCAAGTCTCGGTTCGTGGGTTACGCGCTGCGCAACAACCCCGATCCCAACATCTACCCCTGCCATCGCGTGGTTTTCAAGGACGGCAGCCTCGCGGCAAACTACATCTTCGGCGGCGCAGACGTACAGCGCAAACGGCTCGAAGGCGAGGGCGTTCCCTTCGTGGATGACACGCACGTTGACATCGCCCGCTGCCGCTGGACCCCAGGAAGCGACGCCCTCGGGCGCCCCACCGATATCGACTGGGAAGCGGAGATGGCGGAATGATGCAACGCCTTAGTCGGCGCTGGTGAATCCTTCGTCCTTCAGCAGCACGTGACCATCGGCCGCAGCGGTGGCCAACGCGTCGCAGCGCTCGTTTTCAGGATGGCCTGCGTGGCCCTTCACCCAATGGAACGTCACCTCGTGCGGAGCCTTGGCCGCGAGCAAGCGCTGCCACAAGTCCACATTCTTCACGGGCTTCTTTTGGGAATTCTTCCAGCCGCGCTTGAGCCATCCATCCACCCAGTGGTCGGTGAAGGCCTTCACCACATACTGGGAATCGGTGACCACGTCCACCTTGCAGGGACGTTTCAGAGCCTCGAGCCCCACGATGACGCCTAAGAGCTCCATGCGGTTGTTAGTGGTACGGGCATAACCCTGCGAAAGCTCCTTCTCGTGCAGCTCGCCAGCTGCATCGCGGAATTGCAGCACCGCGCCGTAACCACCCGGACCCGGGTTTCCCCGCGCCGATCCGTCACTATATAGAACCACGTGCTGCATGCCACCTGCTTTCGTCAGGCGCCATTATGCCACCTTGGCCGTTCGTGACGCCAACGTCTCGCGAAAACCATCAGGCAACCATTGGCATGCGTAGCCGCGTGATAACGACCGCCGGGGCCGGGAACCTATCAGGTGACAAATGCCCAGAGCATTTGTCACCCGCTAGCGGGCTGCGCGCTACGAGCGTCCGAAGTCGCGCCCGATGTGGGTGTGGGAGCAGCTCATGGGCCGTGCGCATGCGGCGCCGGACGACCTGCATGCCCTTACGTCGTATCCCGAGGTGCGCTGGTCGCGCGACTTCCCCTGGGTGGAAGGCGTGCGTGCGCCCATCACCGACGACCCGAACTGGCCGCCCGCGAACCCGGCGGACTACAAGCCGCCGATCGAGGAGAACAACGCAAAGTGCGGCTGGACTCCCGCAAAGGCTGCCGAAAACGAGGCGAAGGCCCAGGCCAAGTACGACGACCTGCGCAAGCGCATCGCGACGCTGCGGCCGTAGCTGCGTGAGGTCCCTCGACTACGCGCCTTCGGCGCTTCGCTCGGGATGACAACGGGAGGGTGTTCCGCTCGGGGTGGCGATGGGGCGGTAAAACGAGGGGCGCCGCAATCGAGCGGCACCCCCGTTTCTTCTGCGTTTATGCAAGCGTCTTACGCGTCGGGCGGCTCCGTCATGCGGAAGCCGGAAGCGGCGCCAACGCCAGGGGCTTCCTGGCGGGTGGTGCCGGGAGCGTGCTCGCCGCTGGGCGCGGTCGGGGCGCTCGAGGTGAAGCTCACGGACGGCGCGGTCGCGGCCTCGGCGGCGGCGCTGAAGCCGGCCTTCTCCCTGAAGCCGAACATGCCGGCAACCAGGTTGCCCGGGAAGGTCTGGATAGCGGTGTTGTAGGTCATCACCGTGTCGTTGTAGCTCTGGCGCATGTACGAGATCTTGTCTTCGGTGTCGGTGATCTCGCGCTGCAGCTGCAGGAAGTTCTGGTTGGCCTTCAGGTCGGGATACTGCTCGGCCACGGCGAAGAGGCTCTTCAGCGTGCCGGACAGGAAGTTGTCGGCCGCCTGCTGCTCGTCGGGCGTGGCGGCGTTCATCACGGCCGCACGGGCCTGCGTCACGGCCTCAAGCGTCCCGCGCTCGTGCGCGGCATAGCCCTTGACGGTCTCGACCAAGTTGGGAATAAGATCCAGACGGCGTTGCAGCTGGACGGAAATCTGCGTCCACGCATTGCCGACGCGGTTCTTCAACTTCACGAGGTTGTTGTAGATCATGATGACGGCGACAACCAGCACCGCCACAATAGCAAGGATGATGATGAGAATTTCCATCTTCACCTCTCCTTTCAAAGGGACATGCGCCCACCGGTTTGCATCATTCTACCATGGTGCGTTCATGCCATCCGGGGCAACTGACATGAGTCGGAACCTCGAAACGCCCCGTCCCAATCTTGTCAGTTGCCCACGTTTGTCCAACACGGTAATTCCGAGCAAATCACTGCCCCGGCGGGACGCACCGGCAACCGATAATTGCCCGCTATATTCGGGATTTCTGAGAATATGAGTTAAAGCACCGTTGGCGGAAGCCCATAGGAGACGGCCTCCGCTAGTCGGAAGACAGGAGTCCCTATGCGGAATGTGAACCTTTCGCAGGTTCCCGCAACGGATTTCAGCGCCCGGGATGTCATTGCGCGCGAGGCTGGCGTGGACTTTCTGGACTGTTATCAATGCGGGAAATGCACTGCCGGCTGCCCGATGGCTCACGGCATGGACCTCATGCCACGTGAAGTCATCCGCCTTCTGCAGCTCGGCCTGATCGACGAGGCCCTTCGGTCGAAAACCCCTTGGATTTGCGCCCAATGCGCGGTATGTTCCGCGCGATGCCCGCAAGGCGTGGACATCGCGGCCATCATGCGCGCGGTGCGGCACGCCTCGAAGGACGCCGGGTACAAGCCCGTGCGCGAGGCCGACCTGTTCGATGACCTGTTCATCGACGGCGTGCGTGCCCACGGCCGCTCCAACGAGCAGTACCTGGCTGCGAAATACAATCTGGCCAGCGGGCACTTGCTGCAGGACATGGGCAACGCTCCCAAGATGATGGAACGCGGCATGGTGGGCCTGGACATGCAGAACGTCCACAACAAGGAAGCCGTGGCCGCCATCATCGACCGCGTCTTGGAAAGCGGCAGCTCCATCGACGCCGAGACCTTCCAGGAAATCGGCGCGCGCTCGCGCTTGGGCGCCCGCAAGGTCGAGGAGATCGAAGCGGCCATCGCCGTGAAATCCGGCAAGCCCGCCGCCGTCCGCCTGGGCGCCGCCATCGAAGAGCCCATCCCGAATGCGCAGGGCAAGGCCACCCAATGGGCAAGCAACGCCGTGGCCTCCGCGAAGACCGCCCCGCAGGTGGTGCGCAGCGGCCTGGAGGTCGACCCCGTCGCCGCACTCGCCTCGCTGTCCCAAGATAAAACCGCGAAGAAGGTAGCCGCTTCGGGCGCGGGCATCGCCGTGGGCAGGCTCGTCTTGAAACGCATCCTGAAGCGGAAGGGCAGGTGAGCACGATGAAGGAATACGCTTACTTCCCCGGATGCTCCGCTGAATCCACGGGGCTCTCGTTCACGAAGTCCACCGCGTATGTGGCGAGCCGCATCGGGTTCAAGATGAAGGAGATTCCCGACTGGAACTGCTGCGGCACGAGCGCGGCGAAGCTCACGAACCACGAGCTGGGCCAGGCGCTTTCCGCCCGCAACCTGGCGATTGCCGAAGGCATGGAGGGCTCCCCCGATGTGGTTGCTCCCTGCGCCGGCTGCTACCAGGCCCTGAAAAACGCCCAGCGTTTCGTGCGCGAAAGCGACGCGAACCGCAAGCGCATCGAGGAGCTCATCGACCTTCCCTATGAAGGCAAAGCGGAAGTCGTGAGCCTGCTCGAGGCATTCGCCGACGACGAGGTGGCCAAAGCCGTGGAAGCGGCGGCGCTCAAGCCGTTGCGCGGGCTGAAGGTCGCCTGTTACTACGGCTGCACCATCGTGCGCCCGAAGGCCGAGGACTCCTTCGACGACGCGGAAAATCCCCAGAGCATGGACGAGCTGCTGCGCGCCGTGGGCGCCGAGCCTGTGGACTGGGCTTTCAAGACCGAATGCTGCTCTGGCAGCCAGGCCGTCGCGATGCCCGGCATTGCGCACCGGCTCATCGACCGCATCTTCGAGAACGCGGTGGCGAACGGTGCGGAATGCATCGCCACCACGTGCCCGCTCTGCCAGCTGAACCTGGACATGCGCGAAGCCGAGATCAACAAGATGCGCACCGCGCGTGGCCTGGAGCCGTTCGATATCCCCGTCTACTACTTCACCGAGCTGTTGGGCGCCGCCATGGGCGGACGCGCCGACGAGCTGGGCACCGACATCCACTTCTACCCCGCACGCGAGTTCCTGATGGAAGCCGAGCTGCGCGGCCTAAAGATCGCCAACGAGGAACGCGCCGCGGCCGAAGAGGCTGCCCGCAAGGAAGCCGAGCGCGCCGCGAAGATCGCCGCTGCCCAAGCTGCCCGCGCCAAGAAGGCAAAGCCCGCCGCCGAGGAAGCGCCCAAGAAGAAGCCCGCTGAGAAAAAGAAGCCTGCAGCGACAACGACCCTGTACCAGAAGCCGCAATACGCCGAAGAGGAACGCGCACTGCGCAGCGCCCAGGAAGCCCTGGCCGCGAAGCAGGCGGAACTCAACGCCGCGCGCAACGCCGCCGACAAGCTGCGCGAGGAACTCGCCCAGCAGGCCGAAGAGCTGGCACGTGTGCGCCTGCGCGCCGATGCCCGCGCCGCATTCGAGAACATGCACGACGACGCGAGCGGCCACAGCGACGAGGCGGACCACAAGGAGCCCGCACCCGAGGGAGCCGAACACGTGCCGGGCGTGGATGCCACGCACGAGGAGGTGATGCACCATGAGTAGGATCGGCGTCTTCATCTGCCATTGCGGCACGAACATTTCCGCCACGGTGGACGTGGAGAAAGTGGGCGAAGCGGCCGCCAAGTTGCCGAACGTCGTCCACGTGGAGATCAACAAATACATGTGCTCCGACCCGAGCCAGGACTTGGTGCGCGAGGTCATCAAGGAGCACAAGCTCGACCGCATCGTCATGGGCACCTGCAGCCCGCGCATGCACGAGCTCACCTGGCGCAAGC
>JAUNEQ010000188.1:1927-3629 GCA_030525445.1 Coriobacteriia bacterium | reverse complement strand
GTGTACTGCATGTTGCACACGTCGTCGGGACGCACCTCGGCGGCCATGCGCTGGATGGTCTCCAGCGGCACGCTATCGGCGCGCTCGAAGGCCTCGTCGAAGGTGAGGCAACCGGGCATCTTGTAGCCCACGGTGATGACGTTGCGCAGGAACGGGAGCTTCTTGCAATGCAGCGGCTTGCCGGGCGTGTTCTGCGCAATCTCCGGGCACAGCTCGTTGATGATCTCGGCATAGTCGGTGTCGAGCGCCTGGTCGATCATCACCAGCGTGTGCGTGTCGGACTGGCGCAGCAGGTATTCGAGCTCGTAGATCTTGTACGAGGTGTTCACGGTCACCAGCACGGCGCCGATCTTCGTGGTGGCCCAGAAGGTGATGTACCACGCGGGCACATTCGTCGCCCAGATGGCCACCTTCGTGCCGGCCTTCACGCCCATGGAAACGAGCGCGCGGGCGAAGTTGTCCACGTCCTCGCGGAACTCCTCGTAGGTGCGCGTGTAATCGAGCGTCGTGTAGCGGAAGGCATACTGGTCGGGGAACACTTCCACGATGCGGTCAAGTACCTGCGGGAACGTGAGGTCGATGAGCTCGTTACGCTTCCACAGGTACTGGCCGGAGCCGTCATGGTTACGGTAGAGCGAGCGCTTCTCGCCGCGCGTGTTGCGGAAGCGGCGCATGTAGTTCACGAAGTGCGGCAGGATGATCTCCATGTCGGTGAGGTCTTCCATCCACTCCGGTTTCCATTCCAGGCTGATGAAGCCATCGTAGTCGATGGAGGACAGCGCGAGGATGAAGTCGCCGATGGGCAGCGTGCCCTCGCCCACCAGGTTGTAGGTGCCGTCGTCGTCGGAGTCGCGCATGTGCACGTGCTTCACGTAGGCGCCCAGGTGCTCGATGGTGGTGGCGGGAACCTCGCCGCAGTCGCGGTACGGATGGTGCACGTCCCAAAGCGCTGCCAGGTAGTCGCTCGCGTAGCTGTCGAGCAGTTCCACGAGCAGCGCGGTGTTGGCGTAGATGCCGCTCGTCTCGATGAGGATGCACACGTCATGATCTGCGGCGTACGGGATGAGCTCGTCAAGCGCAGTGCGCGCAGCTTCCTCGTCGCCGTACTGTACCTTCACGCACACGTAGGGCACCTGCATCTCGGCTGCGATGCGGATGAGCGTCTTCGTGTCCTTCGTGGAATCGCCGCCGGTGGAGATGTCGAGCGCGGTGTCGAAGACCGGGATGCACAGGCCCTTGTCCTTCAGCTCACGCGCCGTGGCGCGGGTGTTGTACTTGTGGAAGGGGCCACCTTTGTCCATCAACTTCTCGTGGCCCAGCATGTCGTAGGCCTCGATGCCGGAAAAGCCCATTTCAGCAGCGGTATCGGCCAGTTCGTTCCAGTCGTAGGAATACCAGCCGCGGGTGGAAAACGACAGTCTCATTAGTTCTCCTCCTCATACACGATCTTGTTCAGCGCGTTCAGGTAGGCGCGGATGCTCGAGCCGATGATGTCGGTCGAGATGCCGCGGCCAGAATAGACCTTGCCGTCGTTCATGATCTTCACGATGGCCTCGCCCATGGCCTCCTGGCCCTCGGTGACGGACTGCATCTGCCAGTCGTCGAGCTCGTATCGCTTGCCGGTGATGGCCTCGACGGCGGCGAAGGCGGCATCGATGGGGCCATCGCCCACGGCGACCTTCTCGATCTTCTCGCCGTTCTT
>JAUNEQ010000188.1:0-1827 GCA_030525445.1 Coriobacteriia bacterium | reverse complement strand
CGGCATCGATGGGGCCATCGCCCACGGCGACCTTCTCGATCTTCTCGCCGTTCTTGTCGATGCAGATGATGGCCGTGGCCTTGATGACGTTGCCGGAGTTGATGACGTAACGCTCGAGCGTGTAGGTGGGCGGCACCTGCAGCGCTGTGGAGGCGACGATGGTGTCGAGCTCGCGGGCGCTCACGCTGTCCTTCTTGGAAGCGATGCGCACGAAAGCCTCGTACACGAGCGCCATGTCGTCCTCGGACAGATCGTAGCCCAGCTTGGCGACGCTCTCGGCCACGGCGGCCTCGCTGTCGTGCACGGTCAGGACCATGTCCTCGTTGTCGCCGAAGCCGGCATTCAGCATGGAATTCTTCGCCAAGCCCTGCTCGCAGATGCGCTCGACCTGCGCCATGGTGCGCTTGATGGCCGCGGTATGCACGGAGCACGTGGCCTGGCAGGAATCGCCCTTGTCCGAGATGACCTTCACGATCTTCTCGAGCGCGACAACGCCGAGCGGGTACGACGTGGCCTTCACCTCGTTGGCGCCCTCGGTGACGGCGGCCACGGAGCTCGAGACGCTCATGAACAGGTCGTTGCTGCAGGAAACGCCCAGCGTGATGTCCTTCAACTGCGGGACATCCTCGCGCAGGCCGCGCACGAATTCCGCGATTTCGCCGGGGAGCATCTTGCCCGCGTCATCGCACACGGTGACGGTCGTGGCGCCGGCCTCGATGGCAGCGGCGATGATCTCGCGCAGGTAGGCGCCGTCGGTGCGGGTCGCGTCGTCGGCGATGAACTCGACGTTGCTCGTGTGCGCAGCGCATGCCTTGATGGTGCTGGCGACGGCTTCCACCATGGCGGCTGCCTTCGTGCGGTGCACGTACTCCATGACGGCCGGACTCGTGGCCACCTGCACCTGCAGGCGCGGGTTCTTGGCTTCTGCAAGCGCCGCCCACACGGCTTCGACGTCGCTGCCGTCGAACTTCACCGGCACGGCGACCGCGCAGTTCTTCACGAGAGAGGCGATGGATTTAATGCGCAGCGCATCGGCCTTGGGCTTCTCGATGCCCTCGACCTCGATGACGGAAACACCCAGGTTGTCGAGCAGCTTCGCCAGTTCGAGCTTTTCCTTGAAGGTAAGCGCGAGTTCCTTGGACTGCGCCGCTTTCTTCATCGTTTCGTCGCTGATGCGTATCTCTCTCATGGATTGACCTCTATCTCTTCATCGCACGGGAAACCGCGCGAACTTATAAGTTCCAATAAATGCTTGCGTGATTTTGAACGGCAGCCAGCCACACGTAAACCGAGGTAAGGCGATGGGATTTATAAGGCGCCGACCCGCGTGTTACCGCAGGTGCGCCTAGATAAGGAGCAGGCCGAGTGCCAGGTTATCGTCAAGGGAAGAAAGCAAGGCCAAGCGCTGTGCTTCGCGCGCATTCAGGCTCTGTGCTTGCATATGAGACATTTGTCGTGCAATCTCGCTTTCACATCTTGCGTAATTGGATAGGTACTATAGGGCAATGGAGTGCATTTTGCAAGCAAAAACCGATAGCGCACGATGAATAGCCGCAAACGGCTGCGCTTTTCGCGATTTGACAGGATTGTGTCACAAAAGCCGTTTTCCTGAGATTCTCCCGCACGCGCGACCGGGACGGCAGGCGAATTGAGCCCTATTATTAAGACATGTATTCGAATATGTCTTGATAGCTGAGCTTAATATTCCTACCACCCCGGTCGCGCGTGCGGGAGAATCTCAGGAAAACGGCTTTTGTGACATTTTTTGGATTAATTCCTTCAAGGACCACCTGAAACAGCCATGAAAGAGAACCGAGGATGAGGCCC
>JAUNEQ010000187.1 GCA_030525445.1 Coriobacteriia bacterium | reverse complement strand
TGGGCACGCAGGCCGTGCAGAACGTGCTGGCCGGCGAGCGCTACAAGAACGTCGGCGCCGAGGTCAAGGCTTACTGCCGCGGCGAGTACGGCCGCACCCCGGCTCCCATCAACCCCGAGATTCAGGCGAAGATCCTGGGCGACGAGAAGCCCATCGAGGGCCGCTACGCCGACACGCTTCCCACCGACACCTTCGAGAAGGCCAAGGAAGAGCTCGGCGAGACTGCCCGCAGCGAAGAGGACGTCCTCTCCTACATCGCCTTCCCGCAGGTAGCCGAGAAGTTCTTCGAGACCCGCAAGGCAAATGAGGAGAAGGTCGCCAAGTACAGCATCGAGAAAATCGAGGACTAAGCCATGACTATGGGAATTCTCGACTATTGCTTCTACGCCGCGATGGGCCTGACCGTCGTGTTCACAGCCCTCATCATCCTGATGATCGTGCTGTACATCATGGGCAGCATCGAAATCGGCGGCGAGAAGCAGGACAAGGCCCCGGCCAAGGCCGGCGCGCCCGCTGCTGCAGCCGCAGCGCCCGCGGGTAAGCCCGCGCCCGGCACCGCCGGCGAGCTGAAGCTCTACGACACCGACCCGCGCGACGCGGCCATGATTATGGCCATCATCGCCGATGAGCTCGGAAAACCGCTGAACGAACTCCGCTTCATCTCGATTAGGGAGGTCCAGAGATGAAATACGTTGTAACCCTTCGCGACAAGACCTACGAGGTCGAAGTCGAGCATGGTGAGGCCATGCTCATCGACGAGTACGAAGCCAAGGCTCCCGTACCGCCCGCCGCTGCCGCTCCGGCCCCCGTTGCCGCTGCTCCCGCAGCCGCTGCCGCCCCAGCCCCCGTGGCCGCTGGCGATGGCACCCCGGTTACCGCCCCGATGCCCGGCAACGTGCTGAAGGTGCTCGTGAAGCCCGGTCAGGCCGTGGCTGAAGGCGAAACCGTCGTCATCCTCGAGGCCATGAAGATGGAGAACGAGATCAACGCTCCGTGCGCTGGCACCGTGAAGCAGATCGTGGCCGACGTCGGATCCGTCGTGGCCACCGGCGACACCCTGGTCCTGATTTAGGCGGTCCCGTATGGAAAACGCACTGGATATCCTCTACAACCTGTGGATTAGCACAGGTTTCTACCAGCTGGGTGCAAACCCGCTGCAGCTGGTGATGATTGCCTTGGGCGGCGTATTGCTGTACCTGGGCATCGTGAAGAAGTTCGAACCGCTGCTGTTGGTGGGCATCGCGTTCGGCATGATCCTCACCAACATCCCGGGCAACGGCCTGTACCACCCGGAAATGTGGGACGGCTACATCGCCGGCACGGTCACCATCACGGAAATCTTCCATAATGGCGGCCTGCTCGACATCCTGTACATCGGTGTGAAGTCTGGCCTGTACCCGTCGCTCATCTTCTTGGGCGTCGGTGCTATGACCGACTTCGGCCCGCTGCTGGCTAACCCGAAGTCGCTGCTTCTGGGCGCGGCTGCGCAGTTCGGCGTCATGGGCGCGTTCATCATGGCCGGTGCCATGGGCTTCGCCCCCAACGTCGCAGCCTCCATCGCCATCATCGGCGGCGCCGACGGCCCGACGGCCATTTGGCTCACCAGCAAGCTGGCTCCGGAATACCTGGCCGCCATCGCGATCGCCGCGTACTCCTACATGGCGCTCATCCCGCTCATCCAGCCGCCGCTGATGCGCCTGATGACCACCGAAGAAGAGCGCAAATGCAAGATGGAGCAGCTCAAGCCCGTGTCCAAGGAAAAGAAGATCATCTTCCCGGTCATCGTCGCCGTGTTCGTCATCTTCCTGCTGCCCTCGGTCGCACCGCTGCTCGGCTGCCTCATGTTGGGCAACCTCTTCCGTGAATGCGGCGTGACGGACCGCCTGTCCGACACCTCGCAGAACGCCCTCATGAACATCGTCACGATCTTCCTGGCGGTTTCGGTTGGCGCCACCTCCGTGGCCGACCGCTTCCTCACCCCGGAGACCCTGATGATCGTCGTGCTCGGCCTCATCGCCTTCGAGTTCGCCACCTTCGGCGGCCTGCTCCTCGGCAAGATCATGTACTACGCCACCGGCAAGAAGGTGAACCCCCTCATCGGTTCCGCTGGCGTGTCCGCCGTCCCGATGGCCGCGCGCGTCTCTCAGATCGAGGGCGCGAAGGCCAACCCCAGCAACTTCCTGCTCATGCACGCCATGGGTCCGAACGTCGCTGGCGTTATCGGCTCCGCCGTCGCCGCTGGCTTCCTGCTGGCAATCTTCGGCGGCTAAGGCTTACAAGCCATAGCGTTCCCCGAACGGCGGCCTCCGGGCCGCCGTTCTTGTTTGGGCAATGGGACACCCCAAGGACAGTCCCCCGCTTTGTCATCCCGAGCGGAGGCGGCGCAGCCGCCGGAGTCGAGGGACCTCCTCCGGATTTGGTTGGAGCCAACCACGACTTGAATGAGGTCCCTCGACTCGCTTCGCTCGCTCGGGATGACAAAGTGGGGGCGGTCGGGATGACGAGGCTTGTTGCGTTAACTCGATGTGCGTAAATTCCAAAGGCCTCGGTCGTTTAAAAGAGCATTAGAATGGGCAACTGCGCGAAAAACCAGATGAGGCGAAGGGAGGCATCGTGGATACGTTTTTGAATGCGGGCTCGACGATGGTCATCCTGTTCATCATCGTCTCGTGCGGGTTCGTCGCGCGCAAGCTGCATTGGACCGACGACAAGTTCGACGCCGGCCTCACGAAGCTCATCATGAACATCAGCTGCCCGGCACTCATCCTGGATTCCGTCCTGGGCAACACGAATCTACCCGATGCGCCGTTCATCCTGAACATCCTGATCATCAGCATCGTCGCGTATGCGGGCATCCTCATCCTGGCGTGGGTCGCGCCGAAAATCTACCGCGCCCCGCGCGAATCGCTCGGCGCGCACCAGTTCACCATCGCGTTCGGCAACACCGGCTTCATCGGGTTCGCGGTCGTCGGCGCCATCATCGGCAGCAACGCCGTTTTGTACGCATCGATGTACAACATCGTCTTCAACCTGGTCATCTTCAGCTTCGGCGCGTACTTCGTGCAAGCATCCGGCTCTGTGAAGCTCACCGCGCGCGAGCGCCTCACCACCATGATAAGCCAGCTGCGCAGCCCCGCGATGATCGCCTGTTTCATCGCGCTCGTGCTCGCGCTCCTGGGCATCACCGACCTCGACGGCATGATCGGCCGCACCTGCGACATGCTCGGCGCGATGACCCCGCCGGCATCGATGCTGGTCATCGGCTCCACGCTCGCGAAATACAACTTCGGCGAGATGTTCGGCAACTGGCGCATCTACCCCACGGCGCTTCTGCGCCTGCTGGCCGTGCCCGCGCTGTTCTACTTCATCGGCAGCTTCTTCACCACCGATACCTACATGCTGGGCGTCCTCGCGCTGGAAAACGGCATGCCCGCCGCCGCCCTGGGCACCATGTTCTGCCTCACCTACGGCGGCGACCTCAAGACGATGAGCCAAGGCATGTTCGTCACCACCATCCTTTCGGTAGTGACCATCCCCCTCGTGACCCTCGCGTTGTTCTAGCCCGCAGCAGATGGGACAACCTTGGGACAAGATGCCCCGCAGCATATGGGACAACCTTGGGAACGCAACATGCTTGTTGGTCTCCAAAGGTGTCCCATATGCTGCGGGG
>JAUNEQ010000040.1:11763-14018 GCA_030525445.1 Coriobacteriia bacterium | reverse complement strand
CGTGCCCCGCAAGCGGATGACACGGTGCTCGCCTTCCGCGGCGATACCCTGCTCATGCAGCGCGCAGGCGACGAGGTGACCTTGCCAAGCTGCGGGCAGGTTCGGGTACCCTCCGGAAGCCTGACCTTCCTTTTCGACATCGATGGGCACGGGTATTACCTGGCCCGGGAAGAGCCTGTGCTTGACGCCGCCGAACGCCATACCGGCATCGACGCCGGCCAGGTTGACGCCGCCTTCGTGAGCGCACCCTTCTCGTACGAGCCGCTCGGCATCTACCGGTGGATCCGCCCGCGCGAGACGCGGTTCGCCATAGAGGTCGCCTCGCAGCTCGCTGCGTGGTATCGCGACAACCGGTTCTGCGGGCGCTGCGCCACGCCGCTGCAACCCGACCACGCCGAGCGCATGCTCCGCTGCCCGAGTTGCGGGAACATGGTGTATCCGCGCATCAACCCCGGCGTCATCGTGGGCGTGCAAAACGGCGAGCGCCTGCTGCTGACGAAATACGCGGGACGCGGTTTCACCAACTGGGCCCTCATCGCCGGTTTCACCGAGATCGGCGAAAGCTTGGAACAAACCGTCGAGCGCGAGGTGATGGAAGAAGCCGGCGTGCGCGTGAAGAACATCCGCTACTTCGGCAACCAGCCATGGCCAAGGTCATCTTCCCTGCTCGTGGGTTATTTCTGCGAGCTTGACGGATCTGGCGAGGTGAGCTTGGACGACCAGGAGCTCGCCTGCGCCGAATGGGTGCACTGGAGCGAGGTGCCGCACGAGCCCGACGACTACAGCCTCACGCGCACGATGATGTGCGCCTTCCACGACCACTTCGCGAATCGGTGAGACAATTTCCCCTGAGGTGTTTGTCTCACCGCCCTGTTCCCGACGATTATCCCGTTATCCGCTAATACAGATCCGCGGAGCATCCGTTCGATTGCACGATGGACCCATCTGAGCCCACGACCATGCCCTCGATGCCCGGTTTCGCGTTGATCCACGCGATGGCCTCGTCCTTGCCCATCATGAACAACGGCTTGGTGTACCCGTCGCCGTCGAGCGATGCATCCGAGATGATGGTCGCGCTCACAAGGTCGGTCTCGACGGGGTATCCCGTCTTCGGGTCGAGGATATGCCAGTAGTCCTTGCCGTCCTTCTCGAAACGGCGTTCGTAAAGCCCGCTCGTCACGACCGATGTGTCCTGCGAATACACGGCCGCCACCACGGTATCGTGCACGTCGTTGGGGTCTTGCACACCCACGTGCCATGGGGAGCCGTCGGGTTTCAGCCCGATGGTCTTCACGTTGCCGCCCAGGTTGACGAATCCGCTGTCGCACCCCGCCTCGATGAATCCGCGGCAGAGGTCATCGGCGATATATCCCTTCGCGATGCCGCCCAGATCGAGCTTCGCCTTCGGGTCGAGCAGCTGCACGGTCGTGCCATCCACCAGCACTTTTGTGTAGTCGATGTGCTTCACGGCCTTTTCCAGGGCGCTCGCCTTGGGTACGACGCCCTCCTTGAAATCCCACAGGGTGGTCGCCGCGCCGATGGTGATGTCGAAGCGGCCCTCCGACTCCTCGCAATAGGCAAGCGCCTTCGTGATGATGTCGGCCGTCTCGGGCGCCACTTCCACCGGCTCGCCCTTGGCTTCGTTGATGCGGCCGATATCGCTGCTCTCGCGCGTTCGCGAGAAGATGGATTCGAAATACCCGCAGCGGCCAACGGCGGCGTCCATCGTTTCCTTGCTGCAATAGGCATCGAGGGTCACGACGGTGTCGAAGAGGAACACCGTGCGCGTCTGCTCCTCGAACTCTTGTGGGGAAAGGGGCAACTCGCCTTCGATGGTGCCACTCGGATTTTCTTCGGGCTCTGCGGAACAGCCCGGCAAGCCGAATGCGGCAGTGAGACCCGCTACAGCCGCGAAGCCCAAGAAACGCCGCCGCGAAAGCGGGACCGACCCCGCTAAAACGTTGGCATTCGTCTTTTCCCACGTCATCGCATGCACCGCCCCACTGTATAAGAGATCTCAACCATTTGACGACATCATACCCGAGGGGCACTTGCCTTACGAAGCCGCCTTTGCGTTCTCCACCGCATTGGCGTATGCCTGCAGAATGGCCTTCGATGACCATGTGGCGCCAGAGACGGTGCTGATATCGGAGGTGTCGGCGCCTGCGTCGATCTTCGCCTGGATCTTGGACTTCATGCCCTTCGTGCGCGAGCTCTTATCGTTGATGGCCTTGTTCAAGTACACGGCGTTCTCT
>JAUNEQ010000040.1:9457-11663 GCA_030525445.1 Coriobacteriia bacterium | reverse complement strand
CGGATGTTCATTCGAAACAGGAGCTCATCGACCTTATCGACCACTTCGACGACTCACGGCGATAACCGACGAGACGCAGCAACCTATCCCCGTTCGATGCTCACCACCAAACGGTAGCCGTTGCCAAGCGGCGCCGACGCGAGTGGCCCCGTTGCGATCTCGAGCAAAGACAGCCCACCGGATGGACCCTCGAACGCGAATCCCGGAGAATACGCCCCCTCTTCCACAGCGGGACGCGCGGCTTCCGCTTCGTCTCGGTCCATCGCGCCGAAAACGCGCGACGGACCATGGCGCGCCGGCTGATGGCGCGGAGGATTCTCCCCCAGACGGTATTCATCGGCATTGCGGGAATCGTGCATCGCCGTTGGGCGCAGGGGCATGTCCTCGATGCCGGTGGCATCTTCCACCCGCTTCTCCTTGTCGGCGGCATCGTCTTCGAAGCGATGCATGCACCCATAGCAAATCTCCATGTCATCAAAGCACCGCGCTTTGCAAACAGGACAGGTCTTCATTTCTTGCTCCTTGTCTCATGTGCTCGTCGTTTCACCGATTGGCATCACCCGGGAGAGGCGTCTTCCGCGCATGCGGGCATCGCGGGCAATTTCGCGCGTCTGAACTGGCCCAGCTCGATGCAATCGCCTTCCTCGAACCACAGTTCGCGCGGAATCGCCCGACGCTCGACCACAGCGGCAGCACCCCGGTGCCGCAAACGTTTGTTGGGCAACACGTCACGCGCCGTGCGCACCACCGTGCCGTTCGCATCGAGGAAGGCCACATCTATCGCATGGGACATGCCGAAGGTGTGGATGTCATGGCACGGCATCAACACCATGAGGTCATCCGACGCGGGCGAGAACAGCAGCCCCCGCATGCGGGAAGACAAGCGTGTGGCAAGCACGACCCGTGATGCCGGAAAGGCATCGCTCGGAAGCCGCTCCTCCCCCATCGGCAACCGACTCGCAGACGTCATGACTCATCACCCTCTCCCAAGACGAGGACGGCAACGCCATCGCCTGACACTTGATTCACGTCCAAGAACAGCCAATGGAGCGCACCGCTTTCCTTCAGGAATGTGCAGCGCAAGGGATAACCGCTTTCCACTTGCAGCCATCCGCGATCCACCAGCTTTCCAACGCATGCCTCGAACAATTCCGACGCAGGCGCATCCGACACGATGCCTATGACACCGCCATCGGCAGAGCATCGGGCATCGCCGAGCTCCGCGGCGTCGAAGCACTCCTCGAGAAATGCCTGGGGCACATCTTGCATGCCAATCGCCGAGAGATTTCCGGTAAGCACAGACGACATCATGTCCTGGAATTCAAAGCCGCCAGAAGACGACGGCTCATCCCGCGTTTCCTGAGACGCCCCACGAAACCGGTTTCCCGCATCGGCGTGGTCCCATAAAACCTCGATGGCGGCGATCACGATGGCGCCTATCACAAGGCAGGCGATGCCCTTTGCAAGGTTCATTCGCATGCGTTTTTCCGCGCGCTCTTCCACATCCACTCCTTTCATTCGAAAAAGACTCCGGGCTTGTAGGGGTCGATCACCAACGAGGTCGAATGCCGAAGGTGAGGCAGCATCACTCCGAAAACCGAATCCCTCATGCCCATGCCGAAGAGGTTCGGCGTGTAATCGAGCGTCACGACATAGCGGACAAGCCCTCCACCAATGCTTTCGTACTCAGCGCTCACCTGCTCGAAATCACCCTCCATGCGCTCCTGCACCGAAGCGGCGATGTTCGCCTGGCTTTGCGGTGATTGCACGCCATACCCCGGCGAAGCCGCTTGCACGCACACCGCGCTGCGCGCGACGCGGTCGAACTTCGCGCAATCCACGAAGAACGTGAGCGCATTCACCGCGATCACCGCTATGGCGATGGCGACAGGCAAGACCGCCATCAGCTCTACCGTCATCTGGCCTGCACGCCGTTCTTCCCTCCGTCGGCCTACGACCGCGGCAATCGTCCTCACCGCCATGGCCGCACACCCACCGTTTCCTGCACCCAGGCGCGCAGGCGATCTCCCACGCCCGCGATCAACCCAAGCGCTTCCGTTCGGACGGAATCGGGAAGCGTCACGACGAGCGGAATGGCCGGCGATCCCTCACCCGCTATCTCGATTTCGGCAATGGTGATCTCCCCATCGAAATCCTTGACGGCTTGCGAAGCCTGGCGCTCGAAAAATGCCACCGCCCCTTCGAG
>JAUNEQ010000040.1:0-9357 GCA_030525445.1 Coriobacteriia bacterium | reverse complement strand
CGTCCGACCACACGTCCATCACGGTCGCAAACACGCCCAGCAACCGCGAGTCCGTTCTTTTGCGCAGTCCATCAAGGATGGAGGAGATCACGGTGCGCCCCTGCTCTGGGGAATCGCTCACCAATGTTGCACCCGCGATGGCGACACGCGTCCCCAACTCGCCCGCATCCGCAACGAACCGCGAGGCAAATCCGCCCTGCGAGGAAAGGGCGCCGGTCGACATGACGATCGAGACCATTCCGAACCTCCCGGGCGGGGCGACGGCGATACGCTGTGAGGCCATGCTGTGCAGGGCGTCGCGGGCACGGTCGAATAGCGTTCCGGCGATACGGCGGACCGTCTGGGCCTTCGGGTCGTAGCCCTTCCGCGCCTCTTCGTATTCCTGGGCTGCCTGGGCGATGATGCGGTAATGGTATTCGAAACCGTTGTTTATCGACGACGATGCAGCGGCGACGGCGCCGAGGCTCTCTGCAGTGAATTCGCAGGTGGGGCAAAGGGCATAGCCTTCCCCCTCACGCTGCGCCAACGACCCCCGCCCTATCGATCCCGCCGCCCGGGGACACCCGTCCCAGGCATGCATCTCGCGCAGGCCCGATTCGTTCACCGTCACCGGATACACCGCATCGGTGTAGAGCCGGGTCTCCTTCATTTCGGCGGTATTCTTGGGCAACAGGGGGAAATCCGCCTCGAAGGCATCCCCCGACTCCGTCACGAATCCTTCCCCCACCACCTGTGCGGCATACTCGTAGAAACGCTTCCGCAAAGCTGAATTCACCTGCTCATCCAGCGAATCCGACACCGGAGACTCCATGGCCAGGCGCACTGGGTAATACGCTTTTGCCCGATTCAGAGCCACCGAGAATCCCCACGTCTCGACCGAGCCGAAATAGGGATTCGAAACACCTTGCAAATGCGCGAGGGAAGCCGCGCGTTCGAACAGGCAATATCCGGGATGGGCCCCGCAATCTGCCTGGTAACCCCGCTCTTTTGCGCCCTTTGCCTCCCGTGCGGCCTTCTCGGCTTCCTCACCTGCGCGCTTTAGCGTGTCAGCAGCGCCATCGACGGCATCCACCAGCGAGCCGGAACCCGTGCCGTCGCCCGCTGACACTTCCTCGCCTTCGAAGGGAAACGCCAATGCAAGACCGATGTACGGCGAGCCTCCGGCGTCTTTGTTCGCCGCGGCCACGCGATACGCTGCGGCTGCGGCGAGAAATGGCACCGCCTTCTGCAGCTCATTCAATCCCGATGCTGCACGGCGTGCAAAGCCGTCGCGCGCCTTGAGGACCCTGCGCCCCGCATCGATGAGCTTGGATCCCACCGTCGCCGAAATCGGCGAGCACAACGCTGCGACGCCCATCCCCAAAACGACGATCCCGGTCAGCGAAAGCGAGAGGACCAGTGCATCGCAAACGCGCGCGACGAGGTAATACTCCGCGACAACGTTATCCGCGGCGAGCGCAGCGGCATCTGCGACTTCCTGGATCTCGGCGGCAGCCGACTGCACCCGATACACCTGGGCTCCGGCGAACACCAAAGAGAGGCTTATGAGCAGGGCCAATGCAACACCCACGGTCGAAAACCCACCATCGTCCAGTTCATCGTCTTGCCAAAACGGTTTTCCTACCCGAAGTCCCATGATTCACCTCCCGGGGCAATTCACTTCCACTTGTCCACCCATGACGACGGGTCGAGCCCGAGGCCATTCCCATCGACCCACGCAGCATGCGTTTGCGCGCTCGCGAACACGGATATCTCGACGTTGCCCGCACCGTCGCCTAAACCCAGAAGCGTGCCGCCCATATCGAGCAGCGGGAGCAGCTTCACGCTGCCGGTGATGCGGGCGCTCACCTGCGGAGAACGCTCGTCGCCGGTGAGCTCGATTCGCCAGGAGCAGCCATCGCGATGTCGATGGAAGTTCTCCTGCTGGGGAATCGCGCCGAGATGACGGCGCACCGACTCCTCATAGGCCTCCGCATCAACGCCGGAATCCGCCGACCGCGTCGCGAGGGTGCGGCACGCCTCGGCTGCCGCCGCGCTCATCACCATGCGGTCGTAAAGCAAGATGCCCGGTTGCACCAACAGCAACAGCAGCAGAAAGACGACCGGGATGAGGAAGGCGCCCTCGACCGTCGCCTGCCCACGCGAGCACGCACACGATGCGGCGACACGCTCAATAGAGGAACGTATCGGCCAAAGCCCCCGGCGACAGCGATCCCACATGATGCGAAGCATCCTGCAGCGCATGCTGCACCAGCGACCCCGCTTGAGCCAGGTGCCACAGCGACCCCATCCCTCCGAGCAATGCCAGAACCGCGAAGAGCACGAGCGCATACTCGACCGTTCCCTGCCCATTCCGGGCGCAATGCTTCCCACGAACACGGTGGCGCAGAGCATCGCCATCACAACCCATTGATGCCCGCCGCAATCGCGTCCCAGAGCTCTTGAATCCGCGGGCGTATCAGCGTTATCGCGAGTATCGCGATAACCACCAGCACGCCCACGAGAATCGCGTACTCCGTCGTGCCCTGACCGCGGGTCTGGGCAAGCTTGGCCGCCACCCTCCCGTGGACACGACCGCACGCATCCGCCATAACCCTGTTCACCATTTCCATTTCAACCTCCATCGACTAAAAACCTTCGACCAGCTCCAACATCACCGGCCCCAACACCATGAGCAGCATCGCGGGGAGGATGAGGGTCCCCACGGGAAGCATCATCTTCACCGCCGCTTTCGCCACCCGTTCCTCCATTCGCGCACGGTGCGTTTCTCGGGCCTCGATCGCCACCGCCTCGAGCGATTCCGCGATTGAGGTTCCAAACCGCAGGGATCGGACCATGCTCCCGACGACGCGCGAAAGCAGCGGCGAATCGAACTCCCCCTCGAGCTGGCGCAACGCCTCCTCGCGCGTGACAAGCCCCATTTCCCATTGGATGACGACCCGCGACATCGAATCGGCCAGCACGTTGCGGAAGTAGCGGGGGTAGAGCGCAAACGACCGGCTGAACGACAACCCGCTTCCCAGCCCCATGACCACCACCTCGAGCATTTCCGAAAGATGCCGTTCCATTTCTGCGTTGCGCGCAGCTGCTGCCGAACGCAACACCGCGGGAACCGAGAAGAACCCGATGCCGGCACCTGCGATGCCGAGCACAGCGGCGAATTCCGCCGAGAACAAGCATCCCGCGACGACACCGATTCCCGTGCCGATCATGGCAAGCTGCATCCGCGCAACCCGCGCGCCGGCATGCGTGGCAACGCCCGAGATTCCCGCATGGGCAAGCAATCCCGGCGCATCCGCCATCCCCACATCCCAGATGCGAAACCCCGAAACGCGTCTCACCCATCCGGGATGCACCATGCGGCTCTGCCGCAGGATCGCTCCGACTACGGGCTGCACCCGATTCGCGCCCGAGCCGTTCGATGAAGCCACATGCGCTCGCACGCGTCGCTTCACGCTTCGACGACGCGTGGCCAAGGCCCTGCGCCCCATCGCCCATACGGCAAGGAAGAACCCGCTCACGGCGGCCGAGGCACACGCGACCAGGAGGGAAGGCGCCATCTCATACCTCCCCCACATCCAAGAGCCGCCGCACGAGCACCACGCCTGCCACCTGCATCCCCAAAGCCAGGACCAGCACGCCAATGCCCACCAGGGAGCCGAAGAACGGCGCCAGGAACTCCGGGGAAACAAGCGAGAATATGCCGATGAGCACAAAGGGCATGATGGTGACGATGCGCATCGAGAGGCGCGCTTGCGCCGTTTGGACGCGCAACGACCGCTCCAGGGCGAGTTCTCCCTCAATGGAATCCCGCGCGCTGTCGATCACCTTTTGCAGGCTGCCGCCCGTTTGATGTTGGATATCCAGCGCCGCTATCACAAACGCTAATTCGGAAAGCGACGACTCCTCGCGCATGCGTTTTAGCGCGTCAGACGCCGAAAGGCCTGTGGACAAATCGCTTGCCGCACGCTTGAACAACCGGCCCATCGGGCCGTCCACTTCTTGTGCGATGTATTCGAACGATTGCAGGAGCGAATACCCCGAATGGAAGCATGCGCTCATCGCGTGCAGGATGTCCGGAACCGACTCGCGCATCGCCTCGGCTTCCCGCTCTCGGATATGCCGGGCGATGAGCCCCGCCCCGATGATCAAGCAGCATGCAGCCATCAACCCGAACAGGAGCGAACCGAAACACGCCCATCCCACGCAGAGCATGAGCGCAGCGGCAACCAGCATCACGCCGCCGATGCGCGCGTCGTCGGCGCGCAAGCCCCTACGCGACGCAAGCATGCTCAACCCGCGGCAATACTCCGCCACCACCGGGAACGCCATCAGGCGATGTGCCATAGACGTCGCTGGAGGAATGCCGTTGCGCACCAGCCGTGCCCACATTCCGGCATTCGCGCCCGCGACATCGCTCGCCCGTTCCAGCATGACAGCCCTTTTCGCGGCTCCAGCCACTTCAGGGACCGCGATTGCCGCCGTGAAAAAGGCGGCGCCCGCAGCGACGATTTTCATGACAGCGACCGTTTCCACCGCTTCACCTCCTCGCATGTTGCAATCCCCTCGCGCTCGAGCCGGTCGATCCAGCGCGGGCACTCGATCCACACGCCTCCCGTTTCGGCGTACGAGCGCTCATAGAGAACCGAGGAGCATGCCCTCTTCGTTTCCTCGTCGAAGCGGTAATCGACGACCTGCGAGACAAAACGATGCCCTGCAGCATCACGCGACAGCTGCACGCCGATATCGATGGCGGAAGCGATTTGCCGCTCGATAACGTCGACGGGCAAATCGGCCGCGTAGCGAACCATGGTCGTCAAACGCAATATGGCGTCTTCCGGGGAATTCGCATGGAGCGTGGTCAGCGACCCATCGTGGCCGGTGTTCATGGCCTGGAGCATATCAAGGGCCTCGGCACCACGGCATTCGCCCACCACGATGCGGTCGGGACGCATGCGAAGTGCATTGATGACGAGCTTGCGAATGGTGATCTCGCCCGTCCCCTCGGCGTTCATCGGTCGCGCTTCCATACGCACCACGTGAGGATGGCCCAGAAAACGCAACTCCGCGCTGTCCTCGATGGTGATCACCCGCTCGGTATCGGGAATCTCGCACGATAGCGCGTTGAGCAGCGTGGTCTTCCCCGTTCCCGTTCCCCCTGACACCGCGATGTTCACCCGGGCTCGCACCGCCCAGTTCAAGAACCGCGTCATCGACTTTTCAATCGACCCCGAATCCTCCATGTCGGAAAGCGTTATCACCCGCGCGGGAAAACGCCTGATCGTGAGCGCGGGTCCGATAAGCGAGACGGGGGCTATGACGGCATTGACGCGCGAGCCGTCTTCGAGCCGCGCATTCACCATCGGCGAGCTCTCATCGATCCGGCGTCCAAGCGGCCCGATGATGCGGTCGATCAGCGCGCGGATCTCATCGGCATTCGAAAAGCACCGAGGACTCGGATGCAGCGTTCCGCCCCGCTCGTAATACACCGAATCGGTTCCGTTCACCATGATTTCGGTGATGCCATCATCGGCCAGAAGCGGCTCGAGCGGCCCGAAACCGAAGATGCCGTCGATGAGCTCACGCACGAGCGCATCCCGACGGGCCTCGCCCATCCGGGCCATGCCCGGCACGGCATCGGCATCGAACAACCCCCGGCAGATGCTGCGGATCTCGTTTTCCGCCAGAGTCGGGTTCTCCTCGACCATGCGCGCAAGTTCCTCGCTTGGAAACCGTTCATGCACCAGGCCGCGCAATTGGGCAAGCGTGACGGGGCTTCCCTGCGACTCATGCGCCGGATTGGGGTCGTTGCCCGCTTGCGCCACCCGCTCCATCAAAGACATGCCGCACGCCCTTTCCCGCGCGACATCTTGCGGCGCGACTTTCCCTTTCGCTTGCCCTTGAGTTCGGGAACCGGGGCGGGCTTCGGCACCCCGCCATTCAGGGCCACCGGAATCACGCCGCCCAGGAAGTCATTCAAGCTCACGCAGAGTTCGTTGTGATCCGAGATGAGCTTGCTTGCCATGCCTGCCGACATCAATTCGGCCACTGCCTGCCCGCCATCGCGCAGCTCGGCGACAGGGGCGCCGTTCAGGGCGCAGGAAATATCGATGGATGAAAGAAGGGATTTCCTCGTGCATCGGTTCACCGCGAACAGAAACGGATTGGCCGCCACACCGCACCGGGCGCACAGCTCGAGCGCCTTGCGCACGGTCTGCACAGACGTTGGCCGCTGATCCATCAGGAACAACGTGTTCGTGCTCACCTCTATCATCTGGACGTGGCTTTCCGTCCAGAACGAACCCGTGTTCACCACCACGACATCGAAGGCTTCGCTCGCCCAATCAACCAGTCCGGGAACCTGGGACAGATACAGCTCGGACTGCTCGATGCGCTCCAACGAGGACACGACCACCGGGAGGTCTTCACGCGCCGCCTCGACCATCAACCGGGGGTCCGCCACGGCCTTGTCGAGCGTGATCGCGTCGATCTCGCCGAACATCGTCGCGATATCCCCGAATTGAAGATCCGCATCGATGATCGCCGTCTTGTATCCATGGCCTGCGGCAATGAGGGCGGCGAGAGCCGCAATGGTGCTCTTGCCGGTACCACCGCTCGCGCTTGCAACGCAAAGCACGTACCCGCGCTTCACCACGCCGTCTTCCGCTTCGAGCTGCGGTGCGGCACCGGCTCCTTCCCCATCGCTCGTCGCCGCCGGCTCGACCAGCACGGCCGAATCCCTTCCATCCATGGCATCCGGGGAGGCGGCCGTCTCTTCCTCATGGGCGAGATCCGCTTCGCCTTCTGACGCATAGTCTTCTCGGGGCAGCGCGACAGGTCGCGTCTGACGATGCGGGACCGGGTTTTGGGGCGTTCTCCTGCGTGGATTGGCGGCGCGGAACGCATCCTTCATCGACGCATATCGGTGGATCATCTCGGAATATCCGATGACCTCGTCGATTCCCGCCGCGTTCGCCCGGCTCACCAAAGAGCCCGTGCCCTTCCACGCGACCAGGCACACCTTCGCCTTCCGGCAATCCCGCTTCAGGGCAGCAGCCAGGTTAATCGGATCGACCTCGTCGCTTGATGTCACCCACACCTCATCCGCTTCTCCGCCGGCGCGGAAATAATCGCGCGCCTCGCACGCATCGGACATCGGCAAGAGCCATTGCTGGCTATCGAGGGATTCCCCATCGAGTCCCATGATTGAAGGATTCCGCAACGCCTCTTCATCTGCGCACAAAACGACTTCATTCATCTCATGCTCCCTTCTTCTCGCCTGGAATCGTGAAATACAGGTTTCCCCCGCTCGCCGCAGATACGAACTCCTGGGCGCGCTCATCATCGACGGCCACGGTGATCCACGAGATCTTGCCGCCCGTACCGCCCGAGCTGCCGGCGCTCGTCGAGAGCACGAGCACGTCCTGCGCAAGGGGCGTCGCCGTCTCCCCGTTCGCCAGATAGACGTCAACCTTCATGCCCCGCTCAACCGCACCGCCAACCGCATTGACGTCCCCCGCTGGCAGCGAAACCGCACAGAGGCCTTCGGGAACGTCAATCGTCTGGCCTTCGTCGTCGAAACGCTTTTTCGACACGACCTCACCCGCGATGATGGGAGAGGTCGCCATGCGCCCGAGGGCATCGGCATAAGAAACAGGGTCGGCGGGGAGCAGGTCTGCAACCCAAACACGTTCAGCCACATTGGAGGAATCGATCGTCTCGCCGGCGGCGATATCGACCGTCGCAACACACGCTTGCACTTGTTCCCCGCCAAAACGCTCGAGGACGGCAGCGCGTTCGGAATCGGCCTGGGACTGGACTTCTCCCATGAACACAAACACCGCTATCGCGCACAACAATCCGGAGGCTAATCCCAGTATCGCCATCTTCCTATTCATGCCGCCCTCCTCTTCGAGCACAATCGAGGATGGCAGGGCGCTCTCAAAGAAAGTCATGAGGTGAATCAAAAACGGCTCAAACGAATCTAAGACAATTCTCAAAAATCGCTCAAATTACGGCGCTCACCTGGCCTTATAAAACGCCGAAAAAAATATTCCCGCCCCCAACAGAACGGGAATATTGACCGGCAAAATAATGGGAATCCGCCGAGGGAGCCCCGTGATGAGCCCCTATACGATGAGCATGGCGTCGCCGAACGAGAGCATGCGGTAGCGCTCTGCGATTGCGTGCGCGTAGGCGCTCATAATGTTCTCGCGGGACGAGAACGCGCTCACAAGCATCATGAGCGTGGAGCGCGGCACGTGGAAATTCGTGACCATGCAATCCACCACATGGAATTCGCTGCCTGGCAACAGGAACAGGTTGGTCTTCGCCATGTCGCGAGCGACGAGGCGGCCCGCTTGCGCATCCCACGCGCTCTCGAGGCTGCGGACACTCGTCGTGCCAATCGCAAAGACACGGTTGCCCCGTTCATGCGCGGCATCCACGGCATCGACCACCGATTGCGGCACCGAATAGGTCTCGGTGTGCATCTGGTGCGCGGTGGGATCTTCTTCGTCGACAATGCGGAAGGTGTCGAGTCCGACCTGCAGCTCGACGGTATGCCATTCGGCGCCCTTCGCCTTCAGGCGCTCGATGAGCTCGGGCGTGAAATGAAGGCCCGCCGTCGGTGCGGCGGCACTGGCCTCCCGGCGAGAGTAGACCGTCTGGTACATCTCCTCATCGCCTTCGTATCCCTTGATGTACGGCGGCAACGGCGTGTGACCCACCGAATGGAGCGCCTCATCGAGGCTCGTCATATCGGTGCGCAACCGAACGACGCGTTCACCCTTGCCCTCGCCGGTGCCCCAGTCGACAACCTCGGCCTCCATGGCAATGCGCCCATCTTGCCCCGGGAATTCCACAACCGCACCGGGACGCAGGCGGCGGCCCGGACGCACCAGGGCTTCCCAAGTTGCCTCGCGGCTCGAAACGCCCGCCTCGGGCATCGGACGCAGCAGGAACACTTCCGCAGAGCCACCGGTGCCGCGCTTCTGGCCCAACAAGCGGGCGGGCAACACGCGCGTTTCGTTGGCGACGAGCACATCGCCCGGCTGCACGAAATCGTAGATATCCTTGAAAATCTTGTCCTGCAACGACCCGGTACGGCGATCCATCACCAGCAAGCGGCATTCATCACGCACCGGCGCAGGAGCCTGGGCGATGAGCTCTTCAGGCAATTCGTAATCGAAGTCACTCGTTTTCATGGATACCGCTCCTCAAGCTGGAAATTATGCGCAAGACACGATAGCAGAAAGAAACGTTTTACGCGCGGCGAGCATTCTGTGGTAAACTCGCCTTCTCATGGGCGATTGGCGCAGCGGGAGCGCAACTGCCTTACAAGCAGTGGGTCGGGGG
>JAUNEQ010000039.1 GCA_030525445.1 Coriobacteriia bacterium | reverse complement strand
CGCAGCATATGGGACAGGCTCGGACCTTTTCCTCGTAGCCCTTTTCTGACAGAAGGGCTACGAGGAAAAGCGTCCGAGCCTGTCCCATATGCTGCGGGGCATTCTGTCCCATCCAGGGGGCCGGAGCATTTTGCGAGGCGTGTTCGCTCGTGTGGCCTCTGTGATTTACGCTTTCGGGTATAACGCTTTGTCCCCAGTTCAGGACACCTATGGTATTCTTTCGTCTGTTCGCCCTGAAAAAGAAACGAGGAGCCTCATGGCCAAATATACTGCGAATTACGAGCGCATCATTCAGATCATCGGTGCTGCCATCGTCACGTGGATCATCGTCGATCCGCTGCTTCACATCTTCGGTTAAGCGGGTTTCTCCATGGCGGATTTCCCGATGTTCGACCCGGTCCTCGCTGTTTGGGGATCGATCCTTTTCATTTTCCTGCTCGTCGAGATGCTCCAGCTGCGGGGCAATTTCTTCTCGTTCGCCCTGGGCGCAGCCGGCGCGCTCGTGTGCTGGGCGCTCGGGCTTGACATCCCCGTGCAGGCGGGCGTGTTCGTGGTCGTTTCCGCGCTTTCGTTCTTCCTGCTTCGCCCGCTGTTCATCCGCAAGGCCGACAAGAATTCGACGCGCCATGCCGAGGGCATCGAGGCGCTCGTCGGGCTCGATGGCCAGGTCATCCAGAAGGTCGACGGAACCTCTGGCACCGGCCGCGTCGATATCGACGGCCGTCCCGTGAAGGCGATTCCCGTTGACCGCAACCAGAAATACAACGTGGGAGACCACATCGAGGTTGTCGATGTCGAGGACGACTTCCTCGTCGTGCGCAAGTACAAGAAGAACCGCAAATAGTCGGCAACAAGTCGCAGGAGCTTGCAAGAACGGGCGCCCCTTCAAGGGGCGCCCGTTCTTCATGTAATGCTGGCCCCGGAGTGCGGTAAACGTGCCTGACCCCAATATCACATTTGGCCCGCAGTCTTGCTTGGTACCCGTCTTGGCAAAAGAGCGCCCTCCCGGCGGGGAGGGCGCGTGGTTGCTGGCCTTTATGCTTCGCTTTCGCGTTCCACCAGGCGGGTGGCGCCGTAGCGTTCGCGCAGCACCGGCTTCTCGATCTTGCCGGTGGGGTTGCGCGGCACGTCCGCGAAGATGATCTTGCGCGGGCGCTTGTAGCGCGGCATGCCCATGCAGAACTCGTTCACCATTTCCTCGGTGAGCGTATGGCCGGGCTTCACCTCGATGATCGCGGTCGCGATCTCGCCCAATCGCTGGTCGGGCAGGCCGATGACGGCCACGTCCTTGATGTCGGGCTGCGCGCGCAGGAAGTCCTCGATCTGCACGGGGTAGAGGTTCTCGCCGCCCGAGATGATGACGTCCTTCTTGCGGTCGACCAGGTAAATGAACCCGTCGGCATCCACCTCGGCCATGTCGCCCGTGTAGAGCCAACCGTCCTTCAGCACCTCGTCGGTCGCTTCGGGGTTCTTGTAGTAGCAGGTCATGACGCCACGGCCACGAACGCACAGCTCGCCGACCTCGTGGCTGCCGGGGGTGACGGGCTTGTCGTCGGCCCCGCGCACCTCGGCCTCCCAGCCGTAACCGGGAACGCCGATGGCGCCCACCTTGTGGATGTTCTCGACACCCAGGTGCACGCAGCCTGGGCCGATGGACTCGGAAAGGCCGTAGTTCGTGTCGTACTCGTGGTTGGGGAAGTAGCTCTTCCAACGCTTGATGAGCGACGGCGGCACAGGCTGCGCGCCGATGTGCATCAGGCGCCACTGGCTCAGGCGGTAATCGTCCAGGTTCACGTCGCCGCGCTCGATGGCGTCGAGGATGTCCTGCGCCCACGGCACGAGCAGCCACACGATGGTGCAGTTCTCTTCGGAAATGGTGCGCAGGATCCACTCGGGCTTCACGCCGCGGAGCAGGACCGCGCGACCGCCGCTGCGCAGCGACCCGAACCAATGCATCTTCGCGCCCGTGTGATACAGCGGCGGAATGCACAGGAAGACGTCATCGCGCGTCTGGCCGTGATGCTCCTGCTCGGCCTCGGCCGATGCCACGAGGCTCTCGTGGTTGTGCAGGATCGCCTTCGGGAAACCGGTCGTGCCCGAGCTGAAGTAAATCGCCGCTTCATCGGTGTCGGAAATCATGACATCGGGTTCTTCCGCGGCGAAGTGGCGGATGCGCTCATCGTAGCTGTCGGCGAACGACGGGCAGTCGGCACCCACATAATAGATGCGCTTGATCGCGGGAATCTTGTCGGCGATCTTCTCCATGCGGCTCACGAACTCGGGGCCGAAGATGAGGGTCGTGGAATCCGAGAGATCGAGGCAGTACTTGATCTCGTCGGAATCGTAGCGGTAGTTCATGGGCACGGCCACCGCGCCGGCCTTCAGCACGCCAAAATAGATGGGCAGCCATTCCAGGCAGTTCATCAGCAGGATAGCGACCTTGTCGCCGCGGCCGACGCCCGCATCCATGAGCATGTGGGCGAAGCGGTTCGCCTGCTCGTTGAAGACGCGCCAGGAAATCTGGCGGCGGTACCGGTTGGCCGGCTTGGTCTCGACGAGCTCGAATTCGCGCCACGAGGTTCCGCGGGTGTCGCGGATGGCGGGGTTGACCTCCACAAGCGCCGTCTCGTTGCCGCGCACATAGGCGTTGTGCGCCAACATATCGGTGATGGGCATGTATGAGCCTTCTTTCTCTTTTTACATAGTTTGCAGCATACTAGCAGTTTACAGCCCGATGTGAAACCGAATGCAGGCCACGTGCAGGTGAAAACGCATCATCGAAATGCCTGTTATCAACGAGAAACTTACGTGCGAAACGAGTTTCCTCGCCGCGCAACAAGCGCGTATAATAGTCACATCCTAAAGAGAGGTGGTTACGCTATGTTCAAGAATATCTTGGTTGCCTACGATGGCTCCGATCTCGCTGACAAGGCGCTGAAGATGGCCGAGGAGATGTGTGCCCAGAACGGTGCGACCCTCCATGTCTTCCACGTGAATCTGGTTTCCGCGTCGCTGAGCGCCCAGGCTGCGAGCTCTCCGGCTCTGGCTGACATGCTCGGCACCGCTGGCGAGAAGATTCGCCAGAAGGCCCAGGAGATGCTGAAGGATTCCACGTGCGCGTATCAGATCGTCGTCCAGAACGCGCCCGTTCCGGCGAAGCCGATGCTCGACTACGCCAACCGCAACGGCGTCGACCTCATCGTCATGGGCAGCCGCGGCCTCGGCACGATGAAGCAGTACTTCGGCAGCGTGGCTCACACCGTGCTGAATGTCACCCACATTCCCACGCTGGTGATCAAGGAATAAAAGCGCTTCACATCGTCATTGAGCGAATATCAAGGACGCCCCGGGTGCGGAACGCCTCGGGGCGTCCTGCGTTTCATTTCGTTCTGTTAAGCATTGCTGAATCCCAAACAACCATCTGACCAGGCAATTCACGAATTCATCACGTGCAAGCTGTACAATAACTTGGTTTTGAGGGGAGATTAGCATGAGTTACACCATTGAAGATTACGTCCTGAAAGGCGCGGACGTCTACCGCATCGTGGCCGTTGAAGAGCGATCTCTCGGAAGCCTGCCCGCCGAAGACTACTTCGTTTTGGACGTGGCCTTCCCCTCGAAGCACAAGCAGGGCATGTCGTATATTCCGGTCTCGAAGGCCGAGCTGAGCATCCGCCCCGTTCCCTCGGAAACCGAAATCAACGCGCTGTTCGACGCCAATGAGCCGGCTGAATTGGAGTGGGTTGATAACCGCAACAAGCGCATCAACGAGGCGCGCGGGATCATCTCGTCTGGCGACCTGCGCCAGATCGTCCGCCTGGTTCGCATTTACCGCAAGCGTGAGGAAGAGGTGCCCGACAAGGAGCTTTCCACCAAGGACCGCGAGATGGAAGGCCGCTGCTTCGACCTCCTCTCCCACGTCATGGCGGCCTCGTGCGACATCTCCGCCGAGCGGGCCGCCCAGCTGGTGGACCAGATGCTGTAGGGCGCGGGCCCGGGCGAGGCGTCCGGCCGCCCGGGGGCAAACGGCCACGCTTCGCTGCTCGCGGTTCGGCGAATTCGCTTCGCTCTTCGCCGAACGCGCTCGTGCGCTACGCTAGATGCTGCATATATGGGCGAAATCGAAGATTTCGCGACGGCGCGCTTATGGCGCGCCTTTTTTTGTCGCATATGGCCGTTTGACCCCGGGCGGCCGGACGCCTCGCCCGGGCCCGTGCAGGCACCAGTCCACCAGCTGGGCGGAACGTCGTAGATGTCCATTTCGGTTCTGAAGGTTTTTGTTGGGACGGGAACTTGGGTGTGGGGGTTGCATTTGGGTTGCAAATGGGTTTCTGCCAAATTCATAGTGCGCGGCGATAGTCGGGCGGGAACCGCTATAATGTGGCGAAACAGGTTGCAGTGCCTGTTCATGTGCAAATGATGAGAGAGGAATGTTTCATGAGCGTTTACCAGGATGCTTACTTCATGCCCGAATTCAAGTATGAGTACAACAAGCTCAATGTCGAGGTTCGTGGCCCCATCCATGTCGTTGCCTTCAACGACGCTGCCAACCTGAATGCCATGTCCTATGAGCAGATGGCCGAGTTCAACGACTATCTGAAGAAGGTCCGCATGGATCCCGACTGCCGCGCCATCGTCCTCACCGGCGAGGGCCGCGCCTTCTGCGCCGGCTTCAACCTGAACGACCTCAACCTCGAGCCGCCGGTAGAGGAGGGCATGGGCCGCGCTCAGCGTGACTACTACATCATGCAGACCATCTGCTCCGACCAGGCTGTGAACATGCGCGCCTGCCCGCAGGTTATCATCGGCGCCCTGAAGGGCTTCGCCATCGGCGGTGGCCTGTCCCTGTCCTGCGCTTGCGACATGCGCGTCCTGGGCGA
Organism: Coriobacteriia bacterium; assembly: GCA_030525445.1. GTDB lineage: Bacteria > Actinomycetota > Coriobacteriia > Coriobacteriales > Eggerthellaceae > UMGS1519. The sequence goes on along the minus strand of JAUNEQ010000039.1, from coordinate 9,149 downwards.
GTCCTACAGCATGCAGGCCGGCTACCTGAACATCGGCCTCACCGGCACCGACATGTCCGGCTCCTACTACCTGCCCCGCATCGTCGGTTACGCCCGCGCTGCCGAGGCTCTCATGACCGCCCGCCGCATCAAGGCCGAAGAGCTGTACGCATGGGGCTTCGGCAACAAGCTCGTTCCCGATGACGACGTCGTCGAAGAGGCCGTGAAGATGGCCGAGATGTGCTGCAAGAACTCCGCCCCGATGGGCCTGCGCCTCACCAAGTCGAGCCTGCAGTCCAGCCTCGACAACAGCTTCGACGCCCAGATCCAGATGGAGAACCGCAACCAGGTTCTGGCTTCCCAGACCGACGACGCTCGCCGCGGCGTTGTGAAGATGAACCCGAAGATGCGCGAGGACGTCAAGGCGCATCCCGAGAACTACGCGTTCCGCAACCTGTAAGAAGAGTTGCTACCGAGGTAGGAATACGATGCGCGGCTGCTTTGGTGGCCGCGCATTTTTTGCGGGCCGGTTGCTGCTGGCCCTGTGGCACAATCCTGCGTTCGCCAGGCCAACGGATATCGACCGGCGGCCGCGTTAAAGGAGAATCAAACGATGGATGAACATCTGATTGAAGGCATTCTGCATCACTTCCATGGGCTTTCGGGCTTCGATAGCATGCGCTGCGTCGCCATCGAGCCGGGCCGCGTGGTGATGAAGACGAAGGCACATCGCGGCCTCGAGAACATTTACGGCAACGTGCATGGCGGTTCCATCATGACGCTCGTCGACATGACGGCCAGCGCGGCCGGCTTCTCGCTGGGCAAGCACGTCATCACGCTGTCGTCGAACACGAACTTCGTGCGCGCGCTGCCCACCGATAACGAGGACATCAAGGTCGTCGCAGAGGTCGTGCACAACGGCAAGAGCACGATGATCGTCGAGACGAAGATCTACAACCCGGCGGGGAAGGTGGCCGTGCGCAACACCACCACGATGTACATCCCCAAGCTGGTCGAGCCCGACGAGCCCATCCTGAAGGCGCCTGCCGCCTACGATGCCGACTTCCGGAGCGAGGGCGAGTAAGGGCGTTTCCGCTTGCCGTGGTAGGGAAATGTGAAGGGCACTTCACGTGTTACCCCCCAAGTTTTGAAAATTGCCCGGTAATTAGTTCATTACCGGGCCAATAACCGGGTGAATTAAAGCTTTTAACCGTGCATTCGGTAGACGAAAACGCCGTTTTGGGTGATAATCCATCCGATTAAGCAGTGATTCGGCGTAAGCCGAGAGGATACTTATGGGAAAGGAGACCAACTCAATGACCACCACTGATCATCTGAATGGTTACGGCCCCCTTGCTGGTATCAAGATCGTCGAGCTCTGCACCTACGTCGCCGGCCCCGCCACTGTGCGCGTGCTGTCCGATATGGGCGCCGAGGTCATCAAGATCGAGCCGCCTTTTGGCGACGCCCAGCGCGTTCAGGGCCCGTGCTTTGGCTGCGGCCAGACTGAGGTTGAGGACCCGACCTACGACCTGAACAACACCAACAAGAACTGGCTGTGCCTGAACACCAAGCACCCCGAAGGCCTCGAGGCTATGAAGAAGCTCATCGCCGAGGCTGACGTCTTCGTTACCAACACCCGTTCCAAGTCCCTCGTGAAGATGGGCCTCGACTACGAGACCCTGCACGAGCAGTTCCCCGGCCTCATCTGGGCTCAGATGCGCGGCTATGGCGAGTTCGGCATCGAGAAGGATAGCCCGGGCTACGACGCCGTCTGCTGGGCTGCCCGTGGTGGCGTTGCCGGCACCTTCCCGGAGCGCAACACCTCCCCGGCCATCCCGCCGCAAGCTTTCGGTGACTACAACTGCGCCGTCATGCTGGCTGCCGGCATCCTGGGTGCTATCGTCAACAAGCTGCGCACCGGCAAGGGCGACAAGGTTACCGTGAACCTGTACCACGGCGCCCTGTGGGCTGGTGGCATCGGCATCTGCGCCACGCAGTTCGGCTCCCCGTATCCGAAGAGCCGCAAGAGCGTGCCGTCGCCGTTCAACAATACCTACAAGACCAAGGATGACAAGTGGATTTACATTTGCCAGCCGAACCACAACAAGTACTACAACGAGATGATGGAGATCATCGGCCGCGAGGATATGAAGGATAATCCGCGCTTCTGCCGCATGGAGGACATCCAGCCCTATACCCATCACGAGCTCGTTGAGGTCCTCGACGACGGCTTCTCCAAGAAGACCTTCGACGAGTGGGATCCGATTCTGCGTGAGCATCAGGTTCCGTTCCAGACCGTGTTCGATTACAAGGACATCGTGGCCGACGACGAGGCCTATGACAACGACGGCCTGCGCACCGTGCATTACGAGGCCTTCGGTGACCGTGCGACCACCACGATTCCGATTCGCTTCGACAGCTTCGGTGATCCGCCGATGATTCTCTCCAAGCCCATTGGTTACCACACCGCTGAGTACATGGAGAAGCTTGGCTACTCCGACGAGGACATCAAACGCCTCGAGGACGAGGGTGCCATCAAGTGCTGGCATGGCCAGGAAGTTCCGGACAAGATCTTCAAGTCCCGCCGCCAAGAGGCCGGCGAGGCCGAGTGCGTCTGGGAGAAGTAAAATCCCTCAAATGCTGGTGGGAGCCGCCTTCGGGCGGCTCCTTTTTTGTTGGGGGGGGCGGCCGCGGCGGAACGGAGGAGGCTGATTTCGGCGGCTCCTTTCGCATTTGCGGCATGTTTGGGGACTGAGGTTTGGGTTGGGGCCCGTCGGCCGGGGAACGTCGCTGCGCTCGTTCCCCGGGGAGCCCCGTCGGGGGAAGTCGCTGCGCTCTTCCCCTGGGAGAGGTGCTGGCCCTTTTGCCGCGGGGGGACATCGCTTCGCTCGTCCCCGGGGGCATTCGGGGGAAAGTCGCTTCGCTCTTTCCCCTGGGGCGGTTCTGGGGGGAACATCGCTTCGCTCGTTCCCGGAGCGGGGGTGTTTCATTTTCATCCCGAGCGGAGGCGCGAAGCGCCGGAGTCGAGGGACCTCCTTCAGGTTGGGAAGGGGCGCTATCTGGTTATTGCGTTCGCTGTCTTTGGCTGCCGGCTTTAGTCTGCGTACTTGTTGCGGATTAAGGGGGCGGCTATGTAGACCATGATCTGGTCGGTGCCTTCTGCGAGTTGGTTGCCGCGGCAGTCTTTCCAGATATGGCTGACGCGCTCGCGTTCGGTGTAGCCGATGCCGCCGAGGATCTGCATGGCGTCGCTTGCCACTTGGGTGGCGGCGGCGGGGATGTAGCGTTTCATGAGGGCGATGGCCAGGCGCTTGTCGGGGGCGTCTTCGTCGGCTTTGCTGGCGGCGGAGTACAGGAGATTGCGCATGTTCCACAGGTGGATTTCCATGTCGGTGAGCATCTGCTCGATCTGCTGGAATTCTCCGATGGGGGTGCCGAAGGCTTTGCGCTTGTTCGCGTAGCGCACGGCGTCTTCCATGGCGGCTTGCGCCATGCCAAGCGAGGATGCGCAGGTGAAGATGCGGCCGCGCTCGAGCAGCGAGAACAGGTGCGGGAAGCCGGCGGTTGCGTTGGGGCCGGTGAGGCGGTATTCGGGTTTGAGCTCGACGTTTTCGAAAGCAACGGTGGCGAAGGGGAGCATCGACTGGCCGATCTTGTTGATGGGGTAGGCCGTGATGCCCTTCAGGTTGCGCGGGATGAACCAGAACGAAAGCGCGGGATGGCGCACGTCGCTCGGGGCGTCCTCGTCGATGGCGGCCACCAGGATGTTGGGGGCGTATTCACCGTTGTTCACGAAGGTCTTCACGCCGTTCAGCACGAGCTTGCCGTTCTCGGTGCGAACCGAGGTGGACATGTTCTGCGTGTCAGAACCGGCTTGGGGCTCGGACACGGCGAGGGCGAACATCACGCGACCGGTCGTGCGGAAGTCGTTGATGACGGTGGAGAAGTCGTTGTCGCTCGCGAAACCCGCCATGATGTGCAACTCAAACAGGTCGTTCTGGAACGGCAGGGCGCAGCCGGCGCACCGGCTGAGCTCCTCGATGATGAGTGCTTGGTTCAGCAGGCTTTGCGAAAAGGAGCCCTGGCTCGCGTTGGATGCGGGCAGGCTGAAATAGCGGCGTGCGAATTCCTGCACGACGTCGTCGGGCAAGCCCTGGTCCTCGCGCCACTGGAGGACATTCTCGATCGTGAACGTCGACATGCCGTATTCGCGCATGCTTTGAATCATGTCGAGCTGCTGTTCGTCCAGCTTCAAATCCATCTATTCCACCACCTTGGAATTTCGCCTTCCCTTGGCTACAGAATACCCTATTTGATGGGTAATTCTGTTCATCCTAGGCATAAAACGCGCCCTTTACCTCCATTAATCCTTCCTGTATCCCCACAAAAACGAAAACTAGGGGGTCTGCGAAGCGGGGGAGGCTTGATACCATTGCGAAAGGAGAAATGGCGAACACTATGGGGGAAGGAGACCGCCCATGAAGATCCTCGCTATCAACGGAAGCCATCGTGCCGGCAAGGGAACCGCTTCCCTTATCGAGGCCGCGCTGGAGGAAGCACGCGCCAAGGGCTTCGAGACCGAGGTCATCGAGCTTTCCAAATGTAACATCGAATACTGCATCGGCTGCAACCGCTGCCTGGGCAAGCCCGAGTGCACGGTGCAGGACGATATGCAGATGCTCTACGAAAAGATGAAGGAAGCCGACGGCATCATCCTCGCTTCTCCGAATTACTTCGCAAACGTGAGCGCCCGCATGAAGTGCTTCATGGACCGCACGCGCCCGCTGCACATGACTGCCAATGCCCTGAAGGGCAAGGTCGGCGGCCTCATCGCCACGACCGGCCTTTCCAACTGCGGCGGCGAGGAAGCGGTGGCCGCGTTGCAGCGTTGGTTCCAGATTCACGAGATCCTGCTCGTACAGCCGCGCCCCGAAGGCGAGGTCCGCGCGAATTATCCGCTGGCCACCATGTTCCGCGGTTATGAAGACGGCCGCGTGAAGTGGCGCCGCGTGGAAGACGACGAGATCGCCTTCATGTTCGCCCGCCAGCTTGGCAAGGACATGGCAGAGCTCATCGAAAAGCTTGCATAAACAGTGAAAGGCCGGTACCAGGTGCCGGCCTTTCAATCACGCATGACGAAACGGCGGTACTTGGTGCCGCCGCTTCTCTTCCTGGCTGGTCTATTCGTTCGATTGCGCGGGGCGCTCCACCGCCTGGAGCTGGTCGAAGAGCGATTTGACGTCGCGGTAGAGGCCCAACCCCTGCTCGTTGCCCAGGGCGCCACGCAGGTGGTTGTAGAAGCGGGAGCGGGTGTCGCACTTCTGCAGGCCGTCGACGATGGCATCGACCTTGTTGGCCGTGGGCAGGCCGCCGAGGTTCTTGGCCAGCACGCGTTCGATCTCGATGCGGTAGGGGTCCTTCTGGGTTGCCTTCGCGGCAGGCTTGCGCCTGCGGCGGCGGGACGGCTTCGGCTTATCGGGTTGCGCGGCATCGCCCTGTTTGGGCTGCTGGGGAGCTTGCGCGTCATTGGCCGGCTGCGTGGCTTCCGGTGCTGCGGCCTGCGCTTGCGGCACCTTGGCGGCCGGTTCCGGTGCGGGTTCGGCGGGAGCTGCGGCGGGCTTGGACTCGCTGCGCTGGGCGGTGCGGCCCTGCGGCGTCGCCTCCTTCGGCTGCGGCAGGCGCTTGGCGGGCTTGCGGCGTCCTTGCGGGAGCTTCTTCGGCTCCAGCGTCGCGCCCGAAATGGTCTCGCGGCGGTACACGTTTTCGAAACCGCGGACCTTCGCCATGCGAATCGCGAAGTCGAATCCGGTGTCCTTGCTGATGACGAAGTAGTCGCGCTTCTTCTTCATGTTCATGAACAGCAGCGCCACCAACTGGAAATCGAGTGCGTCGTGCTTGCCGGTGGCCACCTTGATGAACTCGACTTTCGCCGGGCTGTGCATCACGTTCTGCACCTGTTCCAGCTTGAGCGCGCTGTCCTTGCTGCCGTACAGCACGAACACGCGGTCGCCCTTCGCCAAGCCCTCGACGCCGTTCAAACCGGCGCCGCGTACGTTTTCGAAATCGACGAAATACGATGCGGGGCGTTTCTTGGCCTGTTTCTTTCCAGTCATCATTCCTCCTATCGCGCCTGGCGGGCGCGTTTTTCCGTGCGCATAAAGGCGGGCAGCCGAAGCCGCCCTGCCAAGGTTAACCGTTGTCCCGGCGTGTACGTGCCGGCTACTTGTTGCCCATCATCTTCTGCGTGAGGATGCGCTCCATGTCCTCGTGCACGATGCCGATCTTGTCCACGTAGACGTAGATCTCGAAGCCGCTCTTGCAGCGGAACACGCATTCGCGGCACGGGTTGTCGTGGCAGTAGCCGAATGCGTCTTCATCGGCATACGCGAAAGTGAGGGGCGACTTCTTGTCGGGCGTGATGTACTTGGTCTGATGGCCGGTGAAGGTCTTGATGCACACCCAACGGGGCTCGCATCCTTCCTCCTTCACTTCCCAGTGAATGCGCATGGCGTTGGAGTTCACGCCGCCGAGGGTCTCGTGCTCCAGGTCGATGCGGTCGCGCACGTCGTTCCATTCCACCTGCGGCACCGGCTGCATCGGCTCGCCACAGCACGTGACGGGGCCTACCGGCGGCTCGAACGGCAGGATGGAGATGCGGTCGCGGCCCTTGCCCGGGTTTTCGATGGGCGTGGCGCTGTCCTGCTGCAGGAAGACGCGTCCGCAATGCTCGCAGCGCAGGAAGGTGAGCAGCGTTTCGATGACACGCGGTTTCCACGTGGCCTTGGTGCGCGTGGGGCCGATGTAGTCGTCATACTTCGGTTTCTGGGTTCGGTTCTTCAAATCAAGGTTCATGCCAGTCTCCTTGTGGATATCTCCATGTACAGCCAATTATGGTAGCAGAACATTCCGAGGGAGCAGCTTCACGGGCTGCAAGGGACGCAATCAATCACAAGAGAGAGGTGTATAGGATGGCCAAAAGGGATTGCCCAGTTGGCCTTGTCTGCTTGTTTATAGGTTGCGACGCATCTGCGCTTGCTTGATTTCGGCTTCGAGCGAGCTGTGGATGATGTTGTTGAAGGGGTAGACGTTGCTCACGAGCTCGCGGTTGCCGGGCTGGTCGATCTTGCGGATGAAGTAGTACAGCCAGGCGCAGGTGTAGAACTCGGCCAGGAACTCGATGTTCTCTTCGGGCAGGTACCGGTTGGAGAGAATGATGTTGATGTCGTTCACCATCGCCGGCAAGTACAGGTCGTACAGGTAGTTGCGCAGCGATTGCGGGCCGTTTTCCAGCAGTGCCTGGTGGTAGAACTTGCGCCGGCCTTCGAGCACCTTCGCAAAGCAGTCGTAGAACGCGGCGTGGTTGAGGGAGCGCACGCCGGATTTCTTGGTGATGTAGAAGGGGAAGTGCGCCTTGGGGTCGTCGCTGGATTCCTCGTAGACGAGCATCGATTCTGGGAACTTCTCCTTCAGGATTGCGCCCATGTCGTAACGGAAGATCCACATGATGAGACTGTTCTTGTCATCAAAGTGATAGTAGAACGTCTTGCGGTTCTTGCCGGTCTTGTTGACGATGTCCGAAATCGAGACCTTCTGGATAGAGGATTGGTTGCACAAATCTATGAAAGTCTTGGCGATGAGGTACTTCGTATCGAACGAATTCATGGTTGCTCCTGCGTCGAGAAGGCGTTCCAGAACGGTTGCGGTTTACGACGTTATGCGCATTTTGTAGCATACATGTGCATTGCCATAAAAAGCACCCGAACTTTTTATGTGGTAACTCGATGTAGAACAGTATAGAGGAAAACGAGAAAATATGGTCAGAAAGGCGCGATTGTCCTAGAAATAAAACCGATATCTCGTGTGGCAGAACCCATTAAAGCGCAAAATAGTGTGCCAAAAGCGACCATATATAGGAATTTGCCCACCTGTTTTTATTCAGGCCTCAAATAAAAGTCTAGCCATAGCAAAAATTTCCCCTATAATATCGACGTATAAAGCGGAGCTGAACCACGCGATAGAACGCTTGCGCTCTTTCGTATCGAACTGCTCCACTAGGACGTCTCTTTTAGAGAAAGGAAAACCATGGCGCACAAGATGAATCCGAACGCCAAGCTCACCGAGGAGCAGTTTGCGGAGTTCCTGGAGAGGCTGAAGAACCTCGCCGAGGGTCCGTGGGAGGAGATGCAGAAGGAGGCCGAGGTCACCAACGTCTTCCCCGAGGAGTTCTACAAGATCAACATCGAGAACGATGTTTATCGTCTGGCTCTCCCCTCTGAGTACGGCGGCTGGGATCTCTCCGAGCTCGAGATCCTCATGTGCCAGGAGCAGTTCTCCCGTGGCCCCGGTGGCATGCGTATGCACACGCATTACTCCGCCGACCTCAACTGGCGCATCCTTGACGACTTCGGCAAGCCGGAAGTCAAGGCTGAGTACATGGACAAGTTCCAGGATCGTACCTTCTTCACCTGCTTCGCTCTGACCGAGCAGACCGGCGGCACCGGTGCTGACCTGCACACCACCGCTGTCAAGGACGAGAATGGCGACTACATCATCAACGGCGAGAAGTGGCTCATCTCCCACACCGACTGCTGCCACGCTGCTTACGTCATCGCTGTGACCGATCCTGAGGCCACCGGCGACGAGCGTCTGTCCGCCTTCCTGGTGCCGTGCGACACCCCGGGCTACGAGATCGTCCCGATGCCGCACATGATGGGCTGCCGTGGCTCCGGCCACACCGGCCTCAAGTTCACCGACCTTCACCTGGACAAGAAGTTCCTGCTCGGTGAAGAGGGCCAGGGCATGGAAGTTGCTATGCACTCCCTCGACATCTCCCGCGTGCACATCGCCGCTTCCAACCTCGGCATGTCCCAGAAGATGCTTGAGATCACCCTCGACCGTGCTGCTGACCGCGTGACCTTCGGCAAGCCGATCATCCAGCGTCAGGCTATCAAGATGAAGCTCGCTGAGATGCAGATGATGATCCATGGCCTCCGCTGCATGGTTTATGACTGGGCTAAGGACTATGACATCGACCCGAACGGCAAGTACATCGCCGAGAAGGCCTCCTGCTGCAAGCTGTTCTCCATCGAGACCGTCAAGCTGGTCTCCGACCAGATGCTCGAGATCTTCGGTGGCATCGGCTACTTCGAGGACTGCGAGTACGGCCC
>JAUNEQ010000186.1 GCA_030525445.1 Coriobacteriia bacterium | reverse complement strand
GGCGAGCTCGCCGGCATCCTCGAGTACACCGAGGACCCGATCGTCTCCATCGACATCGTTGGCAACAACCACTCCAGCATCTTCGACTCCAAGCTCACGATGTGCATCGGCGGCGAGGGCAACTTCGTCAAGTGCATCTCTTGGTATGACAACGAGTGGGGCTATTCCAACCGCGTCAAGGACCTCGCGAAGATCCTGCTCTAGTACGTCATCGTTTCGTACCTACAAGCGTCTCTGCCTGCTTTCGGGCAGGGACGCTTCTTTGTGAAAGGGGTTATCATGCCGAATATCCGCACCATCGAGCAGGCAGACGTCGCCGGCAAGCGCGTCCTGTGCCGTTGCGATTTCAATGTGCCGCTGAAGGATGGCGTCGTCACCGACGACCTGCGCATCCAGGCCGCGCTTCCCACCATCAAGTACCTGCTCGACCATGATGCCAAGCTCATCCTGATGTCGCACCTCGGCCGTCCCGAGGGCACGGGCTACGAAGAGAAGTTCAGCCTGAAGCCGGTTGCCGAGCATCTGGGCAAGCTCCTGGGCAAGGATGTCGTCATGGCTGCAGACACCATCGGCGAGGACGCGCAGGCCAAGGCCGCCGCTCTCGGCAACGGGGAAGTCCTGCTGCTCGAGAACGTCCGTTTCGACAAGCGCGAGAAGAAGAACGATCCCTCCTTCACCTCTGAGCTTGCCAAGCTCGGCGAAGTCTATGTGAACGACGCATTCGGCGCCGCGCATCGCAAGCACGCCTCCACCGCCGGTCTCGCCGACTACCTGCCCGCCTACGCCGGTTACCTGATGGAGCGCGAGATCGCGACCCTGAAGGGCATGCTCGACGAGCCGAAGCATCCCTTCACCGCCATCCTCGGCGGCTCGAAGGTGTCCGACAAGATCGGCGTCATCGAGTCCCTCATGAAGAAGGCCGACACCATCCTCGTGGGCGGCGGCATGTGCTTCACGTTCTTCCTGGCCCAGGGCCTAGAAATCGGCACCTCGCTGAAGGAAGAGGATCACATCGAGACCGCGAAGCGCCTCATGGCCAAGGCCGAAGAGGCTGGCGTCAAGCTGCTGCTCCCCGTTGATGTCGTCGTCGCGGACAAGTTCGCCGAAGACGCCGAGACCAAGACCGTTGCCGTCGATGCCATCCCGTCCGACATGATGGGCCTTGACATCGGTCCCGAAACCGTCAAGCTGTTCGCCGCGGAAATCGAGAAGGCCGCGACCGTCTTCTGGAATGGCCCGATGGGCGTGTTCGAGATGAAGGCCTTCGAAGCCGGCACCAAGGGCGTTGCCGACGCCGTTGCCGCAACCGCCGGCCAGACCATCATCGGCGGCGGCGATTCCGCAGCTGCGGTGAAGAAGTTCGCGATGTCCGACCAGATGGACTTCATCTCCACGGGCGGCGGTGCTTCCATGGAACTCGTCGAGGGCAAGGACCTGCCCGGCGTCGTGCCGCTGCTGGCGTAATTGAGAATAGCCGCACGTTTATATGACGTGCGCACGATAGGAGGAATTCGTTATGAGAAAACGCATGATCGCAGGCAACTGGAAGATGAACAACACGCGCCCCGAGGCCGTCGTTCTCACCCAGGAGATTGCGAATCGCGTACCTGCCGCTTGGCTCGATCAGGTGGATGTCGTCATCATCCCGCCGTTCATCGACCTTCTGCCCGCTCTCACCGTCCTCGATTTCGACAAGAACGAAATCGCCGTCGGTGCGCAGAATTGCTATTGGGAAGACCATGGCGCCTTCACCGGCGAGGTTTCCGTGCCCATGCTCAAGGACCTCGGAGTGACCTACTGCATCGTCGGGCACTCCGAGCGCCGCGGCCTCTTCGGCGAAACCGACGAAGATGTGAACAAGAAGGTCAAGGCGCTGCTTGCCGGCGGCATCACGCCCATCATGTGCTGCGGCGAATCGCTGGGCATCCGCGACGCGAACGAATACGTGGAATTCGTGACCGCTCAGGTCGACGCCGGCCTCGCGGGCCTCGATGACATCGACATGAAGAACGTCGTCATCGCCTACGAGCCCATCTGGGCCATCGGCACGGGCCGTACCGCCACGCCGGAGCAGGCTGAAGAAGTGTGCGCCGCCATCCGTGCGAAACTGCGCGACATGTTCGGCGATGAAACCGCCGATGCCACGCGCATCCTCTATGGCGGTTCCATGAAGCCCGAGAACGTTGACGGCCTCCTGGCGATGGAGGACATCGACGGCGGACTCATCGGTGGCGCGAGCCTGAAGTCCAACGACTTCAAGGCCCTCATCGAGGCTGCCACCAAGTAACGCAGGACAACAGGGTTTGTGGGACACCACCTACGGGGTGGTGTCCCACCTGTTTGTTGCCTTTGCCAGACTTTGGTGGGGGAGCGGCTGCCCTTTGCGATAAGATGTAGCCAAGGATAACCTACAGGGGAAGGAGCCATCATGGCGGATGCCCAAACCATGACTCTCGTGCTCATCCGGCACGGCGAGAGCCAGTGGAACCAGAAGAATCTTTTCACGGGTTGGTACGACGTTGACCTCTCCGACACCGGCCGTGCGGAAGCTGCAGAAGGCGGTCGTGCGCTGAAAGAGGCCGGGTTCGACTTCGACCTGTGCTACACCAGTTATCTGAAGCGCGCCATCCACACGCTGAACATCGTTCTCGATGAGATGGACCGCGCTTGGCTCCCCGTCATCAAGACGTGGCGGCTGAATGAGCGTCATTATGGCGCCCTCCAGGGCCTAAACAAGTCCGAGACCGCCGCCAAGTATGGCGAGGCCCAGGTGAAGATCTGGCGCCGCAGCTTCGACACCCGTCCGCCCGCGCTGGAGGCCGGCGACGAGCGCGATGCCCACAACTATCCCGCCTATCGCGATGTCGACCCGGCCGATGTCCCCATGGCCGAGTGCCTGAAGGACAACATCGCCCGCACTTGGCCGTACTTCGAGGAGGAAATCCTCCCGCAGATGAAGGCTGGCAAGCGCGTGCTCATCGCCGCACATGGCAATTCCCTCCGCTCGCTCGTGAAGCAGTTCGACGGGCTATCCGAGGATGAGATCGTCAACCTCAACCTTCCCACGGGCGTGCCGCTGGTCTATGTGTTCGATCAGGATATGAACGTCATCGAGAAGAAGTATCTCGGCGACCCGGCCGTCATCGAGGCCAAGATCAACAAGGTTGCAAACCAGGGCAAGGCGAAGTAAACACGCGTTCCTGTGATTTGGGTTGTGCATCCTATGGATGAGAGAAAACGCCTGCTTGCAAGTTTGCGAGCAGGCGTTTATACTTCATTGCTTGTGACGCAACCATACTAGAAAAGGAACATACAAGTGACACCGCTGGTTATACTCTTCATCATCCTGCTTCTTGTCTCCGGCGTGGGCATGATCGTTTTCATCATGCTGCACTCTGGCAAGGGCACGGGTGTTTCCGATGCCATCTCTTCTGCCTTCTATGGCACCCAGCAGTCCATCTCGCTGGTGGAGAAGAACCTCGACAAGTTCACGATCATCTGCGGTGTCGTGTTCTTCATTTCCCTTATCGTGCTCATGCTCATCTACCCGCAGGGCACGATTAACCCCGCCGCCTAACTTTTTTGAAATTAGGCGTTGACGCAAACGAGCGATTGGCTATAATAGCTTTCGCTGTTTCAAGTCGGAGTGGCGGAATTGGCAGACGCGCTAGCTTGAGGTGCTAGTGACT
>JAUNEQ010000038.1:4241-14077 GCA_030525445.1 Coriobacteriia bacterium | reverse complement strand
GGGACGCCCAGGCTCCGGAGCCTGGGCGTCCCAAATGCTGCGGGCCCGCTTGTCCCACCAACCGCCGGATGTCCAGCTGCTTGCGTTACGAAACCCACTTGAGGATGGCGTCGACTGCCTGTTTCTGCTGTTCGGCGGCCGTAATGGTTGCTTCGCCGTCGCCTTCTTGGGTGCCGTAGTTGCCGAACTGCGCGTGGTTGCCGCCCTCGATGACGACCTCGCGCACGTCGGCCGGCAGCAGCGCCTGCGATTCCACATAGTTCTCGCGGTTCATCACCTGGTCGTTCGAGCCATAGAGCGATAGCACCCGCAGGCTCGTTCCCGTCAGGTCAACCGAGGTGTAGCTGCCCAGCAAGATGAGCCCGGCAACGCGATCGGGGTTATCCGCCGCCCACTGGCACGCAGCCACGCCGCCCAGGGAATGCCCGCCCGTATACCAGGTCTTCACCTGGGGATACGCCTGGATAACGGCAGCAGCGGCATCGGTCTTGAAGAACGCCAGGTTAAACGGGACCTTCGCGATCACGCAGAACATGCCCTTTTCCGCCAGCTGGTGCATGAGCGGCGCATACGCCTCGGCGGCCACCTTGCCGCCGGGATAGAACACAAAGCCCACATCGGCATCGGCATCGCCAAAGGCCACCCAATCGGCCTGCTCGTCCACCGCCACCTGCTGCGTGGTGGTAAGCGCCGCGCGGGCCTCGTCGGTCTCGTGGGAATAGTTGCAGGTATACAGCGTGAAGCTCAGCGCCACGAGCAGGATCAAGCCGCCCACCAGCAGGGCGAAACGGTTCCTGCGCTCATGTTTCGGCATGGGAGCGGGTTCACGCGGCACGACCGGCGCTGGTTCGGGCTCCGGCATCTCCGGCACCCGCGCCGCGGCCTTTTCCGCAGCCGTCATCTTTCTCTTGGCTTTCGCCACGCTCAAACCTCCCTCGAAGCCGGCAAACGACTCCGGTCATCTGCCGGCCTTCCGTCTCTTGCGCCGTCGTGGGTGCTACTTCAGGAACCGCGCGAGGGTCTCCATCATCACCGGCACCTCGTAAGGCTTGGGCAGATGCCCGTCCATGCCGGCTTCCAATGCATCCTTGCGGTCTTCCACGAACGCGTTCGCCGTGACGGCGATGATGGGCAGGTTCGCCTTCGCCGGGTCGTCGAGCGCGCGGATGCGCCGCGAAGCCTCGTAGCCGTCCATCTGCGGCATCTGGATATCCATCAGCACGACGTCGTAGTAGCCCGCCGGCTCCCGTTCCATCTTCTCCACCGCGATGGTGCCGTCGGCGGCGATGTCCACCTCGAAGCCCGCACCCTCCAGAATCGCCTGCGCAATCTGCTGGTTGAGCTCGTTATCTTCTGCCAACAGCACGCGCTTGCCCGAGAAATCGAAGTCCGCTTCCTCCACGATTTCGTTGCCCTTTTCGCGGAAGGGACGGGTGAGCACGTTGCGCAGCTCGGACATGAACAGCGGCTTCGAGCAGAATGCCGTCACGCCCGCTTCGCGCGCCTCCTCCTCGATGTCGGACCAGTCGTATGCCGTGAGTATGATGATGGGCGCGGCGTCGCCGATGATCTTGCGGATGCGGCGCACCACCTCGATGCCGTTGAGGTCGGGCATCATCCAGTCGATGATATAGGCCCCGAACGGGTCGGCATGGTCGACGGCGTCCTTCGCACGCACCACCGCTTCCTTGCCGTAGCTCGTCCAGTCGGGGCGCATCCCCACCTCGCGCAGCATCGCGCACACGGAAAGGCACGTGTTCGTGTCGTCGTCGGCCACGAGCGCGCGCACGCCCTGAAGCTCGGGCACCGGCCCGTACGATGGGGCGTTTCCGCTGATCTTGAACCGCAGGCCCACGATGAACTCGCTGCCCTTGCCCTCCGCGCTGTTCACGGTGATGGTGCCGCCCATCATGTCTACGATGTTCTTCGTGATGGCCATGCCGAGGCCCGTGCCCTGGATGCCGCTCACCGTGCTGCTCTGCTCGCGCGTGAACGCATCGAAAATGGTCTTCTGGAATTCCTCGCTCATGCCAATGCCGGTGTCCTTCACACGGAACTCGAAATCCGCGAAACCCGGCGTCGCGCCCGGATGCTCGATCACCCGCAGGCTCACCGTGCCGTCGGCTGGCGTGAACTTGATGGCGTTGCTCAGGATGTTCAGCAGCACCTGGTTCAGGCGCAGCCGATCGGTGACGATGTCCTCGTTCACCACATCCTGGGTGTCGATGAACAGCTCGAGCTGCTTGGACGTGATGCTCGCCTGGATGATGTTGCGGATGTCGTGGATGAGGTCGGGCAGGTGCACGTCCGTCTCCTCGATCTTCACCTTGCCGCTCTCGATGCGGCTCATGTCGAGCACGTCGTTGATGAGCGACAACAGGTGCTGGCTCGAGGTCGAGATCTTGCCCAGGTAATCCTGCACCTGTTCCTTGTTGTCGATATGCGACGCCGCGAGCGCCGTGAAGCCGATGATGGCGTTCATCGGCGTGCGGATGTCGTGGGACATGTTGTTCAGGAAGACCGTCTTCGCGCGGTTCGCATGCTCGGCGGCATCGAGCGCGTCGGAAAGCGCCCGCTGGCTTTCGGCGAGCTCGATGTTCTTCTCCTCGAGCGCCTTGCGCGAACGCTCTTTCTCGGCCACTTCCTGCCGCGAGCGACTGGCGCGACGGATGAGGTAGACGATGACGAGCGCCGCGAGCGCGAGCGCCGCCGTGCCCACGAGCGCCATGTTATCCAGGATGGCATCCCACAGCGTGTACGTGGAAAGGCCTTCCGTGTAGCGATAGGCCTGGTTCTGCGCATAGTCATCGCCCACGACGTTCAAGCCGCGGTTGATGAGCTTCAGCAGGCCCTCGTTGCCGATCTTCACGCCAAAGCAGCGCTCGTCGTTGCGCGTGAGCTGGCGCATGGAAAGCTCGCTGTATTCGCGGTTGCGCAGGATGTCGTTCGCGCGCAGGCCGTTCAGCGTCGTGCACCCCGCCTCGCCGTCAGCCACGGCATGAAGGCACGCATCGATGGACGGATAGAACGAGATTTCCGCATCGGGGAACTCGGTGGTGACGTAGTAATACTGCATCTGGTTGTTTTCGTTCACCGCGAAACTCTTGGTCTTGTCCTCGGTGAGGGGCCCCTTGAAGATGAGCTCGGTCGCCGACGAAACCACGGAGTTCGACTGGTAGATGCCGTTTTCCTCGGAGTAATACAGGCCGCCGCCCACGGGGAACGCCACATCGACGTCGCCGCTGCTCATGGCCGCGACCATCTCGTCATAGCTGTCGAATCCCTGGTAGGTCACCGTGATGTTCGTGATGCCCATGCTCGTGAGCATCCGCGGTGGCAGGTCGCGCACGATGCCGGTGGCGTTGCCGTTTTCATCCGTGTCGCTATAGGGCAGGTAGTTGTTCAGGTACGCCACGCGCAACGTGTTATGGGTGTCCATCCACTCGCGCTCGTGCGCCGAGAACGCCCGGCTCGACATGCTTTCGGAATAATACTTCGTGCTGAGCGAGCTCACGAATCCGGGCTCGTCGACATTCAGCTGCGCCTGGGCGGTATCGAGCGCGACCAGCAAATCGGAGCGTTTCTTGTTCACGCACAGGTAGTAGTCGGAATGCCCGAACGTGCCCAGCACCTCCGCATGGTCGCGTCCATAGGCTCCGGTGCCTTCGACCGCCACGATGTCAATGTCATGGTTGTCGAACGCCTTGAACAGGCTCGTGTAATTGCTATAGGCCTTCACCTTCGCTTCGACCTTATGCGTTTCCAGGTACGACTCCAAGACATTCAGGACCGCGCTGTCGAGCACGCCGATCGTGCTGCCCTTCATCGACTTGGGATCAACCGTCACCGTGGTGTCCGTGTCGTGCTTCACGAGGTTATAGGTCTCGTTGCCCATCGCCGATTCCGGATACCCGATGATGTCGGCTCGGGATTCCTGCCACGCAAGGCCGGCAAGCAGGTCGATGTCTCCATCGATGAGCTGCTGATACAGGTCGCCGAAATCGCCGTAGACGTATTCGTAGCGCCAACCCGTGTATTCCGAGATCTTGCGGTAATACTCATAGGCGTAACCGGTCTTCACCGCGCCCTCATGGGCGCCTTCCTGGAACACCTCGTTTTCGTAGTATCCAACGCGCACCGTTGCGGGTTCTTTCTCGTCGGCGAATGCCGGAGCGGAAGCGCAAAGCGTGCCCGCAAGGACAAAACACGCCAAGACGGCAAACACGGCAAGAAAGCGTGAGGCGTTTCTGAATACGTGTGCCATAACCGATCCCCTTCTCGTGCACGTTTGGATTCATGATACCGGAATGAGGGACTCACGTGGCGCTAAGCGGGCAAAGGAAGCGGCATGGCCGAAGCGCTTCCCGCTGGTCGAATTGAGTTCCAGCCTCCTCCACCCCGGATGGCGCCCGTTACCACACATGCGGTATCAGGCGGTACCGCACGCGGCTTTCGTACTCGCGGTAGCCTTCCAGGCCATCCTCCAACACCTGTTCCTCGTTGCGAATGCGCGCCATGATGATGGGCACGTATGCGAGCATCACCGCAAACGAGATCGGCGAGCCCAGCACCAGCGGCATCGAGAGGAACAGGAGCACCGTGCTCATGTACATCGGATGGCGCACGATGCCGTAGAGCCCCGTGTCCACGAGCTGCTGGCCCTCTTGGACCTCGACCGTTCGCGACAGGTACGCGTTTTCGCGCAGCACTTCTGCGTAGAGGCCGTAGCCGATCAGGAAGACGGCAGCGGCGCCATACGATACCCATGCCGGCAGGACCATCCAGCCGAAGCGGACATTCAGCCCCGCGATGATGAACGCCGCGAGGAACATGAGGCCGCTCAGCACGATCACCGTGCGTTGTTCCGCCTGTTCTTCTTTCGCGTTGAGCCTTTTGCGCAGCAAGTCGGGGCTTTTTCGCATGAGGATGAGCCCGGCGACGAGCATGGGGATGAACAGGATGCCCAGGAGCAGCCACGCCTGCCAGTACGCGAACGTGCCTGCTGGCACGAACAGCAGCACGCCCATGAGCAGCAAGCCACTCAGGTATTTCACCAGCGCTTGTGTGAAGAGCTTCGCATCCATGGAATGCACTTTCGCTTGGCTGTCGGGCGGATACTTCCCTTATATGCCTTTTCGCGGGAAATGGCTACTGCCGCCCTGCTCGTCGAGGGCGCCATTGCAGGATTTGGGAAGAAAAACGCCACGATTCTTCCTTCGTGCTGAGGCGAGATGCGGCGTTACGCCGGTTACGTGGCCTCAACAAGGCAGATTTCACGACATCTAGCTTGACATGTCTATCCATATGGGTCGAATGGGGCGTTTCCAACCCGGAAAACGCAGTCTGGTGCCATAGCCAACGCAGCACGAAGGAAGATTCGTGGCGTTTTTTCTCGCCAAACACGCAAAAGGCGTGGCGAAGCCGAAACCTCGCCGCGCCCTACCGGTCCTGCAGTTGCCGTTACTTCACCTTCACGACTACCGTCACGGTTTTCGCGAGCTTCTTGTAGTTCGCGGTGCCCGCCGCCGTGACCTTAACCTTCACCTTGTAGGTTCCCTTCTTCAGCCCCTTCTTCACCGTGATGTTGCCGTTCTTAGCGTTCACCTTGAAGAACTTCTTGAACGCCGTCTTGGAAACGCTCGTGAGCTTGTAGGTGACCGTGCCCTTGGCCGTCTTCACCGTGTAAGCCTTCGCCTTCTTGATGACCTGGGCCTTCTTCTTCAAGCTGGAGGCCTTGAGGGCGGGCTTCTTCGCCGTGACCTTCAGGGTGTTCGCGGCCTTCACGATCTTGAAGCTCTTCGCCACCGAGCCCGAATAGTTGCCCGTCCCCTTGATGGTCACGGTAGCCGTGCCGACGTTCTTGTTGCTCTTGTACGCAAGGGTATAGTCCGTCCCCTGCTTGAGGGTGGCACCGCCCACCTTGACCGTCGGCGTTTGCGTGAGCGCCTTGCCGGTATAGGTCTTCTTCGCGATCCCCGAAACCGTGGCATCGGCAAGGGAAGCCTTGTTGATCGTGAACGTCGCGGTGACCGAGCCGCCATAGATGCCCGTGCCTGCGACGACCACGCTCGCCGTTCCGGCGTTGACGTTGTTCTTGTAGGAAACCGTGTAGTCGGTTCCCGCTTTCAGGGTTGCGCCATCCAGCGTCACCGTCGGCGCCGGCTTGAGCTCTTTGCCGGTATACGTCTGCTCGGAAAGCCCCGTCACCCTCGCCCCGCTGATAGAGATCGGAGCGATTTCAAATATGGCCGTCGCGACGCCCGTGTAGTTGCCCATGCCCTCGATGGTCACGGTCGCCGTGCCGACGTTGACGTTATTCGCGTAGGCCACCGTGTAATCGACGTCCGACGTCAGCGTGACGCCGTTCAACGTCACCGTGGGTTCCGGCTCGAACGCTTCGCCCGTGTAGACCTGGGCATCGAGCCCCGTCACCTCTGCGCCATCGATCGGAGCAGGGACAATCTTGAATGCGTAATCCACCTCACCCGTGTAGTTACCGATGCCCTTAATTATCGCAACGGCATTTCCGACCTCATTTGCCGTGCAGGACACGGTGAAGTCCTTGTTTGCCTCTAGCGCTACGCCATCGAGTGTCACGGCAGGAGTGGGCTCAATCGCAGAACCGGTATACGGGTACTCGCTGGGTCCCGTCACCTGGGCATCATTGATTGGAAGCGGGGCAACCTCAAACGACACCGCAATCTCTCCCTCATACCCGCGGATGCCCTTGACGGTTACCGTCGCGGTGCCTGCATTGGTATTGTCGGCGTACTCGAGCTCATAGTCGATGCCTTCGCGCAACGTGTCGCCATCAAGTGTGACGACGGGTTTCGGCGCGATGGGCTCACCAGCAAATGCATAGGTCGACTCAATCCCGCCAATCTCGGCAGCATCGAGGGACAGGCGAACACGCTCGACCTCGTTCACGCCTGCAGTCCGGAATTCGCTCGCGAACTTCTTGCTCTTGTAACTCTCCGTGTCATAGACGCTATCAGACACAGCACCGTCCTTGTATTTGTAGAAGGTCAGGCCGTCATAGTCCACGCTCAACAACGTCGCGATTGCGCCATTCTTGAGGTATCCAGCCGTGGTATAGGTGTAGTAGATGGCGCTCCATGCATCCTCGGTCGCGCCGATCTCCATTTCAGACCCGCACGGAACGAAGAATTCCCCGCTGTAATCTCCCTTGGTCTCGGTCGTGTGGTTATGCCCATGCATGAACACCACGTTGCGAACCAATTCCGCACCAGCACTGGTCGTCTCGCTGCCCGTCGCCGCATAATTCAGCGCCTTGTTCCAGGCATCGGCTCCATAATTGTCCCCACGCGCATAATGCAGCGGCGCATGGCAGAACACGATGATGGGGGCCGTTTTTTCCGCCTGGGTATCCACCCATGTCTCGAAATCGGCTGCAGCAGCCTGAGCAGCGGTTTTCACATCGGCGATGTCCGTGTCCGAACTGCTCTTCGTGGCCATCTCGTAGAACCCGATGCCGTACACGTAATATGCAACCGAACCATCGTCGTTATACGCGGTGTACATCAGGCCGGATCCCTTTCCCCCATTCGCGAAAACGATCCCGGCATCATCGTTGACCCCCGCATCGTGATCCGCCCAAAGGATGGAAACCTGCTTCGTACCGGCAGCAGCGTTCACTTTCGGGAAACCAACGCTTTGCACCTCGCCCAAAACCTCGGACGAATCGAACGCAGGGGCAGCCGATGAACCGCTCCCCGAACCAACCATATCGCCGATGAGGCTCACGTAGTCAACCGAATCTCCCGCGTCACCATTGACGCCATCCATGGACGCCTTGATGTTTACGGTATTCCCGTGCCGGTCGGATGCAACCACCACGGAATGCGTCTCGTTCGCAAATGCCGCCCCGCAGAACAGCACGGTAGCGCATGATAGCGCGATGAGCAGAGACAAGGCTTTTTTGAGCATACCAACCCCCTTTTTCGGGCTTCATGAAAATGAGTACGCGAATCAAGGAATTCGAGCTCACCCTATATGAACATTTTTCAGTGTATTTCCATAGATAGCGCCGAATTCAAGATCGCGAACAAGCCGAAACCACCCACCCGAGCGCGCGTCCTTGCCATCCGAGGTGACAGACAGGATAACGCTATGCGCGAGAAAGGAGCGCGACGCACTCGACGTGGCTCGTGTGGGGGAACATGTCCACGGGGCGGATACGGCGCAGACGATAACCGCCTTCGCGCAGGATGCGCGCGTCACGGGCCTGCGTATCGGGGTTGCATGAGATGTAGACGATGCGTTCGGGCTGCAGCGCCAGCGCAGCCTGCAGGAACTCCTCGCTCGCGCCCGCGCGGGGCGGATCCATCATCAGGATGTCGAGCTTCTCGCCCGCCGCAGCCATGCGCTTCAGGTAGGCACCGGCATCTTCTGCCGCGAATTCCGCGTTCTCGATGCCGTTGTGGCGCGCGTTCAGGCGCGCATCGCGAATAGCCGACTCCACGTTGTCCACCCCAAGCACCTGCACGCCAGGGATGAGCGAAGCCGCCACGAGGCCGATGGTCCCGGTGCCGCAATACGCATCGAGCAAGGTCTGGCCGCCTGCAGCGGAAGCGGCCCCTTCGCGCGCCATATCGATGGCGGTGCGGTACAACACCTCGGTTTGCGTGGCGTTCACCTGGTAGAACGAATGCGAGGAAATGCGGAAGCTCAGCCCGCACAGCGTATCGAGGATGAAGCCAGGGCCATAGAGCACGCGCTCCTCGGAACCCAGGATGGCGTTCGTATCGCGCGTGTTCACGTTCTGCACGATGGTGGTCACCTGCGGGCACGCCTTCACGAGTTCGCGGCAGAAGTTCTTCGACCCCGGGAATTCGGCACCGTTGGTGATGATGGTGGCCAGGACCTCGCCGCTCTCGTGGCCCACGCGCACCACCACGTGGCGCACGAAGCCGGTGCCGGCATCTTCGTCGTAGGCCTCCATGCCGTAGCGCAGCATGATGCGCCGCACGGCCGCAATGACCTTGCGCCCCACCTCGTGTTCCACGGGACAATCGTCGATGGGCACGATGCGGTGGGTTCCTGCCGCGTACATGCCGCACAGCACGTCCCGGCGCGCCCCGGCACCGCCGCGCGCGCCTTTACCTGTCTGTTTCACGGAACGGCCAGGCGCGAACGGCGAGGCGATCTTGTCGCGGAACCGCACCGGCTGCTCCATGCCCAAGATGGGCTCAAGCACGCATCCCGGCTCCATGAACGGGGCGAACAGCTCGCGGATGTACGCTTGCTTGCTCTCAAGCTGCTGCTCGTAGGGCACCGCGATATGCGAGCACGACCCGCACTCGCCGGAAATGGGGCACAAATCGCACCCAGGCTTGGCAACGCGGCGCGAAGCCTGCGTGCGCGCAGGCGCCTTCCCACCGTTGCTGCGGTTGACGCGGCTCTTGGCCGGACGCTTATTTCCCGTACGGTTCTTCGAAGTCATTGAAATACCCGTCAACGGAAGCGGTGGATGCTGGAGGTTCGACGGCCGGAGCGGCACCCGCCTCGGCGGCCGGGGCAACGCCAGCCGGCTCGGCGCCCTCGGCC
Organism: Coriobacteriia bacterium; assembly: GCA_030525445.1. Lineage (GTDB taxonomy): Bacteria > Actinomycetota > Coriobacteriia > Coriobacteriales > Eggerthellaceae > UMGS1519. The sequence goes on along the minus strand of JAUNEQ010000038.1, from coordinate 4,510 downwards.
TGGCTCACGCGCGCGGCCATCTCACGCCGGAACGCGGAGCCCGCATCGCGGCGGCGGCCAGTGGACACGTCGGCGATGACCATGGAATCCTGGGGAGCAGCGGCTGCGCCGGGCGCATCAGCTGTGGCAGGCGCGGCCACCCGCGGCGCGGCGGCATTCGACGGCACCCGCCGCGGCTGCACTTCGGCATCGACCTCGGCGGCGCTCAGGGCGTCATCCATATCGTCGAAGCGCTGCGCGTTCATCTCGTTGCGCTCCCGTTCGGCGGC
>JAUNEQ010000038.1:0-4231 GCA_030525445.1 Coriobacteriia bacterium | reverse complement strand
TCTACAAGTCGCAGGAAGCCACGCAGACTCCGCTCCCGCTCGGCGGCACGGCGCGCCTGCTCGGCGGCACGGCGGGCTTGGCGCTCGGCGCGCTTGGCGGCAGTCGCCTCGCGGCGCGCGCGACCCTCGCCCGAAGACTGCGCCGGCTTCACGCCGGTGTAGGCCGCCGGGTACGCGCCCCAATACATGGAGCCGTTCTGCACCATCAGCGCGTTGTCGCTGAACGACGTGTCGCCCAGCGGCACATCGGTCATGGGCTCTTCGGCCTCGGGATTCTTGATGTACTCGATGCGCACCGAGATGTACTCCCACAGCAGCAGCACGAGCAGGATGGACATGAGCACCAGGTACGACATCACGGCACCCGTGAGCCCCGTCATGTTGATCATCAGGATGGGCACGAACAGCGAGCACAGGAAGGTCATGAGGTACAGGCGCATGACAACCTTCTGCTTGCGCAGCACGGTGATGACCTGGTACAGGAAGTCGATGATGCCGGTGACGCCGCCCGCGGCGAGCATGATGAGCGACAGCTGCCGGTACGGCTCGAAATCGGTGCCGTAGAGGAAGCTCATGATGGGGATGCCGATCCAGTTCATGAGGAACGCACCCACGCCCGTGATGGCCAGGATGACCACCACCATCACGATGATGAACAGGTCGAAGCGGTTGCGGTGCTCCACGTCGGCCCATGCGGCCGCCATCTTCACGAGCAGCGGCTTGTAGATGAGGCCCACGGTCATGAGGATGGCCTGCGCCGGGAAGTACAGCGCGTTGAAGAACAGCTGGTTATCGTAGGAAAGCACGCCTTCCATGGCGAACTTCGGCATGTTGTCGATGAAGGCGTACAGGAACAGCGCCACGAACAGCGGGGCGCATTCCACGAACAGGCGCTTCACGCTCGCGAAGTTCGCGCGGCGCGAAGCCGGCGTTTCGAACAGGGCGAGCGGCGCGGTGACGATGACGAACGACACGATTGCGGTGACGCCCATCGCGATGGCCGCCCCACCCAGGTTTCGGGTGATGAGCAGGACCAACGAGAAGATCACAAGCACCGAAACCGACCGGATGGTCTGCGAGATGCCGGCAAGGTACAGCTTGTCCATCTGCTGCAGGCGGCCTTCGTACACGTCGGCCAGGCCGTCGACCATCTTATACAGGTACACGCCGATGCTGATGAGGAACATGTCGCCGGTGTAGCCGCGCACGTTGCAGTACAGTAGGCCGATGACGATCATGGCAGCGCAGGTGATCCAGCGGCTCACCTGGTAGTCGGCAAACGAATGCGATTCGTCGAGGTCGGACACCTGGAAGGTGCGCACGCCGTAGTTCGCGACAATCATGAGCAACGTCGCCGTGACGAACGCGAGCGAGAACATGCCGGCGAGCTCGAGGCCCACCAGCTGCGTCACGATGATGGTGAGCAGCGGGAACACCATGCCCCAGGCGCCGAGGCCGATGGAATTCCACATGAAGTCGCGCTTCGTGCGATGGCTTGCATACTGCGCTTCCTGCGCCGAGAACGAGCGGTCGGAAACGCCGCCAAGCAGGCGGTCCCACCAGCTGTTCATGAGCTTGCGCAACGCGCTCTCGCGGCGCGGCTGCGTATCCCGGCGGCTTGTGGGGGCTTTGCGCCTGCCCCCCGTCACGCCGTCGAGCAGCGCCGCGGGCGTGAGGGGACGACCGGCATCGCTGCCGGTGCGTCGGTTTCGCTTCGGGGAACGCAATTCCACAGGAGGGGTCCTAGCCAAAGAGCGGGTAGACGATGACTCCGGGCATACCCAGCATGACCCAAACGCCGAAGATGACGATGATCACGACGATGACGAGGCGCCTCTGGCCGCGGGGACCCATCTTGCGCCACCAGAACTGGGCTTCGCTTTCCATCTTGAATTCGTCTGCGACGTAGTCTTCGCTATCTTCCCAACGAACCGAAGCCGCCTGGGAAGCGGTCATCTTCTTCTTTTTCTTGGCCATGGCTCATCCTCTCGATTGTCGAAAGGAAATTCTACCATGCAGCGATGAAAGCCAAACGACCAGGAGAATTCTCCACCGCTTCGATACCTTGCCCGCAGGGACACCCGGGGACGGCGGTTTGCTAGAGCGTGCTACTCCTTGCCATCCATGCGGTCGGTCACCTGGGCGATGCGGCGTTCGCGTTCGCGGCGGCGCAACAGGTACCCAAACAGGGTGTCGACGCCCCAGAACACGCCCATCGTGACGGCGCACAGCAGGAAGAACTCGGCGAGGTTCGTGTTGTGCTCGCCCCACGCATACAGCGCGATGATTCCGAAAAGCACGGTAGCCACCAGGCAAATCCACCAGAAGATGCGCGTGAAGGCGTTCTTGGCCGCCTCGGCACCGCGCGAGTTATACAGCACGACGTAGACGATGGCGCCCAGCACCACCAGGCCCACGATGAGCGGGACGACCCTATAGAGTGTGGCGACGAACAACGGCATGACGTGCTCCTTTCCGGTGCACCCATTCTACCAGCACAATCGTCGCGGTAAACCCCGCTCCTCTCGGCCGATGGAACCATCCTTTGGCGCAATGCGCCGTGCCTAGCGCGATGCGGCCTCCTGTGCCACGGCATCCTCGATGATGGCCTTCAGGTCGTCGATGCCATCGCCCTTTTCCGCGCTCGTCACGACGAAGTAGGCATCGCCCGTCTCGGCCGCGAGCTGCTTGCACAGCGCGGCGACCTGCTTCTTGCGCTGCATGTTCTTGAGCTTGTCGGCCTTCGTGAACGCGATGATGAACGGGATCTCATGCGCGCGCAGGAACTCAATCATCTCGATGTCGAGCTTGCTCGCATCGTGGCGGATATCCACGAGCGACACCGTCAGCGCATGGCGGCGCGGCTGGGTGAAGTACCCCTCGATGAGCTCCTTCCACCGGGCACGCTCGCTCTTGCTCACCTGCGCGTAGCCGTATCCCGGCAGGTCGACGAAGTCCACGTCTTCCACCGCGAAGAAATTCACCGTGGTGGTCTTGCCCGGTTTTTGGGAAACCTTCACCAGGCCTTTCCTTCCGAAAAGCTTGTTCATCAGCGAAGATTTGCCCACGTTCGACCGACCCACGAAGGCGATCTCGGGGTGCTTCGATTCCGGCAGCTGCTTGCTCGTGCCGTACGACGCCACGAAGCGCGCGCTGTTGTATTTCATATGATCCTCTTTCTAGGAAAGGAAGTCCTCGTTGGGTTCCAATTCGTAGCTCGCGCAAATCGTGCGCAGGTTGTCATCGGAAAGCAAGTTGGCCGCTTCCTCGCCGCCACGCATCGCGCGCGCCATGATGTAGATGTAGGCCGCCTTCTCCAGCGTGTCGATGAGCCCGAACGTGTCATCGAAGGTCTGGCTGCAGGCGATCACGCCGTGGCCCGACCACACGACCGCGCGGAAATCCTCCATGAGCGCGGCGGTCTTTTCCGCGAGCTCGTTGCTCGCCGGCTGCGTGAACGGCAACAGGCCCACGCCTTCGGGGGCGGCGATGATGCACTCGGTCGTGCTCTTCCACAGCACGCGCGACAACACGCGGGAATCCAGCACGAAAGCGGTGGTGAGCGCGGTGATGTTCGGCGTGTGCGCATGGTACACCACCCGGTCGTCCCCGTCGGAGAGCTTCGAGCACATCTCGTGGATGAGCAGGTGCGTCTCGAACTCGCTCGTCGGGCGGCCCGAGTCATCGAAACCCCACACCACGCGGTATGCGTTGCCAGCTGCATTCATCTCGACAATGCCGATGTTGTCGGACAGGTCGACCTCGACCTTGCGCATGTACTTGCCGGCACCGGTGACGATGAAGAGCTCGCCACCCACGCCCGGCGCGTCCACGCCCACGGAAATCCACGGCGTGCGCACGGAAAGGTACGGCTTGCACACGGCGATATCCTCGCCGTCCATGCGATACGAAAGGTTGCCGCCGTTTGCCTCATGCCATCCCTTCTGCCATCCGTCGCTGCAGATGCGCATGAACCGCCTGATGCAATTCGCCTGCTCGATGCTCATATCGCCCTCGCTTCCCGAAGCCGCCATTACTTGCACGCATTCATTATAGCCTCCCGCGAACGCTCGGCCGGAAACAGACCTCAGGGAGCCTCAACCAAATAGAGGCCAGTCCCATCGCCCTTGCGCTATACTTGCCCGGTTGAAGAAAGGAACGCATATGACATACGATGAGCTGAAAGAACAAATCAAGGTTGCCATGAAGGCGAAGGACAAGGTGCGCCTGT
>JAUNEQ010000185.1 GCA_030525445.1 Coriobacteriia bacterium | reverse complement strand
TACCCGCAGGAGCTCATCGACATCTTCGTCATCGCGGACAACTGCACCGACAACACGGCCATGGTCGCCCAGCGCGCCGGCGCCATCGTGTTCCCGCGGTTCAACCGCGAACGCATCGGCAAGGGGTACGCGCTCACCTATGGCTTCAAGTGCATCAAGGAACAATACGGGCACAAGGGCTACGAGGCGTATTTCGTCTTCGATGCCGACAACGTGCTCGATGTGAACTATTTCCGCGAGATGAACGCCACGTTCGACTCGGGCGCAAAGGCCTCGACGAGCTACCGCAACTCCAAGAACTACGATTCCAACTGGATCTCTGCGGGCTATGCCGTATGGTTCCTGCGCGAGTGCAAGTACCTGTCGCAGGCGCGCCTGCTGCTGAACACGAGCTGCGCCATCTCGGGCACGGGCTTCTTCATCGCAGCCGACGTCATCGACCGTGCCGGCGGGTGGAAGTGGCATCTGCTCACCGAGGATATCCAGTTCTCGGCCGAGACCATCCTGAATGGCGAGCAGATTTCGTACACGCCCACGGCGATGCTCTACGACGAGCAGCCGGTGACGTTCAGGGATTCCTGGAACCAGCGTTTCCGCTGGGCCAAGGGCTTCTACCAGGTGTTCGGCCGGTATGGCTGGGGGCTTGCAAAGGGCATCTTCACGAACCCGAAGGGCCGCCGGTTCGCCTGCTTCGACATGCTCATGACCATCGCGCCGGGCATGTTGCTCACCATCGTCGCGCTCACGTTCAACATCCTCGTCGTGGTCTTCGCCGCCATGGGGCTCATGTCCACGGGCGTCGCGGTTGCGACGAGCATCTCGTCGGTGTTCTTCTGCGTGTTCAACTACACGCTCATCATGTTCGCGTTCGGCGTGCTCGCCACCTTCACGGAATGGGACAACATCGACGCGCCCACGAGCCATAAGATCCGCTACATGTTCACGTTCCCGGCGTTCATGCTCACGTATATCCCCATCGCGCTCGTCGCGCTCGTGAAGAAAGCGGAATGGAAGCCCATCGCCCATACGATCTCGGTGGATGTGGAATCGTTCTCGCAGGGCAACGGAAAGATGGCCGCCTAGGCGCTTCGCCCCGAGAGGCAAGTGCCCTCCCTAAGATGCGACTGGCGGGGCATCCAGGTGACAGGGGGTCATCCGTATCATGGGACGCGGGCGAAGGTCGCGCAGCGGATTTCCTGGATGCCTGCCTCATGCAAGGCGTCGCATGCGGCGAACAGCGTCGCGCCGGTCGTGTACACGTCGTCGATGAGCACGACGCGCCGGGGCGCGGGCATGTCGGGCGCGGGCGGAAGCGCCCGGATGGCGCCTTCCATGTTGACGAATCGCTCCCGTCGCTCCAGGCCGCGCTGGTCGCTTGTGGGCAGCTTATGCAGCAGCGGACGCACCGGGAGCCCCATCAGCCTCGAGAGCTCCGATGCCACGATGGCCATGTGGTCGAAGCCTCGCCGTCTGAGGGCCCTTCGGTCGGGCGGCACGTACGTCAAGGCGTCTGCCGTCTTCCACGATGGCGGGATGGCGCGATCCATCAGGCGGGCGATGTGAATGCCCAGGCGTTGCTCGCCGCCGTCTTTGAATCCGGTGACGATGCCGCGCGCGGGACCGCGGTGCTCGATGACGCTGACGCATCGTGCGAACGGGGGATTCGCACGGTCGATCTCGGCGAGCGAGAGCGTGTTGCATTCCACGCATTGCCGCAAGCCATGCGGGGCGCCGCAGCGAGGGCATGCGAGCCATCGGTCGATGTAGGGCAACCGCACCATGCAGGAATCGCAAAGCGTCTTCCCCGGCGTATCGCAGATGATGCACCGGGTCGTCCAAGCGACTTCCGCCAAACCGTTTCCCGCTTCTTGGATTAAGCGGATTAAAGCATTGCGATATGAGCGATTTGCGCGGTTGTGGAGAAGGATGGGCGCGCGATAACGCTGAATCCCATCAATGAGTACCCCGTTTCTGTGTTGTCCTGAACTATCTGTGTTTATCGCGGCCATCTCCCTCCAAGGGGAAGTGTACGCAATCTGAAAAATCGGAAGTAATGAGAATAATCAAATAGAGCAATGCCGCGATGCATATTCAAGGAGCGCTTCGCGGGTGTTTTGCACGCGGCCATCCATGACCGCATCGAGCAGCTCGTCGAGCGTCGAGCCCAGGTGAGGCCCCGGCACCCATCCTGCAGCCAGAAGGTCGCCGCCGTTCACGGCGAGTTGCTTCACGGTGAAGGGCAAATCCTGGCCGAGCACCTGCTCGAGGACGATGCTCATGCGTTGCGCGGCCTCGAGCCGCTCGGTCACGCCCGGAGCCTTCGCCCCGGAATCGGCGATTTGCAGCGCGAGCAACGCGCGATAGAGTTCGACGCGACCATCGAGCTTGTTGAGCGCACGCAACACCGCCTGCTCGGTTGCGGGGACGAACCATTCGTGGAGGCGGACAAGCGTGAAGACATCATCCCGCAGATGCACGGGCGCCTTCAAGCGCACCAGGGCATCGCGGGCGATTTCGGCGCCCTGGGACGCGTGGCCCTTGAAGTGGTCGCGCCCCGAGGAATCGGTATACCGGCAAACCGGTTTGCCCACGTCATGGAAGAATGCCGCCCACCGCGACACCGGCGTGGCTGGGCTGTCGGCGACCACATGGGCGGTGTGCTCGTACACGTCGTAGATATGGTAGGGCGTGTTCTGGGGGCAGCCGTTCATCGCGGCGATTTCCGGCAGCACCTGGCCGATTACATCGGGGCACGCCAGGAGCGCCTGCAACACGTGGTCGCCCATGAGCATCCGGTCGATTTCGGTGAAAACGCGTTCCGCCGAGATCGCACGGAGTGATGCCGCATTCGCATGCATGGCCTGCAATGTGGCATCTTCTATCTTAAATCCCAGCTGGGAGGCGAATCTGATGCCGCGCAGGATGCGCAGCGCGTCTTCGCGGAAACGCTTTTCCGGTTCTCCCACGGCGCGGATGAGCCCGGCTTCGAGGTCGCGCTTTCCCCCAAACGGATCGCGCAACCCGCGCGTGGGGTGGTAGGCCATGGCATTGACGGTGAAGTCGCGGCGTGCGAGGTCGTCCTCGATGGCCTCGACGAAGGTGACGGAATCGGGGTGGCGGGCATCGCGGTACGTGCCGTCCGAGCGGAAGGTCGTGACCTCGATGGCGTTGCCGTCCACCACGGCGGTGATCGTCCCGAATGCCGTTCCGGTCTCGTGGACGCTGCATGCGCCATCGCGCAGCACGCGGGCGCTTTCCCGCCACGGGGCGTTCGTCGCGATATCGAGGTCGTGGACCGCGGCGCCGCGGAACGCATCGCGGACAAAGCCCCCGACGCACCACGCCTCGAAACCCGCTTGCTCGAGCAGGTCGATCACGCGGATTCCCGCGGGAGGAATTGCTATGCACCCGGTTGCTTCCATATTCCGATTGTACTATTTCGCGATGTCTGCACAAAAATGCGGAGGCGTCCTTTTACGTTAAAGGCGCAGTTCGCGGGGGAGGTGGATGGCGCCCGGACGCGCGGCGGTGAATCCACCGCCAAAAAAGTTTCGGGAATTCGAAAAAAGTTCTTGACGCTCCTAGGGTGTGTGGCTAATATATCCAACTGCGTCTGAAAGCAAACCCAGATGCAATCGTTTAGAGCACTGGGGTGTCGTCTAATGGTAGGACACCGGTTTCTGGTACCGCACGTGAG
>JAUNEQ010000184.1 GCA_030525445.1 Coriobacteriia bacterium | reverse complement strand
CATCAAGGAGGTCAAGGACGCGGGCGACATCATCCTGTTCATCGACGAGATCCACTCCATCGTGGGCGCGGGTTCCGCCGAGGGCAGCATGGATGCAGCCGCCATCCTGAAGGCGCCGCTTTCTCGCGGCGACATCCAGGTCATCGGCGCGACGACGCTCGAGGAATACCGCAAGCATTTCGAAAAGGACGCCGCGCTCAACCGCCGCTTTCAGCCGGTGAACGTGGGCGAGCCCAACGAGGAGCAGGCCGAGCGCATCCTGAAGGGCCTGCGCCCCCGCTACGAAGAGCATCACAAGGTGCACTTCACGGACGAGGCGCTGCAGAGCGCCGTCCAGCTGGCCGACCGCTACATCCAGGACCGCTTCCTGCCCGACAAGGCCATCGACGTGATGGACGAGGCCGGCGCCCGCATGCGCATCCGCAACATGACGCTGCCGCCCGAACTGCAGGAGCTCGAAGACCAGCTGCGCCACATCCAGAACGACAAGACCGATGCCATCAACGCCCAGGACTTCGAGAAGGCCGCCCAGCTGCGCGATGACGAGGCCAAGCTGCGCGAGCGCCTGGAGGCCACCCGCAAGGAATGGGAAGAGCGCACCGAGAAGGAAGTGAAGGAGGTCACGGCGCAGGACATCGCCGACGTCGTCTCGATGTCCACCGGCGTTCCGGTGAGCAACCTCACCGAGGCCGAGGCCGAGAAGCTCCTGCGCATGGAAAGCGTGCTGCACGAGCGCGTCATCGGTCAGGACGAGGCCGTCACCGCCGTGTCGAAGGCCATCCGCCGTTCTCGTTCAGGCCTGAAGGACCCGAAGCGCCCGGCCGGTTCGTTCATCTTCCTGGGCCCCTCGGGCGTGGGCAAGACCGAGCTGTCCAAGGCGCTCGCGGAATTCCTGTTCAACTCCGAGGAGTCGCTCATCAGCTTCGACATGTCCGAATACATGGAGAAGCACACGGTGAGCCGCCTCGTGGGTTCGCCTCCGGGCTACGTCGGCTACGATGAGGGTGGCCAGCTCACGAAGGCCGTGCGCCAGCGTCCGTATTCGGTCGTGCTGTTCGACGAGATCGAGAAGGCGCATCCGGATGTGTTCAACATCCTGCTCCAGATCCTGGAGGAGGGTCGCCTCACCGACGCCCAGGGCCGCACGGTGGACTTCCGTAACACGATCATCATCATGACGTCCAACGTGGGCGCGCGCGAAATCGCGCAGGAGACGCCCGTCGGTTTCAGCGGCGGCAAGAAGGGCTTGTCGGACAAGGAGATCAACGCTTCCGTGATGTCCGAGCTCAAGAAGCTTTTCCGCCCCGAGTTCCTGAACCGCGTGGATGAGGTCATCGTCTTCAAGACACTCACCGACGTCGAGATGAACAAGATCGTCCGCCTGCTCGTGGACGACCTGCGCCAGCGCCTCATCGCCCAGAACATGACCATCAACCTCACGGATGCGGCGTGCGACCACGTGCGCGAGGAGGGGACCGACACCACGTTTGGCGCCCGTCCGTTGCGCCGCGCTATCCAGCGCCTGCTCGAGGACCCCATCTCCGACCAGATTCTGGAAGGCCGTTGGACGAGCGGCTCGGTCATCGACGTCGACTACGACGCCGAGGCCAAGGAACTCACCTTCGCGCAGGGAAGCGGCGCCATTCCGGCACCGCGTCGCCGCGACAGCATCGCGACCGAAGCCGAGCTGCTGCTTTCCGGCTACGGCCTGGACAACACCGGCACCGCCTACAGCGGCCCGTCCGGTGGCGGAATCGCCGGCGGCGCTGCCGACTAACGGTTCCACACGCTTTGGCGGCCCCCGTCGGCGTTTGCCGGCGGGGGCTTTTTGTGGGACGAATATCCTCCGGAGCCCGGGCGTCCCAAATGCTGCGGGCCGGTTTGTCCCATCCGGGACGAGAATCCCCATCCCATCGGGGCGCGGTTCATCCGCCGCTACCGAAAAATGACCCTTCACGAGTACGCTTCGTCGCATTTTCGTTAGGAAAGCGTTACCATTGCGAACATGAAGGAACAACGTGTCAATAGTGCCTTCTGGGGAGCGAGGTCCATAATGGATATGAGGCAGGAAAGGGAACCACGTGGCAGCGCCGCTTCGGCGCCGACGAAGAGCGAGCGCTTGAATCCTCCATCCTTGTATCCCGACTTCGATTTCGACCACATCGCCGAAACCCTTTTGGGGCTCGAGGGCAAGGTCGATAAGAACCCGCAGACAGCGGCAATCATCCTTGCAGGCGGCTCGGGCGAGCGCTTTGGACGCGAAGGCGGCAAGCAGCTCGCGCAGGTTGCCGGCAAACCCGTTCTCACGTGGTCGGCCGAGGCCTTCGATGCCGTCGGCGACGTCGGGCTCATTGTCGTGGTGTGCCCCGAGGATCGTCGCGAGGAGTACCTGCGCGAGGCCATCGACCCATTCCCCTTCGTGACGCCCATCGTCATGGCCCCCTCGGGCGACATCCGCCAGGAGTCCGCGTTTTCCGGCTTGGAATACGTTCCCGAGGATTTCGAATTCGTGGCTTTGCATGACGGCGCCCGCCCGCTGGTGTCGCCGGAGCTCATCATGCATGCCATCTCCACGCTCAAGGGCAACATCGATGCCGATGGCGCAGTCGTCGCGCATCGCGCCATCGACACGTTGAAGATCGTCGAGAACGGGGTCGTCGTGGGCACCCCCGACCGCACGGTGTTCTGGAACGCCCACACGCCGCAGGTGTTCCGCACGGGCATCTACCGCCGCGCGCACGCATCTGCGCTGGCGGACGGCTTTGTCGGCACGGATGATTCCTCGCTCATCGAGCGCCTGGGTGGCCGCGTCCTCATCGTCGAGGGGCCGCGCAACAACATCAAGCTCACCGTTCCCGAAGACTATATGATGCTTTCGACCGCCATTCGCGAGTCGATGCGCCGCAAGTTCGAGCGGCTGGAGAATACCGAGGAGTAAACATGGGCGAATTCAATCCCGCAGACCTGCGTGTCGGACTTGGCAAAGACGTGCACGAGCTGGTGGGAGGCCGCCCGCTCATCATCGGCGGCGTTGATATCCCCCATTTCCGGGGCCTGCTGGGCCATTCCGACGCGGATGTGCTCGCGCATGCCGTGGCCGACGCCGTGCTTTCGGCGGCGCGTCTGGGCGACATCGGCAAGCTGTTCCCCGACACCGATCCCAAATACGCGGGTGCCGACTCCATGAAGCTGCTGGCCGTCGTGGCCGAACGCGTGCGTGACGAGGGCTTCGAGATCATCGACGTGGATGCGGTGATATCCGCGCAGCAGCCGAAGCTTTCGCCGCATCGCCAGCAGATGCGCGAGAACATCGCGAACGCCCTGGGCATTTCGCCCGATAACGTGGGCGTGAAGGCGACCACCACCGAGCGCTTGGGCTTCGAAGGCCGCGAAGAGGGCATGACCGCCCAGGCTGTCGCGTTGCTGCATCGATGTAGGTAGCCGCCTGCGCACGTGCAACCAGATGCATAACGGACGTTTGGCCCGTCGTTTGCCGTCGCCCCCGGTTAACGGGAGCGCAAGAATTGCATTCGCCATGCAACGTTCCAGGTATTTCCGCTAGAATCGCATCTAATCGTTTCGAACCAGAAGGAACCTCATGATCAAACTGTACAACTCGCAGACGCGACGCAAGGAAGAATTCAAGCCGGTCGAGGAAGGCCACGTGCGCATGTACGTGTGCGGTCCCACCGTGTACAACTACATCCACATCGGCAATGCCCGCACGTTCATCAGCTTCGACAC
>JAUNEQ010000183.1 GCA_030525445.1 Coriobacteriia bacterium | reverse complement strand
CCTTCACGAGCTCGTCTTCCTTCTTGATGATGCCCTTGGCCTTCAGGCTGGCACCGTCGACGACCTCGCCGGCCTCGTACTTGAGCTCGAGGCGGCCAACGTTGACGGCCTTGTACTCAACGCGGTTGATGTTGGTGAAGCCAGGCAGCTTCGGGAGACGACGAGCCAGAGGAGTCTGGCCACCCTCGAAGCCCTTGCCCTTGCCGCCGCCGGCGCGGGACTTCTGACCGTTCAGGCCACGGCCGGAGGTCTTGCCCAGACCGGAGCCGTTACCACGGCCGACGCGCTTGCGGGAGTGGCGGGAGCCCTCCGCCGGACGAAGATCCTTGAGTTCCATGTTAAATCCTTTCCTCGCAGGCCGGGGGCCCATCCCCCGCCGCTGGCTGCTCGCCGCCAGCTAACTGTTCAAACTCTTGCGCCCCTATGACGCAAGTCGAAACATGATAACGCAAAATGCCAGCCCACAAGCTGGCTTTTTGTGTTTCTCCAAAGTTTTTCAAGGGGAAATGGCGCATAGAGCCGGCCCCTGTTTTCGCGTGGTGGGTCGCCCAGCCTGACATATCGCTGCCTTTGTTTGCCCGTGGTCCCCATGACCGTGCCGATTCCCCCATTGCACCACGATGCAGAAAGGGGGTCTTTCAGGATTTGACGATGTGCGGCCGCACGGCGTTGAATCGTGCCATCTGTAGCCTGATTCTGGCTCGATTCGATGATGTGCAGGGGCACAGCGGCGAATCGTGCCACCGGAAGCCTGGTTCTGGCTGGATTCGGCGCCGTGCGGGAACAGAGCGGCGAATCGTGCCACATGAGTCCCGCTCTTGGAAGGATTCAACGATGTGTGGGAGCACGGCGGCGAATCGTGCCATCGGGAACCCGTATTTGGCCGGATTCAACGTTGTGCGGCCGCACGCCGTTGAATCGTGCCATCCGAGATTCGTTCTTGGCAGGATTCAATGATGTGCAGATGCACAACGGCGAATCGTGCCACAAACAAGCAATATCTGGCAGGATTTGACGATGTGTGGCGACAGAGCGTTGAATTCTGCCACGGATACGCGAACGACGGCAGGATTCGACGATGTGTCGCGACAGAGCATCGAATCATGCCAGCAGCAGCGCCTCCGTGGCTGAAAACCGGCTGCGTGCCCAGCACGGAGCCGGTTCCGCGCCACGTGAGACCGCGACGCGAACCGTGGTGTATGAGGAGGGCGAAGAAAAGAGGTGCCACCCGAGGCCCATTCATGGCAGGATTTGACGATGTGCGGCCGCACGCCGTTGAATCGTGCCACCGGAGGCCTGGTTCTGGCTGGATTCGGCGCTGTGCGGGAACAGAGCGGCGAATCGTGCCACCGGAGGCTTGGTTCTGGCAGGATTCGCCGCTGTGTGGCCGCACGGCGGCGAATCCTGCCACGAGTCCGCCTAAAAGCGGGCGCCCCCTTCGCCAGCTTGGGCGAAGGGGGCGCTCAGAGTTTCATTCAGAATGAAGCTTAGTCCTCGACGACCTCGACGAGATGCTTCACCTTGAAGATCATGCCACGGACGGACGGGTTGTCCACCTGGTCGACCGTGCGGCCGATCTTGTTGAGGCCCAGGGCCTTCAGGGTGGCGCGCTGGTCGCCCTTCTTGGCGATCGGGCTGCCGGTCTGCGTGATGTGCAGCGTCTTCTTCTGATCGGACATCGTTAGTCCTCCTTCCAGCCGTAGATGTGGGCCACGGAAACGCCGCGGCGCTCTGCGACCTGCTCGGCGGACTCCATCTGCTTGAGGCCCTCGGCGGTGGCCTTGACGATGTTCATGGCGTTGTTGGTGCCAAGGGACTTCGTCAGGACGTTCTTCACGCCAGCGAGCTCCAGGACCGCACGGGCCGGGCCACCGGCGATAACGCCAGTACCGGGGGTAGCCGGCTTGATGAGCACGCGGCCGGCGCCGTACACGCCCATGACCGGATGCGGCAGGGTGCCTTCCGGGGTGATGGGCACGGTGAACATGTTCTTCTTCGCGTCCTCAACGCCCTTGCGGATGGCGATGGGCACTTCCTGGGACTTGCCCAGGCCAATGCCAACACGGCCGTTGCCGTCGCCGACGACCACGAGAGCGGTCAGGCCGAAACGGCGGCCGCCCTTGACGACCTTGGACACGCGATTGATGTAAACGACGCGCTCCTCGAGCTCGGGGATGTCGTTCTTCTTTTCCTGTCTACGAGCCATTTACCTAACCCTCTCTTAGAACTTAAGTCCAGCTTCGCGGGCACCCTCGGCCACCGCGGCCACACGGCCGTGATAGATGTGGCCGCCACGGTCGAACACGACCGAGTCGATGCCGGCTTCGATTGCCTTCTTGCCAACGATGGCGCCAACGGCCTTCGCACCAGCGACGGTGCCGGCCTTCTCGCCCGTTGCCTTGAACTCGGCGCCCAGGGTGGACACGCCGATGAGGGTCTTGTGAGCCACGTCGTCCACAACCTGGACATAGACGTTGGCGTTCGAGCGGGTAACGCTCAGACGCGGACGAGCCGCCGTGCCGTTGACCTTCGCGCGGACGCGGTTCTGGCGACGACGCTGGTTCGCTGCTTTCTTCTGCAACTTGTTCATTGCTTCTCAACCTTTCCTTGCGTCTATTAGTCGCCCTTGGCGGCCTTGCCCAGCTTGCGACGAACATGCTCGCCATCGTAGCGGATGCCCTTGCCCTTGTAGGGTTCGGGAGCGCGCCACTTGCGAACGTCTGCGGCAACCTGGCCGACCTTCTCCTTGGAGACGCCCTTCACGATGATCTCGGTCTGAGACGGGACCTCGAACTCGATGCCTTCAGGCGGCTCGACGACGACCGGATGGGAGAAGCCGAGCTGCATCTCGAGGTTCTTGCCCTTCAGAGCGGCGCGGTAACCGACGCCGACGAGAACGAGCTTCTTGGAATAACCCTCGGAAACGCCGACAACCATGTTGTGGATGAGCGTGCGGGTGAGACCGTGGAGGCTGCGGGCCTCGCGGGTGTCATCCGGACGGGTAACGAGGATCTCGTTGCCCTCCTGCGCAATGGTGAGCATCGGGTGGAACTCACGAACGAGCTCGCCCTTCGCACCCTTGACGGTGACCTTGTGGCCATCGATCTTCACGTCGACACCGGCAGGAACGGTGACGGGCTGCTTGCCAATACGAGACATATCCCTCTCCTTTCCTACCAGACGTACGCGATGACCTCGCCGCCGATGCCCTTCTTGCGGGCATCGCGATCGGCCATGACGCCTTGGCTCGTCGAGATGATGGCCGTGCCCAGACCGCCGAGCACGCGGGGCAGCTCGTCCTTGCCAGCGTAGATACGCAGGCCGGGCTTGCTGATGCGCTTGATGCCGCGGATGACGCGGGCGTTCTTCGGGCCATACTTCAGGGTGATCACGAGCGTGCCGCGCGGATCGCCTTCTTCGATCTCGAAGTCGGCGATGTAGCCTTCTTCCTTCATGATCTTGGCGATGTCGACGAGCTTCTTGCTCGTGGGCATGGAGACGGTCTCCTTGCCGGCGGAATTAGCATTACGAATGCGCGTAAGCATATCCGCGATGGTGTCTGTCATCATGTTTGTTTCTCCTTAGTCCTTGATGAACCGCAGAGCCGGTTCGCAGGCGCCCTTAGCGCGTGCGCCTGGCCAAGCGGCCCACCTCAGCAAAACCGTCGTATTCCTACCAGGAAGCCTTGGTGATGCCGGGCAGTTCGCCTCTGTTCGCGAGCTCACGCAGGCACACACGGCACAAGTTGAACTTGCGGTAGTACGCGCGGGGACGCCCGCAACGGCCGCAACGGTTGTGC
>JAUNEQ010000182.1 GCA_030525445.1 Coriobacteriia bacterium | reverse complement strand
CCGACCTCATCACCATCCCGGGCCTCATCAACCTCGACTTCGCCGACATCCGCACCGTCATGAAGAGCGCCGGCTCGGCCATGATGGGCATCGGCATCGCCTCCGGCGAGACCCGCGCCCTCGACGCCGCCCAGCAGGCCATCAACTCCAAGCTCCTCGAGAGCTCCATCGCCGGTGCCTCCCGCGTGCTGTTCTCCATCGCCGGTGCCTCCGACCTCACCCTCACCGAGGTTGACGAAGCTGCCCGCACCGTCGAGTCCTGCGCCGACGAGAACGCGAACATCATCTACGGCCAGATTATCGACGATGCCCTGGGCGACCAGGTGCGCATCACCGTCATCGCCACCGGCTTCAAGCCGCAGAAGGAAGACCGCGCCGACCTGTTCTCCGCCGCTCCGGCCCCGCAGCCGGTTCAGCCGCAGTACAGCGCGCCGAGCTACACTTCCACGACGAGCAGCAACCGTTTCGCCGACGAGGACTACATCCCCGATTTCCTGAAGCGTTAAGCCGCATATACAGCAAGCATGAAGACGGCGGGATGCGAATGCGTCCCGCCGTTTGCGTAAGTTGGGGATGTCCGCCGGGGACCATCCCCGCGCAAGAAGAATGAGGAGGCTGCCATGTTCGGAAGAGCACCGCGTCTCGACCCGCCGGTCCTCGAACGCAAAGCTTTGGACGTGCCCGAAGGACGGGAACCCATCGTCGTGTGGACGGACGACGCCTTGTTCAAGAAGGCGGGCGTGCGAATCGCGTTTTCGGAACGGCAGGGCGGGGAGAGCACGGAAGGCTATGCGAGCTTGAACCTGGCGGCCCATGTGGATGACGACCTCGACCTCGTGCGCCGCAACCGCCGCCGGCTCATGCAGGCACTTGGGCTGGATGGCGTGCCGCTCGTGGTACCCAATCAGGTGCATGGCGAGCGCATCGTGGCGCTTTCGGCCGCGAATGCGCAGGCAGTGGAGGATTTCCGCGGGCAGGTGGAACGAGGCGCCGATGCCCTGCAGGTGAACGTGCGCGGCGTCGCGGCGCTCATGAACTTCGCGGATTGCGTGCCCCTTATCATCGTGGCGCCATCGGGGCGTTTCGCCGTCGTGCATGCTGGGTGGCGCGGCGTGGAAAACGGCATCGCGGCGAAGGCGGTCCACAAGCTCGTGGTGGGCGAGCCGGGGTTGGCGGTGGATGCCTCGCATTTCAACGTCTACCGGGGCGCCTATATCCATGCGGAATGCTTCGAGGCGGGCGAGGAAGTGCACGACCTGTTCCTGGAGACTTTCGGGAAATCGGTGACACCGGACGACACGCATGTCGACCTTGGCCGTGCCTTGGACCTGCAGCTGGCGAAGGCGGGGATCGATCCCGCGCGCATCGCGGATGTGGGCCGCTGCACGGTGTGCGATAACGCCCACTGGTTCTCGTATCGCGCCCAACATGGCGTGTGCGGCCGCCACGCCGCACTCTGCGCCGCCGTCTAGGTCGCGCGGTTGGCCGAGGCGCGTTCCTCGGCCGGCGCGGGAGGCGACTCCGGCTGCTCAAACCCCCTTGACGCCTCAGGCGAACGCGGGGGGTGGCGATTCGGCGGAACGCCGGTCAGATGTGGTCGCTGCTCTGTGTTAAACCGCCGTTGACGCGGGATGTGGGGCTAAGTGTCTCACGGGGACAGTCCCCGCAATAAGTTCTCGGGGCAGGTGCTCGCCGCCGATGTCATCCCGAGCGGAGCGGGCGCAGCCCGCGGAGCCGAGGGACCTCCTGCAAGCGTCGGTTGGTTCCAACCTCGACCTGCGGGAGGTCCCTCGACTCGCTTCGCTCGCTCGGGATGACACCGGGGGTCGCACATCCCGTGCCAACGGTGGTTTAACCTGGAGTCCGGGCGAATGGACCAAGGGAGTTTTCCCTTTGGCCGGTTGGGCGATTCAGTGGTATAACGATGCGAAAACAGCACGACAGGAGGCCGAAATGGGCATCGCGAGACGATATGCATATGTGAGGGCGCAGGTGGATGAGGTTTGCCGAGCGGTGGGGCGCGACCCTGCGGAGGTGAAGCTGCTCGCCGTTTCGAAGACCGTCGATGTGCCCGCGGTGGCCGAGGCCATCGCTGCGGGCGGCCACGCCTTCGGCGAGAACCGGCCCGACCAGATCGTCCCGAAGCAGGCGGCATACCCCAATGAGGAGTGGCATTTCATCGGGAACATCCAGTCGCGCCGCATCAAGGACATCGTCCCCGCATCCACGCTCATCCATTCCGTGTACCAGGCCAGCCATCTGCCCAAGATCGACGCTGCGGCGCAAGCCGCCGGCAAGGTGCAGGACATCCTCGTGGAAGTGAACGTTTCGGGCGAGGAGAGCAAGAGCGGCCTGGAGCCGCATGCCGTGCGCGCGTTCATCGAAGAGGCCGACGCATATGACCACATCCGCGTGTGCGGGCTCATGACCATGGCGCCCCGCTACGACGAGGAAACGGCCGAGAAGACGTTTTCGGGTTTGGCGGCTTTGCGTAACGAACTCGATGGACTCGTTCTCCCGCACCACGGTGAGCTGGTTCTTTCTGAACTTTCTATGGGCATGAGCGAAGATTGGCAGTGCGCCATCAAGCATGGCGCTACGATAGTTCGGATAGGCCGTGCCATCTTCAGCGACGAGTTCGAGCCTCCCGAAGACTAGGGCTCAAGCTGCGGGATGGACGGTTTTACCAGGAGGAACCAGGAGTAGAGGCACATGGCGAATTCGACGTTCTCCGACCTGTCCGACCGCGCAAGCGGGGCGCTGTCAGGGCTTCGCAACCGTTTTGGCGGATCGCGCAACCGTGACCAGTACCAAGATGGGTACGACGACTATGGGTACGACGATTACGGCGACTACAACGACTACGCCGATTACGGGGAGTACGGCTACGACGGCGACGACCCGTATGACGACATCGACGATGCCCCCGAGATCGGCGGGATCCGCACGCGTCAGGCGTCGGCGCCGGTGAAATCGAACCCGCGCAACCATCCGCCGCTGCTGAGCTTCGACGAGGCGCGCGTGAACACCTACGTGCCCGATCGCCTCATGCGCGATCCGCTTGAGCACGTTGGCGCACGCAGCCCGCGTTATTCCGTCAACGGCTATCGTCCGCGCATCCGCGAGTCGGTGAACCTGGGCCATGCGGCTGAATACGATTTCGCATCGGTTGGCGGCGCCCAAATTGACGAGACGGGCGCCGAGGTTCCCCAGGTCGAGGTTTCCAAGCCGTCCCAGCCGGGTGCGTACGACCCGTATGCCTCGTATCAGGGAGCCGGTGCGACCACGCATAACCCCACGCGTCGCCTGAAAATCGTCGCGCCGCAGAGCTATGGCGATGTGGAAAGCGTCGCACGCGCGCTGCGCACGGGCGATCTAGTGGTGCTGAACCTGGTGAACACGCCGGGTGATTTGGTGAAGCGCGTCCTCGATTTCTCGTTCGGCGTCGCGAGCGCGCTCGATGCGAGCGTCGATTGCGTTGCCGAGAAAGTATTTGTCATCTGTCGCGGCCAGGGGCTCACCGAAGCCGAGCGCACCACGCTCCGGTCGCAGGGCATTGTCCTCTAGGGGGTTTCATGAGCTGGCAGTGGGTGCTTCTGACCTTGGTTGACCTGTACGCGTGGATCATCCTCGCGTATTGCGTCCTTTCCTGGATACCCGACGTGAACAGCGTCGTCCGCGACGTGAAGACGTTCCTCGCGCGTCTCGTGGAACCGTTCCTCGCTCCGTTCCAGAAGATCATCCCTCCGATTGGGGGAATGGTGGATATCAGCCCCATCATCGCGTTCTTTGTACTACAAT